>CAXNIK010000110.1:0-10010 GCA_964202115.1 Burkholderiales bacterium
GCTGGACCGGCAGTTGCATCTCGGCATTGCGCCCCTTCTGGGTGGTGCTGATGTTGACCACAGCGGGTCCATTCTGCTCGACCAGGGTGCTGAAATCAGGCAGTGTTCGGCCGATGGTTGGGGCAGGCGTGGAAGCCGCGGTGGAAGCAACCGGCGTTGCAGCGGCGTGTGAGAAACCGACGGGATCCGCGATGCCGTTGCTTACCAGTGCGGCGACAGCCAGAGTCCATGCGGCCAGCCCAGTGGAAGCCGCGGCAATCTTGAATCTTGAGGATGTAGTCATGGGAGAACTCCTAGTCTGCGATACCCCTTTGAACGGGGTGCGGGCGGAGAGTTCTGTGGCGTGACAGACCTTTACAAATTGTTACGTGGCGCGACCTGGAGCAGGTGGTGGAACTTCCTGCTCAGGCGGGCTTGGCTTTGGCGGCTTCATCGCGCGCAAGCTGTTCCACACGCGCTTTTTTCAGGATGTCGGCCACTTCCTGGGAGCCCGCGCGCAGCGCCAGTTCTATGGCGGTATCGCCGTCCGCGCTCATGGTGTTGACGTTGGCGCCGTTGCGTATCAACAGATCGCACATCTTGGGGTCGCCCCGTGCCGCCGCATACATCAGCGGGGTGTAACCGTTGTCGGCGCGCAGGTTGGGATCGAAATTCATGGACAGCACCTTCTGTGCATAGACCAGGTTGCCCTTCTCTATGGCGTAGAACAGCGCCTTGATGCCTTCCGCGCTTTGCTCCTTGGGTTTTTCCTCCAGTCCCGAGGGCAGCAGATCAACGACGTAGTTGATCAGCGAGATGCCCACCATGAAGCCCATGGCAATGATCAGCGGCAGCGTGGAAATACCCAGTTGGTCGGAGACTTCCGATGGCATGTTCGCGCCCAGGGCCAGCAAGACGACGAGAATGAAGAACTGGAACTTGAGGTAGAGGAACAGTGCGATGAACACGGTCAGCACCAGCACCGCCAGCAGCAGATTGCGGTTGATGCTGGCCAATTCCAGCCAGCTTTGAGGCAGGTTTGCCATGACCTGCGGTCACGCCCACCAGCCCGAAAAGTGTCCACTCCATTGCGCGCTTGCTGATCTGCATACTACCCCCCGTAATTCGGGGGCTTCAGCCGGATTTTGCCGAGGCCCTCGTTATAATGTTCTCAATGCCAGCCGGTCTGGCCGCTGCACCAATACCGTCTGAATCAAAAACCATGCATGAATAAAGCCTTTACCCGGGAAAGCGATGGGGGCGAGGACCCCGCCGACGATCTTCCCAGTCCCGAAAATCCCCTTCCGGGCGTTAAAAACTATATCACGCCGGCGGGCCATGCGCGTCTTAAAAGCGAGCTGAAGGCCCTGGTCGAGAGGGAAAGACCCGAAGTAGTACGCACTGTGTCCTGGGCCGCCTCCAACGGCGACCGCTCGGAGAACGGCGATTACATCTACGGCAAGCGGCGGCTGCGCGAAATTGACCACCGTATCCGCTATCTGATGAAGCGCCTCGAGAATGCCGAAGTGGTTGATCCGCGCGATGGCCGGAGCGACCAGATTTTTTTCGGTGCAACCGTGGTGTACGCCGACCGCCTGGGCGTCGAGCACACGGTCAGCATCGTGGGCATCGATGAAGCCGACCCGGCCAGGGGGCGGGTGTCCTGGATTTCGCCCGTGGCCAAGGCGCTGCTCAAGGCACAGGAGGGCGATGTCGTGCTGCTGCGCACTCCGGCCGGCAGCGAAGAACTGGAAGTCCTGGAAATCCGCTACGAACAAATCAAGTAGGGGGCGTCAAGGGGCGGTCCCACTGCCGGAGGTCCCGGCCAGCGCAGATTTGAAGTCGCCAGCCCGCACCAGGGACAGGTTGTTCACACTGATATAGCGACGCAACACAGTGTTTACCTCGGCAGGACTGAGTGCAGCCATGCGTTTGTCCATTAGTTCATCCCAGGCAAAGGTACGTCCCAGGTAGAGCAGGGTGGTCAACCGGCCGGCAACGGCTCCATCCTGGGTGCGTGCAATCTGGCGGGATTGCAGCAGGCCTTGCTTGCCAGCGTTAATTTCCTCCTCGGAGAAGCCTTCGGCCAGAACACGCTGCAACTCTTCCTTCACCAGGGTTTCCAGCCGGACGCGATTCTGAGGAGCAAAAATCGCGGAAATCCCGAACTCACCCTTGTCATCAATGCTGCTGGCAGCGAGAAAGGAGGAGACGCTGTACGACAGCCCTTCCTGTTCGCGTATGCGCCGGGGCAGACGCGCCCCGGAGGTGCCGCCGATCAGGTAATTGGCCAGTATCAGCGCGGGATAGTCGGGATGGTCGTCGCGGATGCGCAGATTGAGGCCGGCGCGCAGCACGGCGTTGGCCTTGTCGGGCGTGTCTATGATGCGATCAAGTGCCTGGACCGCGACAAAAGGCGTTTGTACGCGCGAATAGGGCGCCGGGCTTTTCCAGTCGCTGAACAGTTCTCCGGCAAGCTTGATAACCTCCGCCGGATCGAAATCGCCGACCACGGCCAGTTCGCTGTGGGAGGCGCCCAGGAAGTCCTGATAGCAGCGGCGCACCTCTTCGACGGTGAGGGTCTTGAGGTGATCCAGGCGTTCCTCGTGTGTCATGTTGTAGTACCAATGGCGCTCGGGGTACGGGTTGAGATGACGCGAGATGGCCAGGCCGGCCAGGGCGCGTGGATCGCTGCGCTGTGACTCCACGCTGGCCAGGGAGGACTGGCGCAACTGTTCGAATTCGGCCTCGGGAAACGAAGGTTGCCTCAGAATCTCGGCGACCAGGCGCAGGGCCGCCGGCAGATTCTCGCGTATGGTTTGTATGCTTCCGCCCTCGCTGCCCACGCCGACACTGGCGCGAAGGCGCGTAAACTCGTTGGCGATCTGTTCGCGGGTTCTGTTCCGGCTGCCACGCAGCAGCATGGCACTGGCGATGCCGCAGGCGGTGGCGCGCCCGGCTTTGGCCTGCGCGTCCCCCCAGTGCAGGGCAAGTTGTGCGACCACGGTTCCGCCGCGGGTTTGCTTGGGCAGCAACGCCAGCTGCATGCCACCGGGTAGCTGGTGGCGTATGGTCCGGGCTTCGATATTGGCCGGGGTCGGATCAAAGCCTTCGCCCTGCCGCACCACGGCCTGGCCGCGGTAGTCCTGTAGCACAGCGGCAATGTCCGGCACCGGTGGGATTTCCGCTCGGTCAAGATTCTGCGTCGGCAGGAACATGCCCAGGGTGCGGTTGGACGACTTCAGGTAGCGCGAGGCCACGCGGCGGACATCTTCCACCGTGACTGTCCGGATCCGGTCGCGATGCAGAAACAGCATGCGCCAGTCACCCATGGCGATGGTTTCGCTCAGCGTCATGGCCAGAGAGCGGGACCCGGCGATGGTCATTTCAACGTCATTCAGCAGGCGTGACCGGGCCTGTTCGACCTCGTCTTCGTTGATGGGCTGGGCAAGGGCGTTTTCCAGACTGGCCAGCAGTGCGTCGCGTGCGGGCTCCAGCGGCTGGTCCTGGCGCACCGTGGCCGAAAAATAGGCATAGCCGGCTTCGCGCATCTGGCGCTCGCCGCCGGACACCGAACTGGCCTTGCCTGGTTGCACCAGCGCCTTGTGCAGGCGGCCCGTGGGCACGTGTGACAGCAACTGGGTGAGCACGTCCACGGCGGCGTAGTCGGGGTGTGTTCCGGGCGGCAGGTGGTACATGGCGCTGACAATTTGCACGTCGCCAGTGCGGCGCAGGGTGACCGCTCTCTCGCCGTCCTGGGTTGGTTCCACGGTATAGGTTCGGGGCAGGGCGCGGGCCGGTCTGGGGATGCTGCCGAAGTGGCGCTGCACCGAATCCAGAGCCTCATTCTCATCGAAGCGGCCGGCGATGATCAGGGTGGCATTGTCAGGCTGGTAGTAAAGGCGATAGAACGCCAGTAAGCGTTCTATGGGCACGTTCTCAATATCGGAGCGGGCACCAATGATGGGGCGGCCGTAGCCATGCCAGAGGAAGGCCGTGGCCGTCACGCGCTCCCGCAGGATCAGCGAGGGACTGTTCTCCCCGGATTCAAACTCATTTCTGACAATGGTCATTTCCGCGTCCAGGTCCTTTTGCGACACGGAGGAATTCATCATCCGGTCGGCTTCCAGGCCTATGGCCCAATCCAGATTGGCGCTGCCAGCCGGCAGGGTTTCGTAGTAGTTGGTGCGATCATTCGAGGTCGTGCCGTTGTAGCGGGCACCGCGTTTCTGGAATTCGCCCTTGATGTCGGGGTTCTTAGGCGTTCCGCGAAACAGCAGATGCTCAAGCAGGTGGGCCATGCCGGTCTCGCCATTGCCCTCGTGGCGGGAGCCGACCAGATAGGTCATGTTGACCGTGACGGTTTCCACGGTAGGGTCGGGGATCAGCAGCACTGCCAGGCCGTTGGCCAGGCGGTACTCGGTAATGCCCTCAACCTCGGTAATCCGGGCAGGAGCCTGCATCCGGGCATTGGCAGCCGGGACAATGCCAACAATGCTAACGTCCGCCGCAAATGCAGCCTGGGCAAGCAGGGCTGCAGCGGTTATCAATGTCAGGGAAGCGCGGAAAATCATGGGAGAAAGGTATGATTTGCTGGTAGGGAGCCAAGCATCTGACCATGGGCAGTGGCACAGGTTCCTGGGCCGCGGTCAATGGACGTCCCGGGCGCCTGTCCACCTGCATTCTAACCGCTGGGAATCGGGTTTCCGCAAAGACCCCTGCAGCCCTTGAAATCGGCGTTGCCGGCCCCCATCCCTTCAGGGCAAAGAAGGCGCCCCGGGCGCTGTCCGTCAAAATTTAGGAAAAGGTTTTACCCACATGAGCACGACGACCACCCGCGAGACGCTGGGTTTCCAGGCAGAAGTAAAGCAGTTGCTGCAACTGATGATTCATTCCCTGTACAGCAACAAGGAGATCTTCCTCAGGGAGCTGGTCTCGAATGCATCCGACGCGGCCGACAAGCTGCGCTTCGAGGCGCTGTCCAGTCCCGGGTTGTTCGGCTCCGACGCGGATCTCAAGATACGCATCAGCTGCGACAAGACGGCACGCACCATCACCATATCCGACAACGGCATCGGCATGTCCCGGGAGGAGGTGATAGCCAACATCGGGACGATAGCCAAATCAGGAACACGGGAATTCTTCAAGTCCCTCACCGGAGACCAGGCCCGGGATGCCAACCTGATTGGACAGTTTGGCGTGGGTTTCTATTCCGCTTTCATCATTGCCGACAAGGTCACGCTGATCACGCGGCGCGCCGGACTGCAGGCCGGCGAGGGTGTGCGCTGGGAATCTGACGGGGCGGGAGAATACTTCATCGAGACGGTCGAGAAGGCGGCGCGGGGCACTGATATCACGCTGCACCTGCGCGAAGGAGAGGACGAGTTGTTGTCGGAGCAGGCGCTCAAGACCATCGCGCGCAAGTATTCCGATCACATCGCCATCCCCATCGTCATGCAGAAGCTGGATTGGAGCGACGAGAAAAAGGAGATGATCGCCACCGGGCTGGAGGAGACCGTCAATCAGGCGAGCGCCCTGTGGGCACGCCCCCGCACCGACATCAGCGACGAGCAATACCGGGAATTCTACAAGCATGTCGCCCATGATTTTGAAGATCCGCTGGCCTGGACACACAGCCGGGTGGAGGGACGCCAGGAGTACACACAGCTGCTGTACCTGCCGGCGCGCGCGCCCTTCGATCTCTGGGATCGCCAGCACCGGAGTGGCCTGAAGCTCTATGTGCGCCGCGTGTTCATCATGGATGACGCGGAAAACCTGATGCCTGCCTACCTGCGCTTCGTTCGCGGGGTTGTGGACTCCAGTGACCTGCCCCTCAACGTTTCCAGAGAAATCCTGCAGTCGAACAAGGATGTCGATGCCATCCGTGCCGGCAGCACCAAGAAAGTGCTGTCGCTGCTGGAGGAACTGGCCGAAAACGACAAAGACAAGTACGCGAAGTTCTGGGGCCAGTTCGGCCAGGTGCTGAAGGAAGGCATAGGCGAGGACCAGGCCAATCGTGAGCGCATCGCAAAGCTGCTGCGCTTTGCGTCGACCCACAGCGAAGCGGCAGGGGAGGCCGACGGCCAGACAGTATCGCTGGCAGACTATGTGTCGCGCATGAAGGAAGGCCAGGACCGCATCTGGTACGTCACTGCCGAAACTTTCCTGGCTGCAAAAAACAGCCCCCACCTGGAAGTTTTTCGCAAGCACGGTATTGAGGTGTTGCTTCTCTCTCAGCGGGTGGACGAGTGGCTGGCGGCCCATCTTTCCGAGTTTGACGGCAAGTCCCTTGCCTCGGTTACCCGAGGCGGTTTGGACCTGGCCAAGCTTGCCGGGGAAGAAGAGCAGAAAAAGCAGGAGCAGCAGGCTGGGGAACTTGCTGGCCTGATCGCCCGCCTGAAGGAGGTGCTGGGCGAGCGCGTCAAGGACGTGAGGGCGAGTTCCAGATTGACCAGCTCACCTTCCTGTCTTGTTTCGGACGAGCAGGACATGGGCGCGAATCTGGCGCGCATACTCAAGGCTGCCGGGCAGGCAGTGCCCACCTCCCGTCCCATCCTTGAGATCAATCCGGGACATGCCCTGGTTCAGCGCCTCAAGGACGAGCAGACGCGCTTTGCGGACTGGGCCATTGTGCTGTTTGAGCAGGCCTTGCTGGCAGAGGGCGGGACACTGGAGGATCCGGCCGGATTTGTGCATCGATTGAACGAATTGATGCTGGATATGGCCGGAGCCAAGTCGCGCATCTGGACACCTGGAGAGTGAGGGCGGCTATTGCGGGTCCGGGTCCGGGTCGCTATATTGCGACATTGTCCTCTGCGGTTTTCACATGCAGCCTGCTTCCGAATCGGTTATCGAACACCGTCTGACGCTTCCGGAAGTGCTGGACATGCTGGTGGCCGACAAGATGGTGGCACGGGAACCTGCCGATCTTCTGATCACCGAGCGCCGCATGCACCGCGGGGATCATCATCCCCTGACGATCATCGCCGATCAGAAGTGGCGCTCGCTGGCGCCACCCCAGAAACTGATGACCCTGGACAGTCTTACCGAGTGGCTGGCTGGCCGTGCAGGCATGGACTATTACCATATCGATCCGCTGAAAATCAATTTTTCATCGGTCACCGACATCATGTCCAACCACTATGCCGGACGGTTCAAGATCCTGCCGGTCGAGGTCAATACGCGCGAGGCGGTGATTGCGACCAGCGAGCCCTACCTGAAGGAGTGGGAAAAGGAACTCAAGCAGATCCTGCGCCTGGATATTCGCCGGGTGCTGGCCAATCCGCTGGACATCAGCCGCTATCAGGTCGAGTTCTACAATCTTGCCAAATCGATCAAGGGCGCGGAACGCAGCAGTGAAAAACGTTCTGGTGTCGGCAATTTCGAGCAGTTGGTCGAACTGGGCAAGACCAACCGCCAGTTCGATGCCAATGACCAGCATATCGTTCACGTCGTCGACTGGTTGTGGCAGTACGCCTTTGATCAGCGCGCCAGCGACATCCACATGGAGCCGCGCCGTGACGTCGGCATCGTGCGTTTTCGCATCGATGGTGTGCTGCATGAAGTCTATCGCATTCCGGCGGCGGTAATGAACGCCATGACCAGCCGTATCAAGATACTCGGGCGAATGGACGTGGTGGAAAAGCGCCGGCCTCAGGACGGACGCATCAAGACGCGGACCAGCGATGGACAGGAAACGGAATTGCGCCTGTCAACACTTCCCACGGCGTTTGGCGAGAAACTGGTGATGCGGGTCTTCGACCCCGATGTACTGGTGAAGGACTTCACCGACCTGGGATTCTCCGAAGACGATAAATCACGCTGGTCCGGCATGACCAGTCACCCCAATGGCATCGTGCTGGTGACCGGACCTACCGGCTCGGGCAAGACCACCACCTTGTACTCAACACTCAAGTCCCTGGCCACGCCGGAGGTCAATGTCTGCACCATCGAGGATCCGATAGAAATGGTGGAGCCCTCTTTCAACCAAATGCAGATCCAGGCTGGAATAGACCTTGGATTTGCTGATGGTGTGCGCGCCCTCATGCGGCAGGATCCGGACATCATCATGATTGGCGAGATTCGTGACATGGAAACCGCCGAGATGGCCATACAGGCGGCGCTGACCGGTCACCTGGTGCTGTCTACTTTGCATACGAACGACGCTGCAAGCGCCGTGACGCGCCTGCTGGACCTGGGGGCGCCGCCATATCTGCTCAATTCCACCGTGCTGGGTGTCATGGCGCAAAGGCTGGTGCGTACCTTATGCAAGCACTGCAAGCGAAAGGTGCCGTTTGGTCACCGCACCGAGGACATCAATTGGGAGGACTTCGTCGCTCCGTGGAAATCCCGACAACCGGAGCATGTATATCAGCCAGTTGGGTGTCTGGAGTGCCGCAATACCGGCTACATGGGGCGGGTGGGCATCTACGAAGTTCTGCTGCTGTCTCCGGAGATCAGGCGGCTGATACATGCCGAAGCTGATGTCGCGAAAATCCGGGAGCAGGCTTACAAGGAAGGCATGAAGCCGCTGCGGATCAGCGGTGCCATGAAAATTGCGTCAGGAATGACCACGTTCGACGAAGTTCTCAAGGTGGCACCGCCAGTTAGCCAAGCCTGAGAGGCTCGGTCGGGAAAGCCGGCTGGTACCGGCAACCGACCTGCCTGAATGCCTTGCGGCATCTGAGGATCCTGCCCGACCTTTACTTGTTCAATGTCCGCATGGCGCGCTCAATGCCGCCTATGGTGGTGGGGAACATGCGATTGCCCATGAGTTCCTTCAGTATCTGGGTGGACTGGCGATAGGACCAGACTTCCTCGGGCTCGGGGTTCAGCCACACAGCCTTGTTATAGATATCCAGCATCCGCTTCATCCACACCTTGCCAGCCTCATCGTTATGGTACTCGACCGATCCGCCTGGTTCCAGTATTTCGTATGGGCTCATGGATGCGTCACCGACGAATATCAGTTTGTAGTCGTGGCTGTACTTGTGGAGGATATCCCAGGTCTTGGTTCTTTCTTCCCTGCGGCGCTTGTTGTCCTTCCACACATAGTCATACATGCAGTTGTGGAAGTAAAAATATTCAAGATGCTTGAATTCTGTCTTGGAAGCGGAAAACAGTTCCTCGCACAACTTGATGTGGTCGTCCATGGAGCCGCCTATGTCCAGGAACATCAGCACCTTGACCGTGTTACGCCGCTCCGGCCGCATGGCGATGTCCAGGTAGCCGGCGTTCTTGGCGGTGCGGTGGATGGTGTTGTCCATGTCCAGTTCGTCCGCAGCACCCTCGCGGGCGAAGCGGCGTAACCGGCGCAGCGCGATCTTGACATTGCGGATACCCAGTTCGACCTTGTCATCCAGATTGCGGTATTCGCGCTGGTCCCAGACCTTGACGGCACTGCGGTTGCGCGACTTCTTTTGTCCGATGCGCACCCCTTCCGGGTTGTAGCCAAAGGCACCGAAGGGCGAGGTGCCGGCAGTGCCGACCCACTTGTTGCCGCCCTGATGGCGCTCCTTTTGCTCTTCCAGGCGCTGCTTCAGGGTTTCCATGAGCTTTTCCCAACCGCCCATGGCTTCTATTGCAGCCTTTTCCTCTGGAGTGAGGTGCAGCTCGACCTGCTTCAGCAGCCACTCCAGTGGCATGTCCATCTGTACGCCGACCAGGGTCTCGATGCCATGAAAAAAGGCCCCGAATACCTTGTCGAACTTGTCGAAATTCGACTCGTCCTTGACCAGAGTGATGCGTGCGAGATAGTAAAACTCTTCGATGGAAGGGGAAATAACGCCACGCTTCAATGCTTCCATCAGGGCGAGATACTCCTTGATGGAAACAGGAACCTTGGCTTCCTTGAGCTTGATGAAAAAACCGGCGAGCATGGCGTCCGTTCGCTCCTTCTGTTCTTAGTTGCGACCCTGGCGTGTCATGAACACCAGTTTCTCGAACAAATGCACATCCTGTTCATTTTTGAGCAGCGCGCCATGTAGCGGCGGGATGATCTTCTTGTTGTCCTGGCTGCGCAACGCGTCCGG
>CAXNIK010000111.1:0-9972 GCA_964202115.1 Burkholderiales bacterium
GCCGACGCTGATGGCTGCCGGCGCTTACGACTTGTACAAGAACCGCGGCTTGCTTTCCATCGCCGATCTTCCGCTGTTTGGCGTCGGCTCCATCGCTGCCTTCATTTCGGCATTTCTATGTGTGCGCTGGCTGTTGCGTTACATCATCAGCCACGACTTTACGGTGTTTGCCTGGTATCGCATTGTCTTTGGCCTGGTGGTGCTGGGCACGGCCTGGAGCGGTGCCGTCGACTGGAGCCCAGGCTGATTAATGTTTGATAATATTTACTGGCTTGATGCTCGTGTAGAAAAGACGTAAGTCTGAAAATAATAATATCTTCGGAATGCGTGCTGCCTAGAACCCGGCCACCACGCCATCAGAACGTGGATCGGCACCGCCTTCAAGCACGCCCTCGGCATTGCGCACGATCGCTCCAGCGTGCCCCATGGCCTCGTCCCAGGCCGGCAGTATCTCGATCTTGTGGCCCATGTTTCCCAGCTTCTCCGCCATCGACAGCGGAAAGCGCGATTCCAGCTTGAGCGTATCGCTGGCCTGACCCCAGGTACGTCCCAGCAGCCAGCGCGGCGCGCTGACCGCCGCCTGCGGCGACAGGCCGTGATCGAACATGCGCATGAACAGCGCGGACTGAGTCTGCGGCTGACCGTCCCCGCCCATGGTTCCATAGACTGCCGTGCGGCCATCCTTGAACTGGGCCATGCTGGGGCACAGCGTCTGGAAGGGCTTTTTCCCGGGGGCCAGCGCATTGATATGGACGGGGTCCAGCGAAAAACTGCAGCCACGGTTCTGCCAGGTGATGCCGGTCCGGGGCAGGATGAGGCCGCTGCCGAATTCGTGATACGTGCTCTGAATGCAGGACACGGCGCGGCCTTCGCCGTCGATGACCCCCATCCACACCGTGTCCGCAGGAGCACCGGTGGCGCCCCAGGCGGCGGCACGGCGGCGGTCTATGCCGGCGGCCAGTTCGCGCAGCACTTGCGGGCGCAAGAAAGTCTGCGCATCCGCTTTCATCCAGTCCGGGTCGGTGATATGTGCATCCCGTACTCGAAACGCCTGCTTGGTGGCCTCCACCGCGAGATGCACTTGCTCGGCGCTGTTCGGGGGCAGCTCGTGCGCCTTCAGATGGTCCAGTATGCCGACAATGATCAGCGCCACCAGACCCTGGGTGGGCGCGGTCATGTTGTGTATGCGTCCTTTTGAATGGGCAAGCACCAGCGGGTCGCGCAGCTTTGCCTGATGGCGGGCCAGATCGGCGCGACGGATGGGGCTTCCCGCCTGCTCCAGGTCCTGTGCGATGGCCAGGGACAAATCACCTCGGTAGAAATCTCCGGGTCCGGCCCTGGCAATGCGCCTCAGCGTTGCCGCGAGCGGCTTTTGCGTCAACAGGCTGCCGCGCATTGGCACCGCGCCATCGACGAGGAAGGTGGCAGCGAAGCCCGGCTGCGCGCGCAATTCCGCTTGCTTGCCGGAGATCGCCATGACTTGGCTCTGGGTGACGGGGACGCCCTGCTCGGCATAGTGGATGGCGTCTTCCAGGAGGCGCTTGAGCGGCAGGCGACCACCCAGCATCTTCGCCAGCCGCAAGGCCGCTTCCCATCCGGACACGGCGCCGGCGACGGTGTTGGCGGCCAATCCCCCGCGAAAGGGAATGGCGCTGCTCATGCCGCGTTCGCGGTACCAGTCCAGGGAGGCTGCCTGCGCCGCCGCGCCGCTCGCATCGATGGCGCCCGGGGCCTTGCCCGGCACGTGCATCAGCCAGAAGCTGTCGCCGCCGATGGAGTTCATGTGCGGATAGACGACCGCGATGGTCGCCGAGCAGGCGATCATCGCTTCCACTGCATTGCCGCCCTCGCGCAGCACCTGTAGCGCGGATTGCGCGGCCAGTGCATGGGGGGCGACAGCCATCCCGCGGGTGGCGCGAATCGAATCGAACATGTTCAGACTATGGACGACGCGGAAACGACATGCAATACCAGTACTGATATATCAAAGCCGCGGCGGTCTTGACTAAAGTTTGCCGAGGTTCAGCCCTGCGACCAGGGCAAACCGGCGGCGCGCCAGCCTCCGACGGAATTGCGCTGGCCCTTGTCGTTCTTGTCACCTTCGAAACCCTCCAGCACATTGAAGCTCTTGGTATAGCCGGCTCGAGCTGCCACTGCCGCTGCGCTATTGGAGCGGCCACCGGACCGACACAAGAACATGACTGGAGTATTGGTATCCGGTACCTGGGCGCGCAACTGATTGAGGAACTCGGGATTGGGCTGACCGCCGGGCCAGGTGTTCCATTCGACCAGCACGGCTAGAGGAGTTCTGCCCACCCACTCCCATTCCGCCTTGGTGCGCACATCCACCAGTTTGGCGCCACTTTGCTGTTGCAGCAGTTCATGCGCCTCCGCTGGCAGCAGGGCTCCAGCGTAGGACAGCCCTTGGGACTGGGCGCGCTGCCGGGCGCGTTCGAAAATCTGATCTGAGGTATCCATGCCTGCTTTTCCTTGAATAAAAGAAAAGTATACGGGGAGATGGAAGAGGAGGGGCAAAGGCGATGACGCACTAAATTTGGGGATATTTCATTTCCATGCACCAATTAAGTGCGTTAACATCCCGCCCTTGCACCTTGTGGCAGAATTCTGCCGCATGCTTACTGAAGGTGTGTGAGCGCCCAAGGGCTAATTTTCACCGCCGCGGCCATCAGGAGGGAGGGGATGTGTCCGGATGGCATATATTCTGCTGCTTATGTCTAAATTCACCGCAATCCAGCCTCCAATTCCGGATTTTTCATTTTCCAGCTAGCTAAAACCGCTCTAAGGGAGAGTTTTTGATGTCACTGACAGCCAATGACGTACTGAAAATGGTCAAGGACAAGGAAGTCAAGTTTGTCGACTTCCGGTTCACCGATACCCGTGGCAAGGAACAGCATGTCCAGGTGCCCGCCAAGCAGTTCACTAATGAGAAATTTACCGATGGTCATGCTTTCGATGGTTCGTCCATCGCCGGCTGGAAGGGCATCGAGGCCTCCGACATGCTGCTGATGCCGGATCCGGACAGCGCGCGTCTCGATCCTTTCACTGACGAAACCGTGCTCAATATCAGCTGCGACGTGCTCGAGCCTTCGGACATGAAGGGCTACGACCGCGATCCGCGTTCGCTGGCCAAGCGTGCCGAGTCCTACCTAAAGTCCAGCGGACTGGGCGATGTCGCCTACTTCGGTCCGGAACCTGAGTTCTTTATCTTTGACGGCGTGACCTGGAATGTGGATATGTCCGGCTGCTTCGTCAAAATCAAATCCGAAGAAGCGCCTTGGTCCACGGGAATTGACTATGAAGGCGGCAACATGGGGCATCGCGCGCCGACCAAAGGCGGTTATTTCCCGGTCGCGCCCATGGACTCATTGCAGGACATCCGCAATGCCATGTCCATCGCGCTGGAATCGCAAGGCGTGGAAGTCGAAGTGTTCCATCACGAAGTGGCTGCCGCCGGTCAGTGCGAGATCGGCACCAAGTTCAATTCGCTGGTGAAGCGCGCCGACTGGACCCAAATCCTCAAGTACACCGTGTGGAATGTTGCTGCGGCCTACGGCAAGACCGCGACCTTCATGCCCAAGCCCATCGTTGGCGACAACGGTTCGGGCATGCACGTGCATCAGTCGGTTTGGAAAGATGGCAAGAACCTGTTTTCCGGCAATGGCTATTCCGGCCTGTCCGACTTCGCGCTGTACTACATCGGCGGGGTCATCAAGCACGCCAAGGCGCTGAATGCCATTACCAATCCGGGCACCAATAGTTACAAGCGCCTGGTGCCGGGCTTCGAGGCTCCCATTAACCTGGCCTACTCGGCGCGTAATCGTTCAGCCTCCATCCGTATTCCATTCGTGAGCAATCCCAAGGGGCGCCGCATCGAGGTGCGCTTTCCTGATCCGACCGCCAATCCGTATCTGGCGTTCTCTGCGCTGCTGATGGCTGGCCTGGATGGAGTGCAGAACAAAATCCACCCCGGCGATCCCATCGACAAGAACCTTTACGACCTGCCACCTTCACAGGCCAAAAAGGTGCCCAATGTCTGCTCGTCCCTGGATCAGGCACTGGAGGCACTCGACAAGGACCGCGCCTTCCTCACCAAGGGTGGCGTGTTTTCTGACGAGATGATCGACGCCTATATCGCGCTCAAGATGGAAGAAGTCACGCGTTTCCGCATGACCACCCATCCGCTTGAATTCGACATGTACTACAGTTCCTGATCAGAACTGCTTTAGCGTCTTGAAAAGGACGGGCTTGCCCGTCCTTTTTTATTTGAAATCATGGCAGTATTGGCCTAGACTTAAAGTTCCCTCTGGAATGAGACTGTCGCATGAACCTGCTTGGGCCGCTTGCCGGGATTTTGCTGATTGCTTGTGCGCCGGGCGCAGGCGCCCATTGGCGGACAGGCTGCTGGCGGTGCCACCTATCGTTGCGTGGACAATGCCGGAAGAAGCACTTACACCAACGTCCAGGAAGAAATGACGGGGAAGAAGTGCATTCAGGTCAGCCGCGAGGTTTCCGTCGTGCCAGTACCCAAGCCGGCGCCTCCGGCAGCCCGGTCGGCCTCCACCAATTCCGATGCCAAGCCACCGGCCAATCGCGTCGATCCCCAGACCCAGCGTGCACGTGACAATGACCGGCGCCGCATACTCCAGGACGAACTGGCAAGCGCGGAAAAGGCCCTGGCTGCTGCTCGTCAGAAACTGGCCGAGCAGGAGGCCATCAGAACCGGAGATGAAAAGAATTTCCAGCGCGTCCTGGACAGGCTCAAGCCCTTCCAGGACGAAGTCCGCGGCTCCGAGGACAATGTAGCAGCGCTGAAACGCGAGATGGCCAATCTGCGCTAGGTCCCGGCAGTGGAGCCCAAGCTGAAGGCCGGCTCTCGTAACGCGTTGTAGTTCCCATTTCAGCCATGTTTTAACTCAGCCCATGACTTCGTCCACCTTTCCGGCTACTTATGCAGGACTTGAGTTGCTTGCCACGGCCATAGTTGTCCTGGATGGCGAACTGCGCGTGATTTATGTCAATCCAGCGGCGGAAAACCTGTTTGCCATCAACGCCCGCGCGCTCCGTGGCCAGCGATTTGGAGAATTATTCAGCGACTCGGCTGCCTTTGAGCAAAAGCTTGAGCGTGCCCTGGTCGAAGAACGGGGATTTTGGGACCAAAGCCTGAGTCTCAAACGCCTTTCCCACGACCCTCTGGACCTGAACTGCATCGTTACGCCGGTGGATCCCGGCGGCGACCGGCTGTTGATTGAGTTTCGCCAGATCGAGCAGCGGCTGCGTGTCGAACGCGAAGAACACCTTATGGCGCAGCACCTGGCCAATCGGGAGTTGATCCGCAATCTCGCCCATGAAATCAAGAATCCCCTGGGCGGGCTGCGCGGGTCGGCCCAGCTGCTGGAGCGAGAGCTGGACCGCCCGGAGCTGCGCGAATACACCCAGGTCATCATCAAGGAAGCCGACCGCCTGCAGGCCCTGATGGACCGGCTGCTGACCCCCCATCGCCTGCCGCAAACGGGGTCGGTGAACATACACGAGGTCTGCGAGCGGGTGCGCAGCCTCATCCTGGCCGAATTTCCCAGTGGCTTGCGCGTGCGCCGTGATTACGACACTAGCATTCCGGAGCTCCAGGGGGATCGTGAGCAACTGATACAAACGGTGCTGAACATTGTCCGCAATGCTGCCCAGGCGCTGCTGGCCTCAGGCCGGCCTCCAGTTGCCAATGCCGAAATCCAACTGCGCACGCGCGTGGTCCGGCAGGTCACGCTGGCCAAGCGCCGTTACAGCCTGGCATTAGAATTGCAAGTGATCGACAATGGACCGGGTATACCTCCTGAAATCCGCGACACCATTTTCTTCCCGCTCGTCTCAGGACGATCCGGGGGAAGCGGATTGGGACTGACCCTGGCGCAGACCTTTGTCCAGCATCATCACGGCGTAGTCGAGTGCGACAGCCAGCCTGGCCGGACAACATTCAAGATCACATTGCCGCTGCAGGCAGTCAACGAGGACAGGTAGGTAGCATCGCATGGGCGACACCGCGCAGGAAATCATCGGCTCCACCAAATCATCCGATTCATCACCGCTGGCCAGGCCGTTCGCAGCCAACATCAAGCCCGTCTGGGTGGTCGACGATGACCGCTCCATCCGCTGGGTATTCGAAAAGGCGTTGACCCGGGAAGGCATCTCCTTCCGGACGTTCGCCCTGGCGCAGGATGCGCTGGAGGCCTTCGCCACCTCGGTTCCGCAGGTTCTGGTCTCGGATATCCGCATGAATGGCACCTCCGGGCTGGAACTGCTGCGCGAGGTGAAGCTGCGCTATCCAGCCTTGCCGGTGATCATCATGACCGCCTATTCCGACCTGGAGTCGGCGGTGGCGGCGTTTCAGGGCGGGGCTTTCGAATACCTGCCCAAGCCCTTCGATGTCGATCAGGCCGTCGACCTCATACGGCGCGCGCTGGACGAATCACTACGCGAAGATGAAGTCGAGGACGCCGCACTGTCTTCGCCCGAGATTCTGGGCCAGGCGGCCTCCATGCAGGAGGTCTTTCGCGCCATTGGCCGGCTTGCCCAGTCCTCCGCCACGGTGATGATCACCGGCGAGTCGGGCAGCGGCAAGGAACTGGTCGCGCGCGCCCTGCATCGCCACAGCCCGCGCGCCGCCAAACCCTTTGTGGCCATCAATACCGCGGCCATGCCCAAGGACCTGCTGGAGTCGGAATTGTTCGGCCATGAGCGCGGCGCTTTCACCGGCGCGCAGGCCATGCGCCGCGGGCGATTCGAGCAGGCCGAGGGCGGCACACTGTTCCTGGACGAAATTGGCGACATGCCATCTGAGCTGCAGACGCGCCTGCTGCGCGTGCTCTCCGACGGCACTTTCTATCGCGTCGGCGGCCACCAACCCATGAAGACCAATGTGCGGGTCATCGCCGCCACCCACCAGGATCTGGAAGTGCGTGTGCGCGAAGGCCTGTTTCGCGAGGACCTGTTCCACAGGCTGAATGTGATACGCCTGCGCCTGCCCAGCCTGCGCGAGCGGCGCGAAGACATACCCTTGCTGGCGCGGCATTTTCTGGCCAAGTCCTCGCGTGACCTCGGCGTGGAACCCAAGCGCCTGTCGGATGCGGCCATGGCCTATCTTGCTGCCCAGGATTTTCCCGGCAACGTGCGGCAACTGGAGAACCTGTGCCACTGGCTCACCGTCATGGCGCCGATGCAGATCATCGAGGTCGGTGATCTCCCCCCCGAATTGCGTCAGCAGGCGGCCTCCGTCGCCGACGCGGACTGGCTGGCCGCCCTGGGCCATGAGGTGGACCGGGTGCTGGCGCGCCAGCAGTCCGGAATCATGGACGAGCTCACGCGCAGCTTCGAGGGAACGCTGATTTCCAAGGCGCTGGCTGCTACCGGCGGCCGGCGCATCGAGGCGGCCAAGCTGCTGGGCATAGGCCGAAATACCATTACGCGCAAGATCGCGGAACTCGGACTGGAGAAGGACATCGGCAAGGACGAAGCCTGAGTTTTCGAGCTGGTGTGAATCCCGCTATCCGGAAATTCCGCAATCCGGAATGACGTTGTTTCACCCCTGCTCAATCTCTAGAATGGCGCCCTTGCACTGATCGTCAGTGCGTCTTTTTGAACAGGGCCAGGCCTCGTTCTTTCACTTTGACTTCCAGAGGAAACATCATGTCTGAGCGCTTTGCCAACGGCGTGGAAATTCACGGCCCCGTTACTCCCGAGTTCCGCCAAATCCTCAGTGACGAAGCCCTCGCCTTCGTGGCCAAGCTGCAGCGCACCTTTGGCGCGCGTCGCAAGGAGTTGCTGGCCAGGCGCGTCGAACGCCAGAAGGAATTCGATACCGGCAGGCTGCCTGATTTTCTGTCTTCCACCGCATCGGTGCGCGAGTCGGACTGGAAAATCGCGCCGCAGCCAAAGGACATGCTGGACCGCCGCGTGGAAATAACCGGCCCGACCGATCGCAAGATGGTCATCAACGCCCTCAACTGCGGCGCCTCCACCTTCATGGCCGATTTCGAGGACGCCAATTGTCCCACCTGGTCGAACATGATCGAAGGCCAGATCAACCTGCGCGACGCCGTGCGCCGCAGCATCACCCTGGAGCAGGGCGGCAAGCACTATGCGCTCAACGACAAGGTGGCGGTGCTCATTCCCCGCCCGCGCGGCTGGCACCTGGAGGAGAAGCACGCCACCGTCGATGGCGAGCGCATGTCCGGCAGCCTGTTCGATTTCGGCCTGTTCTTCTTCCACAATGCGCAGGAGCTGCTCAAGCGCGGCTCGGGGCCGTATTTCTATCTGCCCAAGATGGAATCGCACCTGGAAGCGCGGTTGTGGAACGACGTGTTCAAGCTGGCCCAGGACGAGCTGAAGATTCCGCAAGGGTCGATCAAGGGCACGGTGTTGATCGAGACCATACTGGCCGCCTTCGAAATGGACGAGATCCTGTGGGAATTGAAGGACCACTCGGCCGGACTCAACATCGGCCGCTGGGACTATCTGTTCTCCTGCATCAAGAAGTTTCGTTCCAACCCCGATTTCGTTCTCGCCGAGCGCGCCCAGGTGACCATGCTCGCGCCCTTCATGCGCGCCTATGCGCTGACGCTGGTAAAGACCTGCCACAAGCGCGGCGCCCCCGCCATGGGCGGCATGGCTGCGCAGATTCCCATCAAGAACGACGAAGCCGCCAATGCCGCGGCCATCGAAAAAGTGCGCGCCGACAAGCTGCGCGAAGTCACCGACGGCTGTGATGGCACCTGGGTGGCACATCCCGCGCTGGTGCCGGTGGCCAAGGCGATCTTCGATGAGCACATGCCCGGGCCGAATCAGTACGACCGGCAGCGCCCGGATGTGAATTACACCGCCAAGGACCTGCTCGACTTTCAGCCGGAAGGCCCGATCACCGAAGCCGGCCTGCGCAACAACATCTCGGTGGGCATCCAGTACCTGGGTGCCTGGCTGGCGGGCAATGGCTGCGTGCCGGTGTTCAACCTGATGGAAGACGCCGCCACCGCCGAAATCTCGCGCTCGCAGATCTGGCAGTGGATACGTAGCGACAAGGCGAAGCTGGATGACGGGCGCAAGGTGACGGTGGAGTTGTTCCGCAAGCTGCTGGCGGAGGAACTGCCGAAGGTGAAAACATATTTGGGCGACGCGGCCTGGAGTGCGGGCAAGTATGAAGAAGGCGCCAGGCTCTTCGATCGCATCACCACTGGTGACTACGTGGACTTCCTCACCCTGCCGGCGTACGAGCTGATCGGCTGATATTATTATCAATTATTGGTGAGATCCATTTACTTGATTGGATCAACAGATAAATTGTTATCAGTAGTAAGGCATGATCCGGCGCTCACCCGGGCCGTGTCGCAGCACTACTGGCCGAGTTCGGCCCAGATAGGCGTGTGATCGGACGGGCGCTCGCGCCCGCGTGGCTCAATATCGATTTCGCAGCGTTTGCACAGCGCAGCGAGCTCCGCTGAAAGCAGGATGTGGTCTATGCGCATGCCCATCTTGCGTTTGAAGGCGTTCATCCGGTAGTCCCACCAGGTGAATGACTTCTCCGCCTGCGCAAAGAGGCGAAAGCCGTCGCTGAGCTTCAGATCCACCAGGCGCTGAAAAGCGGCCCGCTCGCGTTCACTGCACAACACCTGCCCGGCCCAGGCCTGCGGATCGTGCACGTCTTCATCGGCCGGCGCGATGTTGTAGTCCCCCAGCACCGCCAGTTTCGGATGGTGCTGGAGTTCCGCTGCCAGCCAGCGTTCCAGCGCGGCCAGCCACTTGAGCTTGTAGTAATACTTCTCCGAATCCACGGCCTGTCCGTTGGGCACATAGGCGCAGATGATGCGCACGCCCTGAATCGTCGCCGCCAGCACGCGTTTTTGCTCATCCTCGAAATCCGGAATGTCCGGCTGTGCGTCGCAGATGGCGTGGCGCGACAGAATGGCC
>CAXNIK010000112.1:0-9881 GCA_964202115.1 Burkholderiales bacterium
AGTGCCCTGTGCCAGCGCCCCCTGCGCACACACCGCAGCGCCAACGCCAAGAAC
Organism: Burkholderiales bacterium; assembly: GCA_964202115.1. Lineage (GTDB taxonomy): Bacteria > Pseudomonadota > Gammaproteobacteria > Burkholderiales > SG8-39 > CAIYPG01. Next base: position 55 of record CAXNIK010000112.1, read on the forward strand.
GAGCGATGCGAGGTGCATCCGCCGAATCTGGATGGGTCTGAACATGGTTTTCTCCTCTGGATAATTCTGATGACCAAAAATGCCTGCCCGGCATCATACGCTTGGCGACGAAACAGCCACCACCCTCACCACCCATCCACACAAGGCCGCCGCTTGCCTTCACGCACCGGCGACGGTGGCAATGACCGCAGCCCGGCGACCAGCCAGCGGCGCGTTTCCGCCGGGTCGATCACCTCGTCCACCTGGAACAGACTCCCGGCGTTGAGCGCCTTGCCCTTCTCGTAGAGCTCGGCAACCATGCGCTCATAGGCCGTCAGCCGCTCGGCCGGGTCGGCGATCGCCGCCAGCTCGCGACGGCGCCCCAGCTTCACCTGGCCTTCCAGGCCCATGCCGCCGAACTCGCCGGTGGGCCAGGCGATGGAGAACATGCCCACGCGCATGTTGCCGCCGGTCATGGCCAGCTTGCCCAGGCCGTAGGACTTGCGCGTCATGACAAAGAACGTGGGGATGGTGAGGTTGGCGCCGATCAGATAGGTGCGGCAGCAATGCCGTACCAGCGCTGTTTTCTCGGCTTCCGGCCCGACCATGTTGCCCGGATTGTCGTTCAGCGACAGCAGCGGGATATCGTGCGCATCGCACAGCTGCATGAACCTGGCCGCCTTGTCCGCGGCATCGGAGTCGATCGCGCCGCCCAGGTGCATGGGGTTGTTGGCGATGACCCCCAGGGGCCGGCCCTCGATACGGATGAAGGCCGTGACCATGCCATGGCCAAAGCCGCGGCGGATTTCCAGCATGGAGTCGTCGTCGGCCAGGGTTTCGATCACGGCGCGCATGTCATAGCCGCGCAGGCGATTCTCCGGCACGATGTGGCGCAGCTTGCGCTGATCGGGGCAGCTCCACTCCTCGGTGCGACCCTGGAAATAGGACAGGTACTGGCGCGCCACCTTGACCGCTTCGGCTTCGTCCTTCACCAGGATGTCGACCACGCCATTGGGCACCTGCACCGACATCGGCCCCACTTCCTCCGGCCGATAAACGCCCAGGCCGCCGCCCTCGATCATGGCCGGACCAGCCATGCCGATGGTGGAGCCTTCGGTGGCGATGATCAGATCGCAGCAGCCCAGCAGCACGGCATTGCCTCGGGCCGCTGCTTCGCCGGCAATGCCGATCAGCGGCACCAGGCCCGAGAGCCGCGGCAGGGCGTGGAAGGTATCGTTGAAGTTCACCAGGTTGTCGGTGTCGCTGCCGCGCCCGCCCCCGCCCTCGCAGAAAATCACCACTGGCAGCCGCCATTTCTCCGCCAGGGTGAAAATGCGGTCCTGCTTGTGGTGGCCCATGTTGCCCTGCGTGCCGGCCATGACGGTGTAATCGTAGGACACCACTGCGGCGCGGCTTTTCTCCTCGGGGAAGCGATCGCCGTTGATCTGCGCCAGCCCCATGATCAGGCCGTCGGCGGGTGACTCCTCGATCAGCTGCTCCATGGGCACGATGCGCCTGCGCGCGCCCAGCACCAGCGAGCCGTACTCGACGAAGGTGCCCGGATCGCACAGGTCATCGAGGTTCGCGCGCGCCGTGCGTTGATTGGTGGCGCGCCGCCTGGCGACGGCCTTGGGCCGGCCTGCATCCATCGAGCGCTCGCGCCGGTCCAGCACCTCCTTCAGATCGGGGCGAATGTAGTCCGGATCGATCTCCTTCTCCTCTCGAACCCGGCCGGCCAGATCGGAGCGCTCCTCGATGAAGGCCAGCGGATGCTGTTCGAAAATCGTTTCGCCTGCGGTCACGGTGAACGTGCGCACGATGCCGGAGCACGCGGCGAGCACGCTGTGCTGCATCTTCATCGCCTCCAGCACCAGCACTTCCTGGCCGACCAGTACGGTTGCGCCTTCGGCGACACTCAATGACACCACCGTCCCCTGCATGGGGGCGCGCAGCGGCACTGTGCCCTCGGGCCCCATGACATCACCAACATCACCGGCGGCATCGGCGCCGGCATCCGCCTGAGCCGGGCCGTCCTCCTTGCCATAGCGCACCACGCCCAGCGGGTCGGTGGTCTCCAGTTTCACGCCTGGGCGGCGCTGTCCTGCGGCGGTTGCTGCAGACTGTGCGGCGAAATACCGCGTCGACTCCGGCTGGGCGGCAATCAGGGCGCCGACATTTTCTTCGATGAAACGCGTATGCATCCTGCCGGCGATGACTTCGGGGTCGCGCAGCAGCGCGCGCAGGAACGCAATATTGGTCGCGGCACCGGACATGCGGAACTCCGATAGCGCCCGCTCTGCCTTGGCTGTCGCCTCGGCGAAGCGCGGCGTGGCGGCATGCACTATGACCTTGGCCAGCAGTGAATCGAAACGCGGATTGGTGCGATAGCCGGCGTAGCCGTAACCGTCCACCCTGACGCCGCGCCCGTTGGGCGGTTCATAGACGCTGATCACGCCGCCTGAGGAGCGCACCGAACCATCGGGCTGCATGGTTTCCAGGTTGACCCGGGCCTGGATGGCAATCCCGGAGGGCGCGGGTATGTCCTCCTGGCGCAATCCCAGATCGGCCAGGCGTCCGCCTGAGGCAATGTTCAATTGCGCCTGGACCAGATCCAGCCCGGTGATTTCCTCGGTGACCGTATGCTCCACCTGCAGGCGCACGTTGGCCTCGATGAAGGCGATCGCGGCGTCATCCGGGTTTGCGTCCGGGTCGGACCTTGCATCGACCAGAAACTCGAACGTGCCCGCGTTCAGGTATTTGCTTGCGGCAGCAAGACGCGTCGCCGCATCCAGCAGCCGGTCCCTGATCGCCGGTCGCAACGACGGTGCCGGCGCGATTTCCAGGATCTTCTGACGCTCGCGCTGAAGGCTGCACTCGCGCTCCCACAGATGCGCCACCGCACCGGTGCCGTCGCCGATGATCTGCACCTCGATGTGACGGGCGCGCGGAAACAGGCGTTCCACATACACATCGCCGTTGCCAAATGCGCTTGCCGCCTCGGACCGGCAGCGCTCCATGATTGCGGCCAGTTGCTGCGCATCGGTGACCGGCCGCATGCCGCGGCCGCCGCCGCCGGCGATGGCCTTGACCATCACGGCCGCATCCGCTCCCAGCGTGGCCATGAACGAGCGCGCCTCCTCGACCGTGGTCGGGCCTGATGTCCCCGGAATAATCGGCACCTTGTGGAGCGCGGCGAAACGGCGGGCCTCGGCCTTGTCGCCAAAGAGGGCCAGCGTCTCCGGACGCGGGCCGACGAAGATCAGACCGGCATCCCGGCACAGCGCGGCGAAGGCGGCGTTCTCGCTGAGGAATCCATAGCCCGGGTGGATGGCGTCGCAGCCCGCTTCGCGCGCGGCGGCAATGATCCCGGCGGCATCCAGATAAGCCGCTGCACCTGACCCGGCGATGGCGCGCGATTCATCAGCCACCCGGGTGTGCAACGACTGCTCATCATCCTTGGAGTAAATCGCGACCGTCGCGATTCCCATGTCGGCGGCGGTGCGAGCAATGCGGACCGCGATTTCACCGCGATTGGCGATAAGCAGCTTCCTGATGGCCTTGATGGCCTGGATGGCATTACCCATGAACTCCCCCTTTTTTGATTTGTTTTTCATTATATCGAGACTTGTTTGTGTCCCGACGGAGGGGAAGTACATAACCGCTGTCACCCACTCCCGACGGGAGAGGGTGAGCAAAACAATTACAAAGCCTGCAGTCGCGGCAGCAGGTCGTCGCTTTCCGGAATGGTGCCCGGAGCGAAGGTATGCGAATGGCGGATGATGCCCTGTGCATCCACGAGGAACACCGAGCGCGCATCCATGCCGCGCTCGCCGTTGAACACGCCGTAGGCCTGTCCGATGGCGCCGTGGGGCCAGTAGTCCGACAACAAGGGGAAGGGAATGCCGCCGACGGACTCCGACCAGGCTTTCAGGCTGGGCACGGTGTCAGCGCTGATCTGCAGGATCTCGACGTTGAGCTGCTTGAATTTTTCGTAGTTCGCACGGAACCCGGTGACTTGATTCTTTCAGCCGCCGGTGAAGGCGAAGGGCAGGAAGGACACGACGGTGCGCTTTCCCTTGAAGCTGGCGAGCGAGAAATTGTCGCCCAGGTGCGAGGCCAGCGTGAAATCCGGCGCTGGCGTCCCCGGTTGCAAAGCAGGCATGGTTGTTCTCCTTGTTGAATGGATGAAGCAGGGTAACGATACCTGAAAACCAGCTTTAAACAAGCGGGACCGTCATCGTCCGCCGCGAATGAGCAGGCTCACGGCATAAATCAGCAGGCCAGCCAGGCCAGCCAGGTCAGACCGGGCTGATCAGGATATGGCGCCCGCCTTGCGCAGTTCCTTGATCTGCCCATCGTCATAGCCGAACCTGTGCAGGATCTCGTCGGTGTGCTGTCCCGGGTCCGGCGTGGGCATGCGGATCGCCCGGCTTGCACCCACGAACTGCAGCGGCGAGGCCACGATCCTGATCTCGCCAAGCACCGGGTGCGTCACCGGCTGCGCCATGCCCAGGAACTTGATCTGCTCGTCGGCGAACACCTTGTCCATGGTGTAGATGGGGCCGCAGGGAACGCCGGCTTCCTCCATGGCCTTGATCCAGTAATCCATGGGCTTCCCCTTGGTGATTTCTCCCATGGCCGCCTGCACGACTTCGCGTTCCTTGAACCGCGCGTTCTTGTTCCCCCACTCATGGTCGAGCGATTTCCACTCCGGCTTGCCCAGCACGTCGCAGATCTTCAGCCACATTTTCTGCGAGCTGCCGGCGATGTTGAAATGCCCGTCGCTGGAAGGATAGACGCCGGTGGTGTCGCCGGTGGGATGCATGTTGCCCGCCGGCTTGGCCACGTGCCCGTCGATGAGGTAACGCGAGGCCTGGAAGTCCATCATCATGATCAGCGCCTCCAGCAGGCTCGACTGCACCCACCGGCCGCGGCCGGTGCGATCGCGTTCGTACAGCGCCATCATGATGCCCAGCGCCAGCAGGTTGCCGCCGGTGAGATCGCCCACGGCGATGCCGGTGCGCATCGGACCGCTGCCCGGTTCGCCGGTCACGGTCTGCAGTCCGGACATGCCTTGCACGATCTGGTCCACGCCGCCGCGCTTGGAGATGGGGCCTTCCTGGCCGAAGCCGGAGTTGCTGCCCAGGATGATCTTGGGATTGACCTTCTTCAGGTCTTCGTAGGACACCTTGAGCCGGTGTTTCACATCCGGCCGCCAGTTCTCCACCACCACATCGGCGTCCTTGACCATTCTCATCAGCACCGCATGGCCTTCGGGGGTCTTCAGGTTCAGGCGTATGGACTTCTTGTTGCGATGCAGGTTCTGGTGGTCAAAGCCGTGGCGCTTCTCGCCGTCGCCGCGCGGATCCTCGGTGGGCTCCACCTTGATGACATCGGCGCCCCAGTCGGCCAGGTGGCGCACGCAGGTAGGGCCCGCACGGGCCAGGCACAGATCGATGACCTTCAGGCCGGTCAGTGGCAGATAGGATGAATCATCCATTGCTTGCTCCTCCCTTGGAAAACTGATGAAGACGGTTTTTTTCTATATCTGAATACGTATATTACGACTGAACCACCGGCGACGCCGCACAGGCTAGAATTCACCTGCAAGGCGAACACCGAAACCGGATACGATGCTATCACGCCCCTGCAACGGGCGATGTGATGGCCGTGGCGCACAAACACTGAAGGAAATGTCATGACCCGTTTTTTTCGTTCAAGCACCCTGCGCCTTGCCGGCGTCCTCGCCCTGTGCCTGCAGGCCGGCCTGCTCCAGGCACAGGCCTGGCCCGCCAAACCCGTACGCCTCATCGTGCCCTTCGACGCCGGCGGCCCCACCGACATCCTGGCGCGCGGCGCGGGCGCGAAGATCGGCGAGGGACTGGGCGTCACGGTGCTGGTGGAGAACCGCGGCGGCGCCGCCACCATCGTCGGTGCGGAGATGGTGGCCAAGTCCGCGCCGGACGGCTACACGCTGCTGCTCACCACCGGCACCGCGGTGAGCATCAACCAGCACCTGTACAAGACCCTGCCTTACAACCCGGAGAAGGACTTCGCCGCGGTGGGCCGGCTGGCGAGCACCCCCTACGTGATGTTCGCCCGCGCCGGCATGCCCTTCAACACCATGGCCGACATGTTCGCCTACGCCAAGGCCAATCCGGGCAAGCTCAACGTCGCCCTGCCCGGCGCCGGCACGCCCACGCACCTGGCACTGCAGATGCTGGAAAACGCCTCGGGTACACAGTTCACGGCGGTGCAGTACAAGGGCAATGCGCCGGCGCTGAATGACCTGCTGGGCGAGCGCATCGAGATGATGCTGTCTTCGCCGCTGATCATGTTTGCGCATGTAAAAAGCGGCAAGCTGAAGGCCATCGCCACCGCCGCACCGCGACGCATGCCGCAGTTCCCGGATGCGCCTGCCTTCGCCGAGATCTTCCCCGGCTTCGAGGCCCAGACCTGGTTCGGCATCGTCGCTCCGGTCGGCACGCCGCGCGAACCCATCACGCGCATCAACGCCGAGATGCAGAAGTTCGTCAAGGACCAGGGCACGCGCGACAAGCTGGGCGCCCTGGGCATGTTTCTGGACGGCGGCACTCCGGAGCAGATGGCCACCTACATCCGCGAGGAGTCCGATCGCTGGGGCAAGGTGATCCGGCAGATGGGGCTGAAGCTGGAGTAGTCCGCATACCGTCCGGCGCGGCAGCGCAAGATGACCCTGCATGCCATATATGTAATGATATAAAAGTAAAAAGCGCGCGCCACACCGGCAACGCGCCAATCCCAAGGAGGGCAGCATGAACATGATCTACAGGACCTTGATCGCTGCTGCAGCCTTGATTGCCCTTCCGGCCACCGCCCTCGCGCAAGGCGCGGCGGCAAACTACCCCACCCGCCCGGTCACCCTGGTCAGCCCCTACCTGCCGGGCGCCTCCACCGACAAGGACGGCCGGGTGTGGGTGCAAAAACTGCAGGAATCCCTGGGCAAGCCCTTCATTCTCGATTTCAAGCCCGGCGCCGCCAGCACCATCGGCACCAACTTCGTCGCCAAATCGGCGCCCGACGGCCACACCCTGGTGATCGTGACCTCGGCCTTCACCGTCATCGCCGCCGCCTACAAGGATCTGCCCTACGATGCCATCAGGGACTTCGCGCCGGTGTCGCTGACGCTCAAGCGCCCGGCCATGCTGCTGGCGCATCCCTCGCTGCCGGTCAACAACCTGGAGGAATACATCGCCTGGACCAGGGCGCACCCGACGCAGCTCAACTTCGGCACCTCGGGACAGGGCGGGATCTATCACATGGTGGGCGCCTGGCTGCAGAGCCTGATCGGCACCAAGGTCACCTTCGTGCACTACAAGAGCACCTCGCCCATGTTTGTGGATTTCTTCGCCGGGCGCGTGCAGGCCTCGCCGTCGAGCCTGTTCACCGGGCTGCCCTACATCAAGGCGGGCAAACTCAAAGCCATCACCATCCTGAGCGCCGAGCGTTCCGACTTTCTGCCCGGCATGAAGACCGTGGCCGAGCAGGGCTACCCGGATTTCGAGTACTCCGCCTGGGAGGGCATCTTCGCCCCGGCCAAGACGCCGGCTGCCATCGTCAACAAGCTCTCGGGCGAATTTGCCAGGATGATGAAGCAGCCTGATGTCATCAAGATCTTTGCCGGGGATGGCACCCGGCTCATCGGCAGCACCCCCGAAGAACTGGGCAAATTCATCGCCACGGAAATCCCGCGCTGGAAAAAGCTGGTGGTGGAGAACGACATCAAGGTCGACGAAACCGAATAGTTTCACAGCCCTGAATAAGAAGGCAGTGGCACACAAACCTTTCGACACCAGCACCGTGCTGGCCGACATCGAACCGCCCCTGATGGGCAGGGAACTCATCGCCGCCGCGCCCGAGCGCATGGTCTGGGGCACCAACTGGCCGCACCCGCCCATCCACGACAACCTGCCGGACGAAGCGGTATGCCTGGATGCGCTCTACGAATTGGCGGGCGGCGAGGCGCAGTACAAACGGATACTCGTGGACAACCCGGCGAAGCTGTACGGCTTCGGTGCACTGTAGCGGCAACCTTAGGTGCTGTTGCCCTGGGGCATAATGGCGGCTGCCCTGTTCACACAATAAAGAGACCCGCCATGAGGATCGCCATTCCCGAAGGCCAGCCGCAACCTCACACCATTCAACCCGTCGACCGCCCGGCCACGCTGGAAGGCCTGCGCATCGGCCTGCTGGACAACTGCAAGGCGCCGGTGGACAAGATGCTCGTGCGCCTGGAGCAGCGCCTGCTCGAGCGCATCCCCGGCGTGCAGCCGGTGCAGATCGCCAAGCGCGACATGGGCAAGCCGGCGCCGCCCGAGGTGATGAAGGCCCTGGAAGGCGTTGATGTGGTGATCAACGCCCTCGGCGACTGAGGCGCCTGTTCGTCGTGGAGTCTCCACGACAGTATCGAGCTTGAAAAGCGCGGCATTCCCACCGTGCTGCTGCAGACCACGCCCTTCGTCGGCATGATCCGCAACCAGGCCAAGGCGCTGGGCATGCCCACGCTGCCCGGGGTGGTGCTCGCGCATCCCATCGGGGGTACGTCCATGGACAGCGTGTTCGCCAAGGTGGACGCGGCGGTGGACGAGATCATCGCCAAGCTCACCTCACCCGTGCCGCCCGCCGAGGCAGCGGCGCCTGCCGGCCCGCGCTGGCTGGACTTGGCCATCGAGGATGAATGGCACGACCTGCAGCGCGAATTCATCAGGCGCGGCTGGGGCGACGGCCTGCCGCTGATCCCGCCCACCGAGCCGCGCGTTGCCGCCATGGTCGCTGGCGCAGGACTCCCCGCCGATCACCTGGTGAGTGTGCTCACGCCGAAGATGGGCATGGCCACGGTGGAGAAGATCGCCGTCAACGCCGTAATGGCCGGCTGCCTGCCGCAGCACATGCCGGTGCTGGTGGCGGCCGTCGACGCACTCGCCGATCCGCGCCTGTCGCTGAAGAACATGCAGGTGACCACCCATCCGGTGTCGCCGCTGCTCATCGTCAGCGGCCCGCTCACCCAGGCGCTCAACATCAACGGCGGCACCCACGCCTTCGGTCCGGGCCCCTGGTCCAATGGCGTGATCGGCCGCGCCATCCGCCTCATCCTGCTCAACATCGGCGGCGCCAAACCGGTGGAGATCAGCAAGGCCACCATGAGCCACCCCGGCCGCTACACCTTCTGCATCGCCGAGAACGAGGCGGCGCTGCCGTCCGGCTGGCCGGGGCTGCGCGCCGAGCGCGGCTTTGCACCCGAGGTGAGCACGGTGACGGTGATGGGCTGCGAGGCGCCGCACAATGTCAACGACCACGAGAGCATTACAGGAGCCGGCATCCTGACCATGGTCGCCGGCACCATGGCGCAGACCGGGCAGAACAACTGCTACTACGACGGCGAAGTGCTGGTGCTGCTCGGGCCCGAGCACGCCGCCACCATCGCCGCCGACGGCTACAGCAAGGACGACGTGAAGCGTGCGCTGTACGAGCAGGCGCGCATTCCCATGTGGCGCTGGTCGCCCGAGAACATCGAGCGCCGGCTGCGGCGCTTCCTCGACAAGCGCTACAAGGACCGGCACCTGGACACGCCGGTTGGTCCGGTGCAGCGCGTCGAGGACATCGTCGTCACCGTGGTCGGAGGCCCGGGCAAGCATTCCATGTACCTTCCCACCAACGGCAAGTCCTGGTCGGTCACACGGTCCATCCTCAAGGCGGATGGCAGCCCGTGGGTGCCGGCGGATTTCGGATGAATAAACAACCCCGCGGCAAGCCGCGGGGTATTTCAAAACAGCGCGAGTTGGTTGTCCCGGTGTAATCGCTGATACGCT
>CAXNIK010000113.1:0-9853 GCA_964202115.1 Burkholderiales bacterium
TCGGCCCCGCGGAATACTTCTCCCTGATGGTCGTGGGACTGATCGGTGCCGTGGTGCTGGCGCGGGGTTCGGTGCTCAAGGCGATTGCCATGGTGCATGTGGGCCTGCTGTTCGGCATGGTCGGCACTGACGTGAATTCGGGCGTGGCCCGTTTCACCCTGGGCATACCGGAACTCTCTGACGGCATGGGTTTCATCACCCTGGCCATGGGCATCTTCGGCTACTGCGAAATCATCATCAACCTGGAGAAGGGCGAGGCCCGTGAAGTGTTTACCAGCCGCATCGGCAGCCTGTTGCCGACCTGGGATGACATGAAGTACTCCCTGCCGGCGATTGCCCGCGGAACGGCCGTGGGTTGCTGTCTGGGCATTCTGCCGGGCGGTGGGGCCTTGCTCTCTTCCTTCGCGGCCTATGCGATCGAAAAGAACATCACCAAAGACCGTGAGAAGTTCGGCGAAGGCAACATTCGTGGGGTGGCGGCGCCTGAGTCGGCCAACAACGCTGGCGCTCAGACGTCCTTCATCCCGATGCTGACCCTTGGTATACCTTCCAACGTGGTGATGGCCATGATGGTGGGTGCCATGATGATCCAGGGTATTGCGCCGGGACCACAGGTGATGAACGAGCGGCCGCAACTGTTCTGGGGCCTGATCGCCAGTATGTGGGTCGGCAACGTCTTGCTGGTGATACTGAACATGCCGATGATCGGCCTGTGGGTGAGCCTGCTGAAAGTGCCTTACCGCATTCTCTACCCCTGTATCCTGGTGTTCTGCGTGATCGGCGTGTATTCCATCAACAACAACGCCTTTGATGCCATCCTGACGGCTTTGTTTGGCCTGTTTGGGTACATCCTGGTGAAGACCGAGGCCGAACCCGCGCCGATGCTGCTCGGATACATCCTGGGGCCATTGATGGAGGAAAATCTGCGCCGGGCCATGCTGCTGGCGCGAGGCGATTTCTTCGTGTTCTTCCAGCGCCCGATCAGCGCCACGCTGCTCAGTATCGCCATTTTGCTGCTGATATTCGTGCTGCTGCCCAACATCCGCAAGAAGCGCGATACGGCGTTCGAAGCAGACGACTGATCCGTTGCAGCTTCAGGAAAAACGCAAGCTTCGGCTTGCGTTTTTTTTCGCCTGCAGAATCTGGAGGCACGATAGTCAGGCTGCGTCGAGCGGAAACCTCCCGGGAATGATTGCGCCTACCTGTTCTTGCCCGGTTGCCAGAGCACGTCACCGCCGCTTTTGTCGACGCGGTTGAGGGTGCGGGCCGCCACAAAAAGCAGATCCGACAGGCGGTTCAGATAGATGCGGGAGAATTCGTTGACGGCGTCGGTGTGCCCCAGGGCGACCAGCGAACGCTCGGCGCGGCGGCAGATGGTCCGCGCCAAATGGGCGAGCGCGGCGGCGCGTGTGCCGCCGGGAAGGACGAATTCCTTCAGAGGGGGAAGGCTTGCGTTGAGCTTGTCCAACAGTTGCTCCAGGCGGGTGATTTGCTGCCCGGTCATGCTGCTGCGGCCGGGGATGCAGACTTCGCCGCCCAGATCGAAAAGATCATGCTGAACATCCAGGAGGGCGCGTTGAAGCTCATCCGGCAGGTCTTCTGCCAGCAGTACGCCGATGACTGAATTCAGCTCATCGACGTCCCCCAAAGCCGCAATGCGCGGGCTGTCCTTGGCCGTGCGGGAGCCGTCCCCCAGGCCGGTTTCTCCGCCGTCACCGGTGCGCGTATAGATCTTGGAGAGGCGGTGTCCCATGATGTGGCAAGCAAGTTGGAATCTTGAAATATAGCATGCGGTTCCCGGCAGCCACCGCGGCAGGCAGACAGGGCATCGACTCGGCTGGAGATGTGATATATCTTCAAGGCTGCCTTGTCGCACGGCGGATTCCCGTCAGTCCGTAACGAGGCTTCTGCTTAAAAATGCAATGACCAAGCCCACAGATGCCAAATCGGCTGACGCTCCGCTCCTGGATCGCTCGGTCATTGCCTTTGCCCTGGCCGCACTGTTGGCAGGCGTCATTTGCATGTGGCTGCACGGTTTAGACGGGGTCCTGCGGGCCTTTGTTACTGCCGGCGACATATTGTGGAGCATAGCCCTGCAGATTGTGGGCGGCGTGCTGATTGCGGGGCTGGTGCAGGTTCTTGTTCCCAAGGACGCGGTGTCCCGCTGGCTGGGCGAGGAGGCGGGCATGCGCGGTTTGCTGATTGCCGAGGCCGCAGGCGCCCTGACTCCGGGGGGGCCTTTCGGTTCCTTCGCGCTGGTGTATGCCCTGGGCAAGGTGGGCGCCGATATCGGCGTGCTGGTCTGTTATCTCACCTCCTGGACGACGGTCAGCCTGTTGCGCCTGGTGATCTGGGAAATCCCCTTTCTGGGATTGGATTTTTCACTGCTGCGTTTCGTAATTTCGCTGCCGATGGGAATCATCGCCGGACTGCTCGCCCGCAGGCTGGCCAGGCAATGGGGTTGGCATACGACAGAAAGCATCGTCAGATGATCATTTCGAACATCATCGTCTGGTCGCTGGTGGCGATATTGCTGTTCATCGCCGTGCGTCGCTCCAGGGCCACGGTACAACAGGCGGGCCGTCTCGCCCGCAATCAGGCAAGAGTGCTGGTGCTGCGCATGCCCCTGGCAATACTGCTTGGAGCGTTCCTGGTGGAAATCATTCCTCAGGAACTCATGCAGCAGGCGCTCGGGCCGGAAACCGGATTGCAGGGCATCCTGATTGCATCGGTCGCCGGGTCGTTTCTTCCTGGCGGGCCGTTCATTTCCTTCCCCATCGCGGTGGCTTTCGCCAAGGCCGGGGCAGGCGCTCCACAACTCATGGCGCTCATTACCGGTTGGACCATCTGGGCCATGCATCGCACCCTGAATTTCGAGCTGCCGATGATGGGTCCGCGCTTTGTCCTGCTGCGCATGAGCACTTCCTTCCTGTTTCCGCCGCTGGCCGGCGTGGCCTGCATGCTGGCCATGGAGTGGGGGGGGCTGAGCTTCAGTTTTTGAGGCCGGCAACGGCTGATCGTAGTTGCCTTAATTCAGTCCTGGCCGGATTCCAAGAACAATCCCTGAGTACGCCTGGTCGGGGCTGCCCGGCACTGGCTAGCAGGCAGCCGGTTTGACGGCATCGCCCGCCCACCCTAGGATGCACCGGTACATTACCTGCCAGCCCCCTGTACCAGCCTTGCGCCGGAGCATCCATGCCGCGATTCTGCGCCAATATCAGCATGCTATTCACCGAGTCGGACTTCACGGACCGCTTCGACGCGGCCGCGCGAGCCGGTTTCAAGGGCGTCGAGTTCCATTATCCCTATGCCTTTGATGCGGCCATGCTGGCCGAGCGCGCCCAGCGCGCCGGCGTGGAAGTGGTGCTGTTCAACCTGCCCCCTGGCAATGTGGAAAAGGGAGACCGCGGCCTGGCCTGCCTGCCTTCGCGCATGTCCGAGTTCCGCGACAGCGTGGGCCAGGCCATTACCTACGCCAGGCTGCTGGGCTGCCGCCGTCTCAACATGCTGTCCGGGGTCGTCCCTGAACCGGCACGGAACGCCAAGCGCCTCGCGCCGGAACAACTGCGCGAGACCTACATCAGCAACCTGCGCTTTGCCGCAGGCGAGCTCGGCCGCGCCGGCATCAAGCTGCATATCGAGCCCATCAACACCCGCGCCATGCCCGGCATGTACCTGCGCTATTCCTCGCAGGCCCTGGCACTCATGGACGAGGCCGCGGTGGACAACGCCTGGCTGCAGTACGACCTGTTCCACATGCAGATCATGGAAGGCGATCTGGCCCACAGCATCAAGACCCTGCTTGCGCGCATAGGCCACATGCAGATTGCCGATGTGCCGGCGCGTCACGAGCCCGGCACCGGCGAGATCAACTTTCCCTTCCTGTTCTCGCACATCGACAGCCTGGGCTACGAGGGATGGATAGGCGCCGAGTACAACCCCTCGGGCCGCACCGCTGAGAGTCTGGCCTGGCTGCAGCCCTATCTTCAGCCTGAGCTCGCGTCCACACCCGCGCCCACGCCGGAGTCACCGGCTTGAACGTGCGCGCCGAGAAGATCGACTTCATGCGCCAGGCCGAGGTGGTGGGGCGCCTGCTCGCCGTGCTGCCGCGCGCAGCCGTGCTCTACCAGAGCGAGGACACCCGGCCCTACGAATGCGATGGCCTGTCTGCCTACCGCCAGCTGCCCATGGTGGTGGCCTTGCCCGCGGACGAATCACAGGTGCAGGCGGTGCTGCGCATCTGCCACGAGCTGCGGGTGCCGGTGGTGGCGCGCGGCGCCGGCACCGGGCTCTCAGGCGGCGCCCTGCCCATGGGCGACGGTGTGCTGCTCTCGCTCGCCAAGATGAAAAAGATCCTCGCCGTCGATCCGGTGGCGCGCATCGCGCGCGTGCAACCGGGCGTGCGCAACCTCGCCATCTCCGAGGCGGCGGCGCCCTACGGCCTGTACTACGCTCCTGACCCCTCCTCGCAACTGGCCTGCACCATCGGCGGCAATGTCGCGGAGAATTCCGGCGGCGTGCATTGCGTGAAATACGGCCTCACCGTGCACAACGTGCTGCGCGTGCGCGGCCTCACTGTGGAAGGTGAGTTCGTCGAGTTCGGTGCCGAGGCGCTGGACGCGCCCGGCTACGACCTGCTCGCTCTGGCCATCGGTAGCGAGGGCATGCTGGCCGTCACCACCGAGGTGAGCGTGCGCCTCATCCCCAGGCCCGATCAGGCCTGCTGCATCATGGCCTCCTTCGACGATGTGGAGAAGGCCGGCAACGCCGTGGCCGATATCATTGCCGCCGGCATCATCCCGGCCGGCCTGGAGATGATGGACAGGCCCGCCACGCACGCCGTGGAGCAGTTCGTGCACGCCGGCTACGATCTGGAGGCGGCGGCCATCCTGCTGTGCGAATCCGATGGCACCGCGGAAGAGGTGAGCGAAGAGATTGCGCGCATGAGCGAAGTGCTGCGCGGCTCCGGCGCCACCGCCATACGCGTGTCGCAGAACGAGGCGGAGCGCCTCAAATTCTGGGCCGGGCGCAAGGCCGCATTCCCCGCGGTGGGGCGCATCTCGCCCGACTACTACTGCATGGACGGCACCATTCCGCGCCGCCGCCTGGGCGAGATCCTGCGCTTCATCGCGCAGATGGAGCAGAAGTACGGCCTGCGCTGCCCCAATGTCTTTCACGCCGGCGACGGCAACCTGCACCCGCTCATCCTGTTCGATGCCAACAACCCCGATGAGCTGGCGCGCACCGAGGCCTTCGCCGGCGAAGTGCTGGAGAAATGCGTCGAGGTCGGCGGCACCATCACTGGCGAGCACGGTGTGGGCATCGAGAAGATCAACCAGATGTGCACCCAGTTCGCGCCCGCCGAGCTGGCGCTGTTCCGCGGCATCAAGACGGCCTTCGATCCACTCGGCCTGCTCAATCCCGGCAAGAACATCCCGACGCTGCACCGCTGCGCCGAGTATGGGCGCATGCACATCAAGGGCGGATCAGTGCCTCATCCAGAATTGCCGCGTTTTTGAAGTGAACAGCGCGAGATGAACGAGCGCATCGCCCGATTTGCGGACCGTATCCGCGCTGCCGCCGCGGCCAAGCTGCCGCTGCGCATCCGCGGCAGCGGCAGCAAGGACTTTTACGGCGGCGAGCTCACGGGCGAGCTGCTGGAAACCAGGAGCCACGCCGGCATCGTCGATTACGAGCCCTCCGAGCTGGTGGTCACCGCGCGCTGCGGCACGCTGCTCTCGGAGCTGGAAGCAGCCCTGCGCGCGCAAGGCCAGATGCTCGCCTTCGAGCCGCCGCATTTCGGCAAGGAGGCCACTGTGGGCGGCATGCTCGCCGCCGGCCTTTCCGGCCCGCGCCGCCAGGCTGCAGGTTCCCTGCGCGACTTCGTGCTGGGCATGCAGGTCATGGACGGGCGGGGCGATGTGCTCAGCTTCGGCGGCCGGGTCATGAAGAACGTGGCCGGCTACGATGTCTCGCGCCTCATGGCGGGGTCGCTCGGCACCCTGGGCCTGATCCTTGAAGCTTCGATCAAGACATTACCGCTGCCCGTGGCCGAGGCCACGCTGCGCTTCGAGCTGCCCGAGGACAGGGCCATCGAAACGCTGAACCACTGGGGCGGCCGGCCGCTGCCCATCTCCGCCAGCGCCTGGACGGGCGAGGAGCTGATGCTGCGCCTCTCCGGTGCTGGGGCGGCCGTGCGCGCGGCGGCGGAGCACCTGGGCGGCGAGCGCATGTCCGATGCCGACGCCGATGGCTACTGGGCCGGCGTGCGCGAGCAGACCCATGCCTTCTTCCATACGGCCAGCAACAATGCGCCGCCGCTGTGGCGCCTGTCTGTTCCATCCACCACGCCCGCGGCGGTCTTTGCCGCAATGCCCGGCGCGCGCTTCATCGAATGGGGCGGGGCACAGCGCTGGCTGGCCACGACCGCCGACGCGCGTGTTCTGCGCGAGGCGGCAGCGAAGGCCGGCGGCCATGCCACGTTGTTTCGCGGCGGTGACAAGGCCTGCGGCGTGTTCCAGCCGCTGTCGCCCGTGCTCATGGCTCTGCACCGCAAACTCAAGGCCACCTTCGACCCGCAGGGCATCTTCAATCCCGGCCGCCTTTACCCCGAGCTCTGATGCAAATCCGATGAAAACCGAGCTCGCCGACTTCATCAAGGACACGCCCGCCGGCCGCGAGGCCGACGCCATCCTTCGCAAATGCGTGCACTGCGGCTTCTGCAATGCCACCTGCCCCACCTACCAGTTGCTGGGCGACGAGCTGGATGGTCCGCGCGGGCGCATCTACCTGATCAAGGAGGCGCTGGAGGGCAAGCCGGTCAGCGCCAGCACCCAGCTGCATCTGGACCGCTGCCTTACCTGCCGCAACTGCGAGACCACCTGCCCCTCGGGGGTGGAGTACGGGCGCCTGGTGGACATCGGCCGCGCCGTGGTCGATGCAAAAGTGCCGCGCCCCTTGAAGCAGCGCGCCATCCGCGGCCTGCTGGCCTTCGCGTTGCCGCGCCGGGCACTATTTGCCGCCCTCCTGAGCGTCGGCCGCCTGGCCAGACTGCTGCTGCCTGCCGCCCTGGCCCAGAAGCTGCCTCCGCAGGGTACCCGCTTCACCCAGCTTCCCGTGCCGCGTCACGCGCGCCGGATGCTGGTACTCGCAGGCTGCGTGCAGCCATCGCTTGCGCCCGAGACCAACGAAGCCGCGGCGCGCCTCCTCGACCGCATCGGCATCTCCCTCATCGAGGCCTTCAGCGCCGGCTGCTGCGGTGCGCTGCGCTACCACCTGGACTATCAGGAGCAGGGCCTGGCCGACATGCGCCGCCTCATCGATGTCTGGTGGCCTGCCATCGAGCGCAATGAAATCGAGGCCATCGTCATGACCGCCAGCGGCTGCGGCGCCACCGTCAAGGACTATGGCCGCCTGCTCGCCCACGACCCCGTCTACCGCGACAAGGCCGAGCGTGTCAGCGCCATGACCCGCGACCTGTCCGAGGTGCTCACCGCCGAGCGTGAGGCGCTCTCAGGCCTGATAAAGGGCAGGGTGGCACCTTCTCCCGTCAGGGCCGCCTTTCACGCCCCCTGCACCCTGCAGCACGGCCAGAAGCTGCGCGGTGGCATCGAGGCCCTGCTCGCCGATGCCGGCTTCGAGCTCACCCCGGTGCCCGACGCCCACCTGTGCTGCGGCTCGGCGGGCACCTATTCCATCCTGCAGCCGGAACTGTCGCAGCAACTCAGGGACAACAAGCTCGCCGCCCTGCACTCAGGCGGCCCGCAGGTCGTGCTCACCGCCAACATCGGCTGCCAGAGCCACCTGGGCAGCGGAGCAGGCAGTGTTGGCAGTGTTGGCAAACCCGGTGCAGTCCCCGTGCGCCACTGGATCACGGCACTGGAAGAGCGCCTGGCTGCGGGCTGATCATTCGAAGTGCAATGTAATCGTTTTCATGATAAAGTCATCCATAGATAGACTAAAACAAGAATAATGTTATCTAACACATCCTGCACATCCTGCATTTCCGGCTTGAAAGGCCCGTTTCATGCGCCATGACGACGCGCAGCGCGCGGTCCTCACCGCCAACCTCGCACGCTTTGAGCGCGCGGAATTCCAGGCGACGGAGCCGCCGCCGCTGAAGGCGCTGCGCCGCGCGGCCGTCTGCCTCATCGTCGCCGACGATGGTGTGGGCAACGCCGCCCTGGTGCTCACCCGCCGCGCCGCCAAACTCAAGGATCATGCCGGGCAGTGGGCCCTGCCCGGCGGGCGCATGGAGGCGGGCGAAACTCCGATTGAAGCGGCGCTCAGGGAGGCGCACGAGGAGATCAACCTGGAACTGCCGGCCCAGGCGGTGCTCGGCCATCTGGATGACTACCCCACGCGCTCGGGCTATCTCATCACCCCGATCGTGGTGTGGGCCCCGCCCGGCGCCGCCATGAGCGAAAACCCCGCCGAAGTGGCGAAGATCTACCGCATCCCGCTGCTGGAACTGCACCAGGATGAGCCCGAGTTCGTCAATATTCCCGAGAGCAAGAACCCGGTCATCCGCTATCCGCTGCAGGGCAAGTACATCCACGCACCCACCGCGGCGGTGCTGTACCAGTTCGTCGAAGTGGTACTCAACGGCCGCGACACCCGGGTGGCGCATCTGGAGCAGCCGGTCTGGGCGTGGAAGTAGAGACAGATAGCAGGTTGCCCGGGCGCATCACTTGGCCGCAACCGGTTTCATGGGCTGGTTTAGACTAGCAGCCGCTGGCGTTTGTTTCGGTGCAAGGCGCAGCCCTCGGAAAGCGTGCTGTGTCTTTGTCCGCGCGAGAGCGCGGTTCTATTTTTGTATTTTTACGCGATTTAATTTGATCAAATCGCCCGACGGGGAGTTTGGATATGTTTAAAAGTAACGTTAAATCCGCAGCCCAATGGATAGGCTGGGGGTTGCTTTCAGCTTCTCTTTTTTGGGTGCCTGTTTTAGCGGCTGAATCTGACCCGAGGTCCGGATCACTCATTTGCTCGGTAGAGCAAAGCGGCCTGCAGGTGGCATGCGACTATCGTCACGCTGCGACCATAGCGGTTAAGGACGTTAGCCTAAAAGTGGGAGAGCAAGCGGTGCAAATCCCTACTGACAAGGGCTTGACTAATTACCCGGCCGTTGACCAGTCTACGGCATTGCTTATTTTGATTGATGTGAGCGACCCAAAACGCAAGAACACGGTTGAAAAGAAAAACATGCAGGCTGTTACTGCGATGTTAGCGAGTCAGAAACCGCATCATAAAGTGGGCCTTGCCGTGTTTGATAGCGACATGCGGGTTCTTGCGCCGATCGGTGCGGATACCGCTGCCATGACAGGCGCTGTCAGTAATATCAAAGCGAGTGGTCACGCAACAGAGTTTTATAAGAGCATTCTCACTGCGATTGCGTTGTTGCAGAAGACTGAGGCGACTCGTAAAGGGTTGATTATCATGTCCGATGGAAAAGACGAGGATCGCGCTTACAAGCATGTCGATGTCATCAAGGCGGCCAAGGATGCGGGTGTCGTTATCTTAGGATTGGGCTACCTAGAGAGGCCAACGGATTCGCCTTACCTGCAGACCTTAAAGCGTCTCGCAGACGAAACTTACGGACAGTATTTCGATGCTACTGACCAACCTTTGCCAGTCTCTCTTGAGAGTAAGCCATTCGCTTTCGTTGAAAAGGGTGGTCGGGTTACCTTTGATGTTGGTGCTTACAGAGGAATTCAAGAGATCACAATCACTCTGGGGGTGAGTGAAGGTAGCGCGTCTGAACTTAAGGCCAGTGTTGATTTTCCGGATAAGCGAACGGGGGGGCAGCGTCTCATTGACTTTGGAAAACAGTTTTGGGCATTTATGCTTTCGG
>CAXNIK010000114.1:0-9845 GCA_964202115.1 Burkholderiales bacterium
AAGGCGTGCAGACCAATGCCGGCGTGCTGCGCGCGCTGCTGGCGCATCCGGCGATACTGGAAGGCCGCGCCACCACGCGCTTCATCGAGGCCGAACTGGCAGGTATTCTCGCCACGGCCGCAGCCCTGCCCTCGCGCAATTTCGGCGGCGATGCGGCTGCCACAGCGCGCACCGAAGCCTTCGAGACCCTGCCAGGCGCCACGCCAGCGACGGCGCCGCTGCAATCCACCGTGACAGTGCTCGAGGTGGCCGAAGGCGATCTCGTGCTCCCCGGCCAGACCGTGGCGGTGCTCGAAGCCATGAAGATGGAGCATGTGGTGACAGCGCCCACCGGCGGACGCGTGGTCAAGCTCGCCGTAACCAAAGGCGACATCGTCATGACCGGGCAGCCCGTGCTCTTCATCGCCGCTGAAGAAGTCGAAGGCTCGGCTGAAGCCCAAAGCAGCGCCGTCGATCTCGACCACATCCGTCCCGACCTGGCCGAAGTGCTGGAGCGCTGGCGCATGACCCGCGACGAAGCCCGCCCCGAGGCCGTGGCCAAGCGCCAGGCCAGGAAACAGCGCACCGCGCGCGAGAACATCAATGACCTGGTCGATCCGGGCAGCTTCATCGAATACGGCGCCTTTGCCATCGCCAGCCAACGCAGCCGTCATTCCGTCGAGCACCTGCTCAAGATGAGCCCCACCGACGGCCTGATCACCGGCGTGGGCACGGTGAATGCAGCACTCTTTGCGCCTGAAGCGGCGCGCGTCGCCGCGCTGTCGTATGACTACACCGTGCTGGCCGGCACCCAGGGCGGCATGAATCACTGGAAGACCGATCGCATCCTGCACACCGCGCTGGAGCAGAAACTGCCCGTGGTCTGGTATGCCGAAGGCGGCGGCGGAAGGCCGGGCGACGACCGCTACGGCCCGGGCCACCGCACCTTCGGCGCGATCGGCGAGGTGTCGGGCGAAGTGCCCATGATTTCCATCGTCTCCGGCTATTGCTTTGCCGGCAACGCCTCGGTGGCCGGCATGTGCGACATCATGATCGCCACCAAGGGCTCCAACCTGGGCATGGCCGGCCCGGCCATGATCGAGGGCGGCGGCATGGGCATCGTCAACGCCAAGGATATCGGCCCCTTGCACGAGCAGGAATTGAGCGGCGTGGTGGACGTGACCGCCGAGGACGAGGCCGATGCCACGCGCCTGGCGAAAAAGGCGCTGTCCTATTTCCAGGGCCGCACCGCCGACTGGGAGTGCGCCGATCAGCGCCTGCTGCGCCAGGCCATTCCCGAGAACCGCCTGCGCGCCTACGATGTGCGCTCACTGATCCGCACCCTGGCCGACAAGGACTCGTACTTCGAGCTGCGCCCCAAATTCGGCGCCACGGTCATCACCGCCTTCCTGCGCATCGAAGGCCGGCCGGTGGGACTGATCGCCAATGACAACCACCACCTGGGCGGCGCCATCGACTGCGACGGCGCGGACAAAGGCACGCGCTTCATGCTCCTGTGCGACAACTACGACATCCCCATGCTCAGCCTGATCGACACCCCGGGCTTCATGGTCGGGCTGGAGAGCGAGCGCCAGGCGGCGGTAAAGAAGACCTCGCGCATGTTCCTCGCCGGCGCCAAGCTGGGCGTGCCCTTTCTCGCCGTGATACTGCGCAAGTGCTACGGCCTGGGCGCCAGCGGCATGACCGGCGGCTCGCGCACCGACCCGATGTTCTCGGTGTCCTGGCCCACCGGCGAGTTCGGCCCGATGAACCTGGAGGGCGCGGTCAACCTCGCCTACCGCAAGGAAATGGCTGCCCTTACCGATCCGGCGGAGAAGAAGGCACTGTATGACTTGAAGCTGGGTGAGATGTATTCCACCGGCAAGGCCGTGGAGCATGCCACGCAGTTGCGCATCGATGCTGTCATCGATCCGGCCGACACGCGCCGCTGGCTCATCGCCGGCTTGCAGACAGGCAAGCGCACCCGGCCGCGCCGGCACTGGGTGGATGCCTGGTAGGCATCAAGGTGGTGAGCGGAGTGGCCTTGGGATGGCATGCGACCGCATTGCTGCCGGCCGCTGTGCCCCAAAGCGGCGGTTACGGCAGGCCCAGCGCGCGCTTGGCCAGCACATTGCGCTGGATGTCGTTCGCGCCCGCCGCGATGGTGGCCGGGAAGATGGTGTAGAACGAACCCAGCACGTTGACCCTGGCGTCGCCGAACTGCAACTCGCCTCTCTGGCCGCCGGCCGATCCGGCCGCCTCGATCATCAGGCCGGTGAGGCGCATGGTGGTTTCGGATGCCCAGATTTTCAGCATGGACATGCTCGGGCCGGGCACGCCGCCCGCGGCGACGACATCGGCATACGTTTGGAAGATCACGGCGAGGTCGTCCGCGTCCAGTTCAAGCTTGGTGTACTTGGAGCGGAACTCGGGGTCCTCCCACATGCCGTTGGCCTGGGCCAGCTCGCGCAGCTTGTTGAGCGGATATTGCGGCTTGCGCGGGCTGCCGGCGCCCAGCCTCTCGAATCCCAGCAGACCCTTGGCCACCGTCCACCCCTTGTTGAGCCCGCCGACGATGCTGGTCGCCGGTATGCGCACATCGTCGAAATACACCTGGGCGAATTCCTCTTCCCCGGTGATGTTGCGTATGGGACGTATGGTGATGCCCGGCGTCTTCAGATCCAGCAGGAAGAAGCTGATGCCGGTCTGGCGCTTGGCCTCCTTGTCGGTGCGCGCAAGCAGGAACATATGATCGGCATCCATCGCCCCCGAAGTCCAGATCTTGGATCCGTTGATGACGTAGTGATCGCCGTCGAGCACGGCTGAAGTCTGCAGACTGGCCAGGTCGGAGCCGGCATTCGGCTCGGAATAGCCCTGGCACCAGATGTTGTCCACCGACATGATTTTGGGGAGGTAGGTCCGCTTTTGCTCATCGGTGCCGAAGTTCATCAGCGCCGGCCCCAGCAGGTTCATGCCCATTTCCAGCACCCGGCCCACGCCGATGCGCTCGCGCTCTTCCATGGCAACCACCTGCTTGGCAGGCGACAGGGCCATGCCGCCCCATTCGCGGGGCCAGGCGGGCGTGAGCCAGCCGTACTTGGACAAGGTCTTCATGTAATCGAATATTTCCGAACGGCGCCCGCGCCGCTGCATGTAGCGCATTTCCTTGGGGTAATGGCGCTCGTAGAAGGCCGCGGCTTCGGCGCGGAACTGCTCGTCGCTCAGGGCGT
This sequence comes from Burkholderiales bacterium, assembly GCA_964202115.1. GTDB lineage: Bacteria > Pseudomonadota > Gammaproteobacteria > Burkholderiales > SG8-39 > CAIYPG01. The sequence goes on from CAXNIK010000114.1 coordinate 3,210, forward strand.
TCCAGTCGGTGTCCTTGGGGCGTTCGCCGGGTGCTCCCGGCAGCTTGACGAAATCAGCGGTGTCAGCGGTGTCAGCGGTGGAGGGCGATTCCGTTTTCGCGTTGACGTCGGCGTGACTGCCTCGGGTGGCATCGAAACGGCGGCGATGCTCGGCCCCGTTTCCCATCCAGGCCGCCAGCACCAAGGCACGTTGCAGGTACAGGCCGATGTCGCAGTCGTCGGTGTAGCCAATGGCGCCATGCAGGCGTATGCAGTCGCGCGTGATGTCGAAACCGGCGTCGGAGCAGCGCGACTTGCAGCGGTCGGCGAGCTCGCTCAAATGCTCGGCTCTGGGATTCTGGTCCAGCGCCAGCACGGCGTGATCAATCAGGGCGGAGGACAGCTCCTTCTGTATCCATAAGTCCACGCAACGGTGTTGCAGCGCCTGGAAGCTGCCGATGGCCACGCCGAACTGCACCCGCATCTTCAGGTAATCCAAGGTGAGGTCCAGGGCTGCGGTCATGACCGCCAGCAGTTCCACGCTGGCCATGATGGTGCCCTCATCAATGGCGCGCGCAAGCGCGGCCTGCGCCTTGTCGCCGCTTGCCACCACGCTGTCGGCGGCCACCGGCGTGTCGCTGAACTTCAGCAGGGCGTTGAAGGTGCCGTCCGCGCGGCGCTCCAGCGTTCGTTCCATCCCCTTGGCGTTTGCGGGCACGCAGTACAGCCCGTTGCCCTTGCCGTCGCTGGCCGCCACGATGTACACATCAGCCACCGCGGGCGTGACATAGCGCTTGCTGCCGTTGAGCACAAAACCCTGCCCGGAACTGCTGGCACGTACGCCGCCGAAAGACAAATTGGTTCCGTGCTGCCCCTCCTGCCAGGCCACGGCGGCGATGATCTTGCCGGCCGCCATTTGCGGCAGCAGTTTTTGCTTGAGCGCTTCATTGTCACCATGCAGCAGCGCGAGGGAGGCCAGCACGGCGCTGGCCGTGAGCGGCTCGGGGATCAGGGCGCCGCCCAGTCCTTCCACCACCTCGCGCATCTCGCCGAAGCCCAGGCCCTGGCCCCCATAGGCCTCCGGTATCAGGATGCCCAGCCAACCCTGGTTGGCCATGCTGGCCCACAGATTGCGGTCATATCCGGGTTCGGTGTCGCGCAACCCCCGTACTCGCTTGAACGTGGTTTCGCGCTCCAGGAAAGGCACCAGCGCATCGCGCAACATGCGCTGCGCATCAAGACGTTCCTCGGAGACTTCGTATTTGGCTTTGCTGGCGATGCTCATGGACTCCTCCTGGCTAAGTAGAGACGGCCGCCGGTTGATGGCTCTTTTGAACTGGGAGTCTTTTGAACTGGCGGCAGGGCTTGATGCAATTCTACGGCGATATTTAACCGTAGGCGTTGTGCCAAGTATGTACGCATATGCATCGGCGCCCCGCACGCATGCTAAGCTCAGCGTGAGCGGAATCAAGATCGAAATCCGAAAATCACGTAAATCATGCGATGAGTCAGCCCGCTCAGGACAAACCCGCCGGCCCGGCCCACGCCCCCTGGACCATCGCTGCCCTCCTCGCCCTCAGCCTCGCGCTGATGGCCATACCCACACCGCAAGGCCTCCCCGAACCCGGCCAGCGGGTGCTGGCCGTAGCCGTGCTGGCCATAGGACTGTGGTGCACAGAAGCCCTGCCGGCCGCGGTCACTGCCGTGGTCGTGATCGTGGCGCTGGTGCTCTCAGGCGGCGTCACCAGTATCCAGGAAGGATTGATCGGTTTCGCCGACCCGGTGGTGTACTTCCTCATGGGCGTGCTCACCATCGGCCTGGCCGTGTCGCGCAGCGGCCTGGCCGAGCGCGTGGCGCGGGTGTTCCTGCGCCGCTCGAAGGGCAGCGCTCGTTCGTTGTATGTGCAGTTGCTGCTGTCCTTTCCCCTGCTCACCCTGCTGCTGCCCTCGGCGACGACGCGCACCGGCATCCTGGTGCATGTGTACGAGCAGGCGCTGGAGCTGGCCAAGGTGCCGCGCCGGGCGCCACTGGCCCAGGCGGTGATGCTGGCCCTGAGCGGTCTCAATCGCCTGGCCTCCACCGTGATCCTGACTGGCGGCATCACGCCGGTGGTGGCTGCCGGCCTGATCGGCGGCATTGCCTGGAGCCAGTGGCTGCTGCTGATGAGCGTGCCCTACCTGGCCCTGCTGGTGCTGGGTGCAATCCTGCTCTACTGGCTGCACCGGCGAGGGTTCGAGGTGAAATTGCCACCGCCCGAGGAGCGCGAGGCCACGCCCCTGTCCGCATGCGAGCTGCGCACCGCCATCATCACCGTCGGCGCTTCACTCCTGTGGCTCACCGACGCCCTGCATCACTGGCACCCGGCGATGCCGGCGCTGCTGGCGTGGATCTTCCTGCTCATGCCGCGCATCGGCGTGCTCACCTGGCAGGAGTTCGAGCGCGACATCGGCTGGACCAATTTCTTCGTGGTCGCCTCCTCGCTGTCGCTGGCGCGCGCGCTGGCGAGCAGCGGTGCCAGCGAATGGATCGCCGGGCTCATCGTGGCTGCGGTGCCGCAGTTTCGCGACCAGCCGGTGCTGGTCATCGCCATCCTCATGGCGGCCTCGGTGCCGGTGCGGCTGCTCATTCCCAACATCACCGGCTTTCTCGCCACCAGCATTCCCATCGCCATGTCCATCGGCGCGGCCTGCGGCGTCAATCCGATGATCTGCGGCCTGGCGGTGATGATCGCCGGCGACGCCGTGCTGTACTACCCGGCGCAGAGCGTATCGTCGCTGGTGGTGTACGAAAAGGGCTACCTCACCGCGCCGGAGATCTTCCGCTTCGGCGTGTGGATGACTGTGCTGGCCTTCTTCGTGGTGTTGGCCATCGCCCTGCCCTACTGGGGGGCGCTGGGAGAGTCGCTGCGCGTGCTTTAATTCTGAAAGAGAGAACCATGAAACTGCATATCGGATACCTGCTGCCCACCCGCGAAGCCGTCATGGAAGGCCGCCCGGAGGCCGAGCCCCTGCTCAAGCTGGCCGAGCGCGCGGAGAAACTGGGCTACGACTCGGTGTGGGTGGGCGATTCGCTGCTCGCCCGCCCGCGTCATGAGCCCATCACGCTACTGGCCGCCGTGGCGGGGCGGACACGACACGTAAAACTGGGCACGGCCGTGCTGCTGCCCATCCTGCGCAATCCCGTGCTGCTCGCCCATCAGGTGGCCACGCTGGACCAGGTCAGCTCGGGGCGAGTGATCCTCGGCATCGGCATCGCCAGCGATGTGCCCAATGTGCGCGCCGAGTTTCGTTCGGCCGGCGTGCCCTTCGAAAAACGCGTCGGCACGCTGATGGAAGGCATGCGCCTGTGCAAGGCGCTGTGGAGCGGCCTGCCCGTGGACTGGGAGGGCCGCTGGCATGTCGAGCAGGGCGTGCTCGGGCCCACACCGCATCAGAAAGGCGGCCCGCCCATCTGGGGCGGCGGCTCCGCACCCGCTGCGCTGGCGCGTGCGGGGAAACATTTCGACGGCTGGTTTCCGAATGGACCCGATTCGAAAAGCTGGGGCGAACAGTGGCGGCAGGTCCAGGCCATCGCGCGCGAGGCTGGGCGTGATCCCAATGACATCGCGCCCGCCACCTACTTGACGCTGGCTGTAAATGAAGATGTAGCCAAGGCCGAACAGCGCATGGACGAATTCATGTTGGCCTACTACGGCAGGCGACCCGATGTCGGGAAAAAACGTGATGTCTGTTTTGCTGGTTCTGCGGCTGCGGCTGTGGAGTGGCTGAATGGCTATGTGCGGGAAGGCGCGCGCAATCTCGTGCTGCGTTTTGCCGGGGAGCATGAGCGGCATCAGGAGGTGTTTGCTAGGGTGCGGGAGGAGTTGGGGGCGTAGGCATATGCTCGGCTAACGCCTGATACACGCAGGATTGCGCCTTTAAGTTCCAATCCGATTTGCGCTCTCAACACGTATCCGCCTTGTTTGCGGAGTCGCATTGCCATATACTGGACGTATATAGCAACTGACAAAGGAACTTTCAATGGCCACCAGCACCGTGTTTACCAACAACCGCACCCAGGCCGTGCGCTTGCCGGCCGAGACGCGATTTCCGGAATCAGTGAAGAAAGTCGATGTGCGCGTCGTCGGGTGCGAGCGCATCATCACCCCGGTGGAATCGGCCTGGGACAGTTTTTTTACTGGTGGCGCAGGCGTTAGCGCCGATTTCATGAGCGTGCGGGCCAGTCAGCGGCAGCGCAAACGCGAGGGCCTGTAGGTAATGCTCAAGTATCTGCTGGATACCAACATTGTCATCTATGTCATCAAGCGGCGCCCGCGCATTGCGCTGGACATGTTCAACAGGGAGCATGGGCACATGGCGGTATCCTCGATCACGCTGGCCGAGTTGATCCACGGGGCCGAAAAGAGCAGGGATCCCGCCCGGAACCTTGCCGTAGTCGAGGATTTTTTCAGCCGGCTCTCGGTGCTTTCCTATGGTGAAAAAGCGGCATGGCACTACGGCAATATACGAGCAGGGCTGGAAAGAACTGGCACGACCATCGGTGTCAATGATCTGCATATTGCCGCCCACGCGCGCAGCGAGGGCTTGACGCTGGTGAGCAACAATGTACGCGAATTCGAACGAGTTCCGGGGCTGGTGCTGGACAACTGGGTGTAGCGCCGCCAGCATGGCAGCTCCTATGTGATGCTCACACTGCTTGTGCGAGCGCGCCAAAGTGAAGGACGCATATGAATAAGCGCGACACGCTGCTTGCACTGATGGCACTTGGTGTTTCGCCCGTCAGTGCTTTCGCGCAGCAGTCGGGCAAGGTCTGGCGTATCGGCTGGCTGTCGACGGCAGCCGGACCGATTGACGCACACAAAGCGTTTCGCGAGCAGTTGCGCAGCCTGGGGTATATCGAAGGCCGCAACCTGTCGATCGAGTACCGCTGGGCGGCCGGCAAGGACGAGCGCCTGCCGGAGATGGCGGCGGACCTGGTGCGGCTCAAGGTGGATGTGATCGTGGCGCAGGCTTCGATTTCCGTTGCTGTGGCAAAGCGCGCAAGCAACACCATCCCCATTGTCATGTCATCCGTGGCCGACCCGGTCGGCGCCGGGCTGGTGAGCAGCCTCGCCCGCCCCGGCGGCAATGTCACCGGATCCACCAGTATGTCGGTCGAGCTTGCCGCCAAGCGACTGCAGTTGCTGCGCGAAATTCTCCCCAAGGCCTCACGGGTCGCGATACTCACTTACAAGGGCGGGCTGACCGTGCCTTCTTTTATCGCGCAGATCCAGGCAGCGGCACGACCGATGGGCATCACGCTGGTTCCGCAGCAACTGACCCAGTCCGGCGAGTTCACGGGCGCGTTCGCGGCAATGCGTCAGGAGCGCGCGCAGGCGCTGATCGTGCAGTCGAGCCCGTTTACCCAGGATCATCGCCAGTTGATCACGGAACTGGCCGCTCAGCAGCGCCTGCCGACGATATTGGAATCGCGAGTCTTCGTGGATGCGGGCGGGTTGATTTCATACGGACCCAGCCTGATCGAGACCATGCGGCGCAACGCGCACTATGTGGACAAAATCTTCAAGGGCGCCAAGCCGGCCGACCTGCCGGTGGAATTGCCCACCCGATTCGAGATGGTCATCAACCTGAAAACCGCCAAGACGCTGGGCTTGACCATTCCGCAATCGGTGTTGCTGCGGGCGGATGAGGTGATTGAATGAGCCACGTCAGCGTCAGCTATGGAGCAGTAGCGCGAGTGACCTCCACCCGACGGACGGACTCAAACCGATCCAAAAGAGACTTCCAAGTTTCTCCAGAACTGCCGTTCGTTGGCAGGAGCAAGGCGGGCCGTCTCTTATTGGCCAGTCTCCAATTCTATTTAAAGGTAATCATGTCCGTGCGTGTCAGCGTTTCCGTCTTCGAACCGTCTGGAACCGCTCAAAGGTGATCGAAAGGGTCAATGGAGTGTGCGAATCAATGACCGATGGAGAATTTGCTTTCGTTTCTCGAATGGCGATGCATTCGATGTCGAGATCGTCGACTACCACTGATTGGAGCTTATATGGTCAAGAACGGATTACCGGCGATTCATCCTGGTGAGTTTCTTCGAGAGATTCTTGAAGAACGAGGAATCTCGCAAGCTGAGTTCTCAAGGCTGATTGGAGTGTCACCGATGCGTATCTCACACGTCGTCAAAGGCGCCAGGCCGGTGACAGCCGAGATGGCGCTGTTGTTTGGGCGGGCTTTTGCGCAGTCGCCTCAGTACTGGCTCAACCTCCAGGCGGCATATGACCTCAAGCTGGCCGAACGGGCTATCGGAAGGCGATTGAAGGCCGTATCTGAACTGGCGCCTGCGTAAGGCGATAGAGGTTTTGGGTCCGCTACCTGCGGACGGCAGTACGCACCCGCCGGACAGACCCACCTGAAATCAATTCAGACCGTGACAAAGTGGGTCTTGAGTAATAGTCACTTCCAATAAATTGCCGACCAGACCCAGACCTACAATAATCACGATGTGATCTATTTTAATGGGTCTTCACGGAGTCGAGTGGGTGATTTTGGGTCATTTTAGAGCGCGGGGAGCATGCAAGTGAGTATTTTGAGTCGTAAATATTCTTCATCGCGCAGCCCATATGCGCGGCGCTGGATGACGCGAATCTTGTTGTTCAAGCCTTC
>CAXNIK010000115.1:0-9803 GCA_964202115.1 Burkholderiales bacterium
ATCGCACGCGTTTAATATCAAACTTCTCATGTTCGCAGGGTAAACGAAAGCCACAGCTCGAATGCTTGAATCGCACCGCCCATGCTTGGTGCAGTACTGCGGCAGGCGCACATTCCCGGTGCCCGCCTGATGATGCGCTCGCGGTCCGCTGACACCGGGACGCGATCATGCCGGCAGTTCTTGGATATATTCTTGTATCCAAGATTGCACGCCAGCGTGCACCAGCAGCAGGCGCGTTGCGGCGGCATGCACGCGTGTGCGGCACGCATCTCGCCGCACGCGAACATTTCTGCACCGACTTGATACATGCGCACCTCGTATGGCATGCGGCGCGCGCACTGCACTGCATACGAGTACGCGTCGGCGCACGAATAAGGTGAGTGACTTTCGCGCCAGGCCCGAAACGCGATTTGCTTCATGGCATGGTTCTCGCTTTTTCATCGATCGGTAGCAAAAAAGCGCTGCGCCTGTAACAAAGGCAACGCCTTGATCGCGCCGCATTCAAACCAAGCTCCTAGGGAGAGTAATTCGCATGAAAACCACGATGAAGCACACGATCTTGCTGGCCTCGCTGTCAGCTCTTTGCGGGCAGGCGCACGCTGCCGCCGACGGCTTTAATTTCTACGGGCTGATAGATGGAGGCACGGCTACCACAAAGATCACGGGAGCCGGAGGGAGCAGTCGGTCGGAATTCGTGACCGGCGGCTATGCGCCCAACTTCGTGGGAATGACCGGGCAGAAATCCCTGAGCAGCGGCCTCAAGGGCGGTTTCCAGTTGGAGCAGGGCTTCCTGCTCAACAACAACCCCTGCGCCGGCCCCGGCGGCTGCACGAATTCCAACAGCCGGTTCTGGTTCGGGGATGACTCGGCATTCAACCGCTCGGCCAACGTGTATGTGGAGGGAAGTTTCGGCACGGTAAGATTCGGCACGCAGGGTAATATTGCGTTTGCCCCCCTCCTGATGATCGATCCCCGGTTTGCTTCGAACTATGGCAGTTCGCTCGCCGCCATCGACATTGACGGCGGGCTGGGGACGCGCGACAACAGCGCGTTGTCCTATACCTCTCCGTCGTATTCCGGGTTTTCGGGGGCCATCTCGACGGTTGCCTCGCAAAGAACCAACCTCACAGGCACCATAACGTCCGGCTATCGTCTGGCGGGTACCTACAAGATGAACAACTTTGGTGCGACCGCGGCCTACTACAAGAACAATCCTGCCGTGGGGCGAGATGCGGACGGAACCATTATGGGCGCCACCTACAAGATCAATGCATTCACGCTGAAGGGCATGTACGTGAAGCAGGATAACGGTGGAGCGCTGCGCGCCCTGAAAACGACGGGATTCGGGGGCGCCTATGACGCAACGCCTGAGCTGACCCTGGACGCGGGTATTTACACTTCGAAGGATACCGCGGCTCGCTACAAGCAGAAGACTCTTGGTTTCGGCGCCCAGTACAAGATCATCAAGGACCTCTCGCTGTACGCGCAGTACGCCAGCGTAAAGAACGACGGCACCGCGCTCGCCTCGTTCAATTTCGCAGGCCCGACCATCCAGGCCTTCCAGATCACGTCCGGGCAGAAGGCCACCACGATCAACGTAGGTGCTTTGTTCGCGTTCTTCTGATCCGGGATTGCCCCGGCCGCGAGGCCGGTGATCGAGTTCTCCTTTCTTGATTGCGCCCGTCCTTGCGACGGGCGTTTTTTCGATCGCATTTCGTCTATGGGAAATGAAAAACGCCCCGGGGCTTGCGCGCCGGGGCGTCTGCTGCTTTGCTGCTAAGGAGTATCGGCCTGGATCAGGCGCACTTCCTTGTTACGGCGATGAATCCAGTGGATGCTTCCTGAGTGCCGATGCTGCCTTGATGGTCTCTCATTGGATCACCTCCTTTCAAAGTTGTCAGGCTTCAGTATAGCAGCAGGTCTGTGCCTGCTCCACCGAGGCAGGTCATGGGATGTGATATGTTGCATGCCACTGTTTATGGAGGGTGGTATGGAACTGGGAATATCCGGAAAAACCGCGCTGGTCACCGGCGCCAGCACGGGCATTGGCCGTGGCATCGCGCTCAAACTGGCCGGTGAAGGCGTGCGCCTCGCCGTCATGGCGCGCCGGCGCAATCTGCTCGAGGAACTGTCGGTGGAAATCACCGCCAGGGGCGGGGCGAAGCCGGTGATCATCGAATGCAATGCGCTCGACGAGGATGCCGCCGACCGCATCGCGAAGCAGGCGCTGGACGGCCTGGGCAGCGTGGACATACTGGTGAACAATGCCGGCGGCAGTCGCGCCTTCACGCTGAAGAACAACGACGCCGACTGGAACGAGGCGATCACGCTGAATTTCACCCGCCCGCGCCAGCTTACCCATCGCTTGATCGACCAGATGATCGAGCGCAAGTGGGGCCGCATCATCAACATCACCGGCAAGAGCGAACCCGAGGGCCTGAACGGCGCCTTCTCGGCCAAGGCCGGCATGCATGCCTGGTCCAAAGGACTGTCGCGCGAGGTGGGCAAGCACGGCATCACCACGAACTGCGTCCCGCCCGGACGCATCATGAGCGAGCAGATCCTGCGCAACTACACGCCGGAATACCGCAAGTGGCAGTCCGAGCACGAGATACCGGTGGGCGAATACGGCCAGCCGGATGACATCGCCAGCCTGGTCGCCTTTCTCGCCTCGCCGCTGGCGCGCTACATCACCGGCACGGTCATACCGGTTGACGGGGGACTGCGGCGTTACTCCTTCTGATTTCTCTCGGCAGACAGCCGGACCTGGCGGGCAGGTTCCCGCCAGGGGATAAAATGGCGCCTGCCCTCCAACAATAAGCATGCGTACGCCGGCCTCCGGGGCCGCGGCGCAGTCCGCATGAAACCGATCCACTACCTGGTGGCGTTCATTACGCTGAACCATGGCACGCTTGCCGCGGCCAGGGTGGCGGTCTCGCTTTATGCCGTGCATCTGGATGCCTCGCCGACAGTGGTGGGCATTCTGATCGCCTTGTTTTCCGTGATTCCCACCCTGGCCTGCGTTCCCGTGGGCAGGCTGGTGGACAGGACCGGAGCACGCAAGCCCATGCTGATTTCCACGCTGCTCGCTTCAGCCGGCGTTGTGCTGCCTTTTTTCTGGGAAGGGATGACGACGCTGTTCTTGACGGGCCTCATTGTCGGCGGCGCCTGCTTCGCCCTGTACATCGTCAACACCGGCCTGGGCGGGCGCTATGGCGGCGCGGAGGATCGCACCGCCAATTTTGCCCGGATGCATCTGGGCATTGCCGTGTCCAACGGCGTGGGGCCTTTGATCGCGGGCTTTGGCATCGACTACCTGGGCTTTGCGCACACCTTCCTGCTGATCGCCATGCTGCCCTTGCTGTCGCTGTCCTTCTTGATGCTCAGGACCCTGCCCAAGCTTGATGAAATTGCAGCTCCGGTCCAGGACGAAGGCAAGCCCAGCTTCGTGGAGCTGCTGCGCGACCGGCGCATGTTCCCCATTTATGTCATGGCCGTGTATTTCATGCTGGCCTGGGACATCTTCATGGTGATGACGCCGCTGTACGGGGCGCAACTGCAACTGTCTGCATCCCAGATCGGCGTCATCATCAGCAGTTTTTCCGTGGCGGTGTTCGCGGTGCGAATATGCACCACGCCGCTGGCGCGCCGGTTCACCACCTGGCAACTGATGCTGCTGTCGCTGGCGGTTGCCGGGACCAGCATGCTGGGCTTTGGACTGGTCAGCGCCGTGCCCTTGCTCATCATCTTCGCCTTCGGCATGGGCTTCGGCCAGGGCATGGGCAGTCCGGTGGGCAGCGCCGCGCTCTACGAGGTTGCGCCGGCACACCGCGTCACCGAGGCCCTGGGGCTGCGCATGGCAGTGACCACTGCCTGTCAGACCGGTCTGCCATTGGTGGCCGGCGGCGTAAGTTCGCTGATCGGCGTGGCTCCGCTGTTCTGGCTGGCCGGCGCGGTGATCTTTGCCGGGGTGTGGCATTACCGCGGCCATTGGTATGGCGGGCATGGCGGGCATGGGGTGGCTGATGAAAAGGGCGGGACTTGAAGCCCATTCATTATCTGGTCATCTTTGTCACGCTGACCCACATGGCGATGGCGGCGGCGCGCGTGAGCGTGCCCTTGCATGCCATTCACCTGAAGGCATCGCCGGTGGTGGTCGGAATACTGGTGGGGCTGTTTGCCATCGTTCCCACGCTGCTGTCGGTTGCCATCGGCCGGATGGTGGATCGCGTCGGCACACGCACGCCGCTGGTGGTGTTTGTGCTGCTGATGGTGGCGGGGCTGGTGCCGCCGTGGTTGTGGCCTGATTCCCTGCTTCCGCTGTTTTTTACCGGGCTGCTGGTGGGAGGAGCCTGTTTCGCCCTGCTCATCGTGCACACTGCGCTGACCGGGTTCTACAGCAAGCCGGAGGACCGTGCCACCAACTTTGCGCTGATCAGCATGGGTTACGCCACGTCCAATGGCGTGGGACCGCTGCTGGCGGGTTTTTCCATCGATCACGCCGGCTACAGCCTCACTTATTTGCTGTTGATGCTGCTGCCGGTAGCGGGCCTGGTGCTGTTCCTGGCCGGGGTGCTGCCCCAGCGCGGTCCGGCGGTGGTGCAAGCCAGGGGAACGGCGAAGCGCAGCGTGATGGAACTTTGGCGCGATCCGCGTATGGGACCGATTTTCATGATCGGCATCTACTTCATGCTGTTGTGGGACATCTTCATGGTCATGACGCCTATCCATGGGGCGCAACTGGGCATTTCGGCCTCGGAAATCGGCATCATCATGGGCACGTTCTCGGCGGCGGCATTCATCGTGCGGGCCTTTGTCGCACCCTTGTCGCGCCGTTTCACGCCGTTGCAATTGCTGCTGATTTCGCAGACATTCGGCGCGGGCGCCATGCTGTTTTTCGGTGTTGCCAATACCACGGTGCTGCTGGTTGTCGCGGCCTTTGCCATGGGCATGGGGAACGGCCTGGGAGGCCCGATGGTGACCACGGCGCTGTTCGATGCCTCGCCCCCGGATCGCGTCAGCGAGGCCACCGGGCTGCGCATGTCGGTGGGCATGGCCTGCCAGGCCATCCTCCCCCTGTTGATGGGTGCCGTGGCATCGCTGGTGGGCGTGGGGGTGCTGTTTTGGCTGGTCGCCGCCGTGCTCGGCTTTGGCGTCTGGCAGTATCGTGGACAATGGCATGTGGATCTGCGCGCCAAGACGGCCGCGGGAAATATCACCCGAGAAGGAGGAAAAAAATGAGCCGACACAATCCCACCACCGACGCCGTGCGCCTGACCCTGGCCGAGGCGACGCTTCTGGGCGAGAGCGCCCTGCGCGCCCTGGGCTACGACGCCGAACAGGCGCAGGCGGTCTGCGACCATCTGGTGGATGCGTCTGCCTGCGGCTATGCCTTTGCCGGCTTGCCGCGCATCCTGGCCATCGCCGAAGACAAGCGCCTCGCGCTGCCCAGGCGGCCGCTGAAAGTGGTCCACGAGACGCCGGTATCAGCGTTCATCGATGGCGGCAACAACGTCGGCTACTACGCCGTGTACAAGGGCACGCAGGCGGTGATCGCCAAGGCCAAGCAAAGCGGCATCGGGCTGGTGGGCGTGTACGATGCCGCGCTTTCCGGCCGCAATGCCTATTACATGGAGCTGATCGCGCGCGAGGGCCTGGTCGGGCTGCAGTTCTCCAGCGCCTGGCCGGTGGTGGCGCCCGAGGGCGGCAAGCGGCCCATGCTGGGCACCAATCCCATGTCGGCTGCTTTTCCCACCGACAAGGATCCCATGATCATCGATCTGGGCACCGCCGCCATGATGCGCGGTGAGCTGGCGTTGCGGCATCGCCTGGGCGAAGCCCTGCCCGAAGGCGTGGCCATCGACGAATCCGGCAACCCGACGCGCGATGCGGGAGCCGCGCTGGCCGGCGCCATCCTCACCTTCGGCGGACCGGACCGGCACAAGGGATACGCGCTGTCGCTCATGGTGCAGGCCTTCGGCGTCGTGGCCGGAGCCGCCATCCCGCATGGCCGGGCGCGCGACTACGCGCACCTGCTGGTGGCCTTCAAGCCGGACCTGCTGTTTCCGGCGGATCAGTTCCGGCACCACATGTCGCAGATGATCGCCGAGATCAAGGCCACGCCCACGCGCGATGGCGTGGAGGAAGTGCGCATTCCTTCGGAGCGCTCCTTCAGCCTGCGTGAGCAGGCGCGGCGCGAAGGCGTGCTCATAGACCGCAAGGTGGTGGATGCGCTCAAGGCCATGGCCGCCGGTCAAAAACCGCATTGAGCAAACTCGATTAACATCGTCGCAGAACCAGTCACATAGACACGTGGCAGTCGGCACCACACAAAGAACAAAGCACAAAGGAGAGCAGGCATGTTTGCATCGATTCTGTTGAAAAGCCCCAGTTGTCCCGCCAAGGTGTCGCCGCAGGCCCTGAGCGCCATGGCCGCGGCATTCGGCGCCACCACCGCCCGCATCTACGAGGCGCTGGATGGCAGCGAGGCCTATATCTACCTCGACATCAAGAGCCAGGACCGCACGCCGCAGGAATTCGCCAAGGCGGTGCAGGCGAAGGCCGCCGAACTGCTGGCGGGCAGCGGCATCACCGCCTGGGCGCTCAACGGCGTGAACGATATCAAAGGGGCCAACGAAGGCCAGAGCGCGCCTTTCTTCTACACCGTCGAGATCTCCACCAGGCGCGAGGACACGGCGGCGACATCGGCCTGGTACGACGAGGAGCACATGCCCGGCCTGGCCGCGGTGCCCGGCTGCGTGCATGCCCGGCGTTTCCTCACCGATGGCGACATACAGACCTCCTGCGCCTGCTATGAAATAAACAACGCCGAGATTCGCGAGACAGCAGCCTGGAATGCCGTGCGCGGCACGCCCTGGAGCCTGAAGGTGAAGCCGCTGCAGGTCGGCTTGAAGCGCAACATGTTTCGCGCGCTGCCGGTGATTCAGTATTAGCGCTTGATTCTGGCCGGAACAGTAACCCGGTGAGCAGGGCAGGCAGCACACTGACAGGGAGAATCATCATGGACGTTGCTTTCGTTTCCGTGGCACGAGTCTTTACCGGTATCGCGCTGCTTGCTGCTGCGTCGGTCTCCTGGGGCCAGGCCTGGCCCACGCGTCCGCTGAGAATGGTCGTGCCTTACACGGCCGGAGGCGCGGCGGATGTGGTCGCCCGGCAAATCACCATTTACCTGGGTGAATCCCTGGGCCAGCCGGTGGTTCTGGAAAATCGCGCGGGCGCCAATACCATCGTCGGCGCGGAAGTCGTCGCACGCTCGGCGCCTGACGGTTACACCATGCTGCTGGCCGGCAGTTCCACGCTGGCGTTGAACACGGCCGGCTACAAAAACCTCCCCTATGATGCGATGAAGGACTTTACCCACGTCGCCAAGGCCGTCTCCAACTACCATCTCATCGCGGCGCGCAAGGGCTTTGCCCCGAACACCATCCCGGAAGTAGTCGCGCTGGCAAAGAAAAAAACCGACAGCGTGAGTTACGGCTCGACCGGCGTGGGCTCCCCCACCCATTTTGCCGGCCTGCTGCTGGAGTCCATGGCCGGCATCAAGATGCTGCATGTGCCCTACAAGGGCATATCCCAGGTGGTCAACGATCTGCTGGGCGAGAGCGTGGATATTGCCGCTTCGGCACCGACGGCGGTGATTCCAAATATCAGGGCGGGAAAATTGAAGGCGCTGGCCTCGACCTCGGAAAAGCGCCTGCCGGCCTATCCGGACGTGCCCAGCATGTGGGAACTGGGTTACACCGGTTTTACCACTGGCGCCTGGTATGTCATCGACGTGCGCGCCGGCACGCCGGCTACCATCGTCAACCGGCTCAACAAGGATATCAACGCCGCCCTGCAGCAACCGGCGATCAGGAAGTTGCTGGAGACCGAGGCCTTTGCCATCGATGGTGACCTGACCCCTGCGGAGACCACCAAGTGGGTGGCCGGCGAGATACAGAAGTGGGGCAAGATCGTCAGGGATGCCAAGCTCAGTTTCGACTGATCAGTGGGCCATGGAGCAATTCATGATGCTGGCGGCCTGGCCATGGCGGCAGGAGGGGGTTAAGCGGTGATTAAGGTGGTTGAATGACACTGACAAACAGCTTTATTGTGACCGGAAACCTCTATGCGCCTGCTGCTGATTGAAGATGACGTCATGATAGGCGAGGGGGTGCGACAAGGCCTGCGCGAAGAAGGATTTACCCTGGATTGGGTGCGCGAAGGCAATGCCGCCGAGCGGGCACTGCGCAACAATGTCTACGATGGCGTGCTGCTCGATCTCGGCCTGCCCAAGAAAGACGGGCTGGAGGTGCTGCGCTCGCTGCGTCGGCGTGGCGAACGCATTCCGGTGCTGGTCATCACCGCCCGCGACTCCGTTTCCAGCCGGATCGAAGGCCTGGATTCGGGCGCCGATGACTACATCACCAAGCCCTTTGACCTGGACGAGCTGGCGGCGCGCGTGCGCGCCGTGCTGCGGCGCCATTCCGGACATGCCGAATCCATTATCCAGATCGGACCACTGACGCTCAATGCCGCCACCCACGAGGCCCTGCTGGAGGGCCGGGCGCTGTCCCTGTCGCCCAATGAATTTGCCCTGCTCGAGGTGTTCACCACCAGGCCCGGTATCGTGTTCTCGCGCGCCCAGCTGGAGGAGAAGCTTTACGGATGGGGCCAGGAAGTGGAAAGCAACACCGTCGAGGTGTACATACACAACCTCAGGAAAAAGCTGGGCCAGGGTTTCATCAAGAATATTCGTGGCGTTGGCTATACCATTCCCAGGGATCCGGGCCCGCCGGCAAGCCTGACCGCAACGCCTTGACTTCAATACGGCAACGCTTGCTGATCTGGCTGTTGCTGGGCCTGACCGCCACCATCACCATAGGCAGCTGGGCGGTTTATTCGCGCGCCCGTGCGCAGGCACGGGAGGTGTTCGACTTCCAGTTGCAGCAGATGGCGGGCGCCTTCCCCAGTGAAGGCTTCATCAGGCAAAAGCCGCGACCCAGCGGCGCCCAAGCGACAGCCGACGTGGTGGTGCGCATCTGGGACCAGGAAGGCTCGGAGATCTATTCTTCCGAGCCGGGCTCGGATGCGCCGCGAGTCGAGGCCTTCGGCTTCACCAGCATCGTCAGTCCCGACGGCAACTGGCGGGTGTACAGCACCGTGGTGCGCAACAATATCGTGCAGGTGGCGCAGTCCACGCGCGTGCGCGAGGCGCTGGCCACGGACATGGCGTTGCGCGCCATGCTGCCGCTGGTGGCCTTGTTTCCCGCCCTCATAGCCCTGGTGTGGATCACGGTTGGGCGCGGCCTGAAGCCGCTGAATGATCTGGCCGAGGTGATGCGTTCCCGTCCTGGTGTGGCACCCGAGCCCTTGCCCGATCAACCGATGCCCGACGAAGTCAGGCCGCTGGTGCAGGCGCTGAACGAATTGCTGGCACGGCTGGAGCAGGCGATGCGCCTGCAGCGCTCCTTCATAGCCGACGCCGCGCACGAACTGCGCACGCCGCTGACGGCGGTGATGCTGCAATTGCAACTGGCCGAAAGGGCGCATACCGAGGAGGCGCGGGCCGCTGCCCTGGCCAAGCTCAAGGGAGGTCTGGAGCGAGCCACCCATCTGGTGAAGCAACTGCTGGCGCTGGCGCGGGCCGAGCCCGAGGGCATCAGCCAGGCGCTGGAGCCGGTAAGCCTGTCCGCTGTAGTCCGGGAGGTCGTGACCGAGCAGGCTTCCATTGCCGAAGCCAATGGCATCGATCTGGGCATGTCAGGCGAGGACGATGTCAGCGTGCTGGGTCACGCCAATTC
>CAXNIK010000116.1:0-9774 GCA_964202115.1 Burkholderiales bacterium
GGGAAAATTACACTGTCCGCATGGCTATGGCTCGCAGTGGTTGGCGCAAGGTTGCAATCGCTTTGGGCATCTTGCTCGCGAGCGTCGTCATATTCCTGGCCGTGTTCGACTGGAACTGGCTGAAGAGCCCGATCGAACGCGCGGTGTCCACCGCGACCGGGCGCCGCCTGGACATCGAGGGCAATATCACCGGCCAATGGCGCCTGCAACCACGCGTGCGGCTGGAGCGGGTGCGTTTTGCCAATCCCGACTGGGCGGAGAATCCCTACCTGTTGACGGCCGAGGTCGTGGAACTGCAGATCTCACTCATCCCCTTGTTGAGGGGCAAGGTCCACCTGCTCGACCTGCTCCTGGTGAAGCCGGTGGTCGCCCTGGAGCGCGTCGCCGATGGACGCGCCACGTGGTTGTTCGACCGCGAACAGCGCGATGACGACAGCGCGCCACGGATCGATGCCCTGCGCATCGACGCGGGATCGCTGGATTACCGCGATGCCCTCGACGGCACTCAGTTGAAGATTGGCGTCCAGGACACCGGCCGCTCGAGCGCCGAGGACAGCCTGCGATACACGATCAACGGGCTCTTTCACAAGCAGGCCGTGGAACTGAAAGGATCGAGCCCGGCGTTGCTGGAACTGCGCGGCGCGAGCGAACTGCCGATCAAGGTTGCCGGTACCGTCGCCGGCACGCATATCGAACTGCAGGGCACGATCGACAACCTGGCGCTGTGGCAGCAATTGAACCTGCGCTACGTCGTCCGCGGCAGCAGCCTGAAGCGACTCGCGCCCATTTTTGCAGTTCCGCTCCCGGAAACGCCCGCCTATGCGGTGTCGGGAATGCTGGTCCGCTCGGGTCCACGCTGGGCGAGCAGCGACATGAAGGGAACCGTGGGCAAGAGTGATCTGGCCGGCCAGGTCCACCGTGCTGCACCTGACCGGATTGATCGATCTTGGAACGGAACGACTCGACCTCAAGATGATGCAGGCCCCGAAGAAGGCCAGCTTCCTGTCGGTGCGCACCCCGATACTGATCACCGGAACCATGAAGACCCCCGTATTCGCGCCAGACCCGGCTCCACTGGTCAAGCGCACCGCGGCCGCAGTGCTGCTGGGCCTCCTCAATCCGCTGGCCGCGTTGCTTGCCACAATAGAAACCGGGCCCGGCAAGGAGGGATCGTGTCAGGAGATCAGGGGCGGATTGCGCTTGAAACCTCCGGCAGAGAAGGTGGCTCCGGAGAAATCGGTGAATCGCTCCAGTGATAAATAAAGCCAGTTTGGGCTGACCCTATTTTCCGTTTCATTGTCCATTCCCCTATCCGTTATCCTGTCTGGATTCTCGGATTGAGCGCCCGATCGGGCGAAAGGCAATGGCAAAGCAGCTCAACGGTATTTTTCGCGAATGGATGAAAGTCAGGCATGCCGATGAAAAGGCGCCGCCCATCATCTGGGGCCACTGCATCGTCCACCTGTCGCACCCGGAATTTTGCGGCAGCGTCCTGCACACCTCGGGGGTGCTCACCATCACCGAGCACCAGACGCTGCTGATCGCGGAGACGCGCAACAACTATTACGCCTTGCTGGGGCCGGAACTGTTCATGCCCGCCGATTCCGGGGTCGATCCGGAGACCTATGTGAAACAGCAGCGCGGCCAACCCCTCAAGACCGACGCTTACGTCAATGCCGCACTGAACGCCGATCGCGACTGCCCGACCTGCCATGGAACCGGGGTCTATCGTCTCAGCGAAGAGAAAATGGCCATCTGCGGCACCTGCTGCAAGCACAACCAGGGCTGGTGGCTGCTCGAAGGCGCCTACGGTCCCGACAACGGTCGCTGGGCCTGCAAGATGGGGTGCGGCAAGATCGTCGACAAGCCGCCCCCCGTGCTGGAATTCCTCCCGCGCGCAAAAATTTAGGTCTCGCCCGCCAGCACTTTTGCCGCCCACAGCGCGCTGGCCGTGATCCTGGCGCGAGCGGAGTGCGTCAGATCGGTGGCCTGCATGAGCCGCAACCCGATTGCAGCCACGGCGAAGTGGTAGTTGGCCTGGTCTTCCACGTGACCGAAATAATCAGAGGCGGCATTGCGAATATTCCGGATCGATGTGGAATAGGGATCATTGCGGAACCGCCGCCGTCCCAGGGCGATCAGCCGTTCCTTTTCCAGAATTTCCCCGAAGGAAGCATCCCGCATGCAGTTGATCCGGATGCTCGCTTCGACATGGATCAGGTCCTCGTACACATGCCCGCGCCCGGTCTTCTGGAAGTCGATCACGGCCACGCGGGCCACACCTTCCGGATCATCAGCGATGACGATATTGTCCGAATTCAGGTCGCCATGAAGGATGCAACTGCGGTAGGGGCGCTTGCGCGCGGAGGCAAACAGCGTCTCGCGCGGCGACGGAAACGACAGTTCGCCGATGACGTACCGTCCTTCCTTCCACCGGGCCTTGAAGTAACGCGCGGCGCAGGCCCGCAGGGTTGCTTCGACGACGGCTATCGAGCGTGGCCCGCTGAAATACCGGTCCAGATAGCGCCGCGCGATATCGCTTTCCGCGCACAGCAGGGCCGCGCTGTACCAGGTGTCGCGCAAGGGATCGAAGAACCCACGCAGAACGCGATTGAGCTTGGACACATCGCCGCGGCGCAGACAATCCGTCAGCGTGTCAGGCCTGGACCTGGACCTGGACCTGCCCGATCCGCCGACGAACGAATAGCAAAGACCCGAGTAAGTGCGCGTCCGGCCGAAGGCGAGCAGGTCGGGTCGACAGGCTGCGGGAAGGATCCCGCGGACAAACTCATCGTAATTCGCTTTTTCACTGAGCCCTTGCGCGCGCGATGCAATCTTCATGACGACAGCAGGTCCTTTGGCCCGGCGGCCGGGACCGTAAAACGGCGTCAGTTTGAACACGCGCGCCGCACTCCGCCCGCCGCTGAGGGACTCCAGGGTGGCCGAAACGACGGGCCGGTCCGTGGCGGTAACGCCGGCCGACACCACCAACCGCCGGATGAGGGTCAGCGCCTCCTCATGCTCACCGGCTGTGCGAAATGGTGTGCCGCCTGAGAAGTGGATATCTGAAAGCCTGGGGACGGTTTTGCGGGATGCTGGCATAGAGCCCGAGATTTGACTAAGCGCCGCGAGCGTCGCGGAGATTTATGCAAGCGTGGGCGTCGGAGGAATGGGCAAATCCTCTTCCGCAGAAATCGCTGCGAAAGCAATGACTGCACGTACCGCAGATTCATCGAGCGTCGGGAAGTCTTTGACTATCTCTGCAACGCTCATACCCTCGGCCAGACTGGCCAAGATGGTCCGGACAGTGACACGAGTGCCTTTGACAACCAGCTCGCCGCCACAGACAGCAGGGTCTCGAACGATATAGGGTCTGTAATTGATGGTCATGAAACGTCTCCTTGAGCATTGGCGCCTAGCTCCTCGCCAGGCGGCTTTGCGTTGAGCCTTCCGGGCCAGTGTAACTTTCCCATTTGACAGCGGCAACCTCGCATCGTGCACCAGGCAATGTGACCCTACTCACCCACCACATACTCCCCCGCCAGCTCCGCAACCTCGCAATCCTCCTCACCCCCCTCCCGATCCACCACCAGAGAATCGCAGCGCCGAGAAGGGAGCGGTCCAGCCGACGATGGCGCCCTGGGCGCGGATCATTTCAATGGCGGCTCGCTTGAATTCCGGAAAGTAGCTTTCGGTGGCATCCTCGATCAGCAGGCATTCGTAGCCGCGGTCATTGGCTTCTCGCATGGTGCTCTGCACGCACACCTCGGTGGTCACGCCGGCGAAGATCAGGTGGGTGATGCCCTTCAGGCGCAGGATTTCGCCCAGGCTGGTGGCATAGAAGGCGCCCTTGCCTGGTTTCACGATGACGATCTCCCCGGGCGTGGGGGCCAGCGCGGAAACAATGTGATTGCCCGGCTCGCCGTCGATGAGGATGCGACCCATGGGACCGGCATCGCCGATGCGCAATTTCGGATTGCCGCGATTCAGCTTGGCCGGCGGACAGTCGGCCAGATCCGCACGATGCGCCTCGCGGGTGTGGATTACCAGCACTCCATTGGTGCGACACCAGTCCATCAGGGCCCTCACCGTGGGCACGATGGCTGCGAGCAGCGCCACATTGTTGCCCAGCGATTCCCCGAAGCCGCCGGGCTCGACAAAGTCACGCTGCATGTCGATGACGATCAGCGCCGTGGATTTTGGCTCGAAGTGATAGTCAAAGGGCGTGGCGGCTACTGTGTGCATGATGAGTTCGCTTGAGGGTTACGCAACCTCATGCAAGGACCGGTCCTGCCGCGGCATGCCCCGCCATGCACGGGCCAATCACGGCAATGTCGGCCTGGGAGGTAACGGTCTCATGCACGATCTGCCCGTCGAAGATCACCACCATGCGGTCAGACAGCTCCAGCAGCTCGTCCAGGTCCTCGCTCACCAGCAGCACCGCCGCGCCGGCATTGCGCGCCGCCAGGATGCGGTCGTGGATTTCCGCCACCGCGGCGAAGTCCAGCCCGAATACCGGGTTGGCCACCACCAGCACGGAGACTTTCTCCGACAGTTCGCGCGCCAGCACGGCGCGCTGCACATTGCCGCCGGAGAGCGTGCCGATGGGCGCGCCCGGCCCCTGCGTCTTCACCTTGAATTCGGCGATCCAGCGCTCGGCCTGCTCCACCATGGCGCCGCTTTTCAGCCAGAAGCCCGAAGCCAGCGGCGCCTGGTCGAAATTGCGAAAGGCCATTTTCTCGGCCACGCTCATGCCCGGCACGCAGGCATTGCGGAGTGGCTCCTCGGGCAGGCTGAAGGCACGGTAGTGATGAATCTCGCTGCGGGTCGCGCCATAGGGCTTGCCGTCGATGCGGATATCGCCGCCCGAAGGTCGGCGCTGGCCGATCAGCGCCTCCACCAGCTCACGTTGGCCGTTGCCGGACACGCCGGCGATGCCGACGATCTCGCCCGGGCGAATGTCCAGGGTGAAATGCTCCACCGCCGGCCGGCCGGTGTCGTTGTGCACCACCAGGTCGCGGATGGACAGGCGCGGCTGATCGGTGCCGGCGCCAGACAGCTTGCTACCATGGGCTTGCGGAATGTCGCGCGAGCCCACCATCATCTCGGCCATCTTCGTCGGGTTGAGCTCGGCCACCTTGCCCTCGCCCGCGTACTTGCCCCGGCGCAGCACCGACACGGCATCGGCGAAGGCCATGACTTCGCGGAACTTGTGCGTGATCATCAGCACCGTCACCTTGCCGGCGCGCGTGAGGTCTTTCACCATGCCCAGCACCTCGTCGGCCTCGGTGGGCGTGAGCACCGAGGTGGGCTCGTCCAGGATCATGAAGCGGCGCTGAAGATACAGTTGCTTGAGGATTTCAACCTTCTGCTTTTCGCCCGCGGCCAGGCGCGACACCTGCCTGTCCAGCGGCACCTTGAAGGGCACCGTGTCCATGAAGGCCGCGAGCCGGTGCATTTCATCGTCCCAGCGCACCACCGCGGGCACATCGTCGCGCGACATCACCAGGTTCTCGGCCACGGTCATGCTGGGCACCAGCGTGAAATGCTGGTAGACCATGCCTATGCCCAGCGCGTGCGAGTCATGCGGCGAGCGTATGGCGTGCTCGCGTCCGTCGATCTGGATTTCGCCCTCGTCGGGCTGGTAGAAGCCCACCAGGCATTTCACCAGCGTGCTCTTGCCCGCGCCGTTCTCGCCCAGGAGGGCGTGGAAGGAGCCGGCCTCGACCTTCATGGACACATTGTCCAGCGCGGCAAAGGTGCCAAAGCGCTTGGTCATGCCGGTCATCTCGATGCCCAGCGCGTGATCCGGCGGGACCGCGTGATCGGGCTTGAGGCGCATCATTGCGGAATCTTCGCTCATGGATTCACTCTCTCAATTGCGGTGATGAGTGACGCCGAATCCGCCACCGCGCCGAACACGCCGCCCTGCATGGTCACCATCTTCAGCGCCGCGGCGTGATTGCCGGCGTCGGTGGCGGCGGTGCAATCGGACAGGATCAGGCACTCGAAACCCATGTCATTGGCGTCGCGCATGGTGGTATGCACGCAGACATCGGTGGTGATGCCGGTGAGCACCAGGTTGCGGATGCCGCGCTGGCGCAAAATCATCTCCAGGTCGGTGGCATAGAAGGAGCCCTTGCCCGGCTTGTCGATCACCACTTCGCCGGGCAGGGGGCTGAGTTCGGGAATGATTTCCCAGCCCGGCTCGCCGCGCACCAGGATGCGCCCGCAGGGCCCGGCATCGCCGATGCCCACGCCATTGCTGCCGATCTGCCGCGAGCGCCAGCGCTTGTTCGCCGGCAGGTCGGATAGATCGGGCCGGTGGCCTTCGCGGGTGTGGATGATGTGGAAGCCCCTGGCCCGCATCGCCGCGAACAGTTTTTTCAAGGGCTCGATGGGCGCGCGCGTCAGCTCAATGTCGTAGCCCATCTTGTCCACATAGCCACCCGGACCGCAGAAGTCGATCTGCATGTCGATGACGATGAGCACGGTATTGTCGGGTCGCAAATCCCCGTCGTAGGGCCAGGGATAGGGCGTGGACGCAACGAACAGTCCGGATGGCTGGGTCTTCATGTCCATCAGCGCACGATGTCAGCGAACTCAGCGAACAATGCTGAGCTCACCCGGCGCGCCCGCCAGCGTGCGCTTGGGCGAACAGGTGGCGACCATGATGGCCAGGGTCAGCACATAGGGCGCGGCGTTGTACAGGTAGTAGCCCGAGGTGATGCCCACCGACTGCAGCGCCGGTCCCAGCGAACCGGCGCCACCGAAAAGCAGCGCGGCATAGAAGCAGTGCACCGGATTCCAGCGCGCGAAGATCACCAGCGCCACCGCCATCAGGCCCTGGCCGCTCGAGAGGCCCTCGCTCCAGCTCCCCGGGTAGTACAGCGACAGGAAGGAGCCGCCGATGCCGGCGAGAAATCCGCCCGCGGCCGTGGCCAGGGTGCGCACCAGGTTGACGTTGTAGCCCATGGCGCGCGCGGCATCGGAGCTGTCGCCCACCATGCGCACCACCAGGCCCCAGCGGGTGTTCTTGAAGGCCCAGGCCAGAAACAACGCCAGGGCGATGCCGATCAGGAACAGCGGGCTCACCTGCAGCGCCGCCTGCACCTGCGGCGAATCGCTCCAGAAGCCGAACTGTATGGATGGCAGGTTGGGCGCCTTGGGCTGCACATAGGGCTTGCCCAGGAAGAAGGCAAAGCCGGTGCCGAACAACATCAGGCCGATGCCCACGGCAATATCGTTGACCTTGGTCAGGTTGCAGATCAGGCCGTGCAAGAGGCCGAGGAAGAAACCGGCGATACCCGCGGCCAGCACGCCGAACCAGGGATTGCCGGTGATGAAGGACACGCCATAGCCGGCCATGGCGCCCATGACCAGTATGCCCTCCAGGCCGAGGTTGATGCGACCGCTTTTTTCCGTGATGCACTCGCCCAGGCTGACGAAAAGAAAGGGCGTGCTCACGCGCAAGGCCCCACCCAGCACACCCAGCGGCACGCCCCACCAGCCCAGATCGGTCATGAACTTCCTTTCATACAGCGACCTCTCTGGACTTGAACAGTTTGAATCGTCCATACAGGGTCTCGCTGGCAAGCACCAGCAGGAAGGCCATGCCCTGCAGCACCAGCACGGTGGCATCGGGCAGGTCCAGTCGCCGCTGCAACATGCCGCCGCTGGCGGAAATGCCGCCCAGCAATATGGCCACGGGAATGATGGCCAGCGGGTTCTGGCGCGCGATGAAGGCCACCAGGATGCCGGCGTAGCCGTAGCCGGCCATGAGCGAGCCGTTGGCGTTGCCGTGCACCGCCGCCACTTCCACCATGCCGGCCAGACCCGAGGCCGCGCCGCCAAGGAAACAGGCCGCCAGCACCAGCGGGCTCACCGGCAGCCCGGCCAGGCGCGCGGCGCGTGCATTGCCGCCGACGATGCGCAGGCCGAAGCCCCAGGTGGTGTGCTTCACCAATACATACATGGCGATGCAGAAAATGATGCCGAAGCCCAGGCCCCAGTGCACGTCCAGTCCCGGGAAGTTGCCCAGCATGCTGTCAGTGCCGATGGGGTGCGTGGAGGGCTTGTTAAGGCTGGCCGGGTCGCGCAGCGGGCCTTCCACCATGTGGTTGAACAGCGCGATGGCGATGTAAGTGAGCAGCAGGCTGGAAATGGTTTCGTTGATGCCGCGGTACTGGCGCAGCGCGCCGGCCGCCGCGATCCACAGCCCGCCGATGAACATGCCGCCCAGCGCCATGGCCACCTTTACACCCATCGGTGACATCCCCGTCATGGCATGTCCGATCACCGCGGCGGCAAGACCGCCCAGCACCAGCGCGCCCTCGCTGCCGATGATCATCAGGCCGGCCTGGGCCGGCAGCGCCACGCACAGCGCCGTGAGGATCAAGGGCGCCGCGCGCGACAGCGTGTTCTGCCAGGAAAAGGAACTGGAGAAACCGCCCTGGTAGATAAGGCCGTAGACCTCCAGCGGATTCTGCCCCAGCACCAGCATGAACAGGCCGAACAGCAGCATCGCGGCGACCAGCGCCCCGATGGGGATGGCCAGCGCCTCCAGCGCGCTGCCAAGTTTGGGGGACGCCATGCCTGGATGCCGCCGCGAACCCGCTCGGACTCAGACCTTGCCGATCACACCCTCGACCAGGTAGTTCATCGACTCCAGCACCGGATCGGTCTGGATCAGGGCCTTGCCGGCGGGAATGACTTCCTTGCCGGTGTTGTCCTTGAGCGGGCCCTTGAAGATGACGTAATCGCCCTTCATCATCGCCGCCTTGGTCGCATCGGCCTTCTTTTTGGCGGCGTCGGACACCACCTTGCCGTAGGGCGACATCTTGACGAAGCCTTCCTTGAAACCGCCGCGCACGAAGTTCTTGAACGGCGCACCGGACAGGGCGTCCTTGACGTGCTGTTCGTATACGGTGAGCCAGTTCCACTCCGCGCCGGTGAGGTAGCCCTTGGGCGCCAGCGCCGCCTGGTTGGCGTGGTAGCCGCAGGAGAAGATGCCGCGCTTCTCGGCGGTCTCGACAATGACCTTGGGGCTGTCCACGTGGCAGGTGATGACGTCCACGCCCTGGTCCACCATGCTGTTGGTGGCCTCGGCTTCCTTGACCGGAATGGACCAGTCGCCGGTGACGATGAGCTGGCAGGTGATCTTGGGATCGACGCTGCGCGCGCCCATGAGGAAGGCATTGCAGTTGCGCAGCACCTGCGGAATGGGCTTGGCGGCGACAAAGCCGATCTTCTTGGACTTGCTGGCGAAGCCGGCGACGATGCCGTTCAGGTACTGGCACTCGTCGATGTAGCCGAAGTAGCTGCCGGTGTTGGCCGGGTGCTTGCCCTTGGTCCACATGCCGCCGCAATGCGCGAAGCGCACCTTGGGGTACTTCTCGGCCATGCGCAGCATGTGCGGGTCGAAGTAGCCAAAGGAGGTCGGGAACAAAAGCGTCGCCCCATCCTGCTCGATCATGGAGCCCATGGTCTTTTGCACATCGGTGGTCTCGGGCACCTTCTCCTGCTCGACCACCTTGATGCCGGGCATTTTCTTCAGCGCGGCGGCGGCCTGGGCCTGGGCCTGGTTGTAGCCGTAGTCGTCGCGCGGGCCGACGTAGATCACACCCACCGTGAGTTTGGACTGGGCGAAGGCCGGAATCCATTTTCCTAGCCCATCTTTAACATGGGTAAAAATGTCTTATGCTAGATCAATAGCTTACGCGGCCTGAATTCTCCAAGTGGCACTACATTCACGTCATTTTGCTCAAACGATGA
>CAXNIK010000117.1:0-9670 GCA_964202115.1 Burkholderiales bacterium
GGCCAATGCCACCATCGGTCGCGCGCTGCACCTCATCATGCAGAACGTGGGGCGCGCCCTGCCCGGCGAGATGGATCGCGCGACGCAGGGCCAGCCGGGCAAGTTCACTTTCTGCTGCGCCGAGAACGAAGCCGAGAGCCCGTGGCCGCCGCTGCATGTCGATCGCGGCTTTCGTCCCGAGCAGAGTACGGTGACCGTGGTCGGCGCCTCCGGCACGCTCAACATGCTGTGCCACGAAAAGGACGCCTCCGATCTGCTGCGTGTCATGGCCGACAGCATCACCTACCCCACCAGCAACGATTACTGGTGCGGCGGCGCGCCCTGGGTCATCCTCGGCCCCGAGCACGCGGAAGTTTTCGCCAAGGCCGGACTGGACAAGGCCGCCGTGCAACTCAGGCTGTGGGAACAATCGAAGATGAAAGCCGGCCGGCGTTCCATCCGGGACCTGGCACGCACCCGTGACGCGCGCTCCGCCGAGCTCGGCGAGATCGGCGCCGATACCCTGCTGCCGATTTCACCCACGCCGCAGGACCTGGGCATCATCGTGGCCGGAGGGCCCGGCACGCATTCTGTTTACATACCCACTTTCGGCAACACCCGATCAGTCACGCGCGAAATCAAAACGTGAAAAACAAGGAGGAGTTTCCATCATGCTGAAACCGTCAGGCAGCACCAGGCTCGCAGCCTTGGGCAGCGCACTGAGCGCTGTGTTGTACATCGCAACAGGAGCCGCATCCGCGCAGGACGCCTATCCGACCAAACCCATACGCCTCATCATTCCCTACGCCGCGGGCGGTCCCACCGACATCGTGGGCCGGGTGAGCGCGCAGAAACTGAGCGAACGCATCGGCCAGCAACTGGTCGTGGACAACCGCGGCGGCGCCAACGGCATCATCGGCATGGAACTGGGCGCAAAAGCCGCGGGCGACGGCTACACCCTGGTGCTCGGCGGCGCCGGCGTGCTGGGCAGCAATCCCGCCTTCTACGCCAAGCTGCCCTACGACGCGCAAAAGGACTTCGCACCCGTCATTCTCCTGACTGCCGCGCCGCTCATGCTCACCGTACATCCCTCGCTGGGCGTGAAGACCGTGGCGGACCTGATCAAGGTGGCACGCTCGCGTCCCGGGCAATTGACCTATGGATCCGGCGGCATGGGCGGCGTATCGCACCTGGCAGGCGAGTTGCTCGACTTCATGACCGGCGTGAAGACCGTACACGTTGCCTACAAGGGAGCCGGACCGGTGATGATCGACCTGCTGGGAGGACAGATCCTTGCGACCTACCAGAGCACGGTGTCGGCCATGCCGCACGTGAAATCCGGCAAGCTGGTGGGCGTGGCCGTGACATCGGCCAAACGCAGCCAGCTCCTGCCCGACCTGCCCGCCATCGGCGAGACCATCCCCGGCTATGAAGTGCGCGCCTGGTACGGACTGGTGGCGCCGTCGAAAACGCCGCGCCTGATCATCATGAAACTCAATCAGGAACTCAACCAGGTCATCCAGAATCCGGAAGTGGTGCAGCGCTTCGCAGCTGACGGCGGGGAAGCCGTGGGCGGCGCTCCGGAGGTGTTCGAGAAAGTCATTGCCCAGGACATCGCCACCTGGACCAAGCTGGCCAAGGCGACCGGACTGAAACTGGAATAAGGAAAGCAGCATGGGCACACGCAAGACGGCAGCAAAAAAATCGCCCGCCGGGGAAACCCCGGCCCCAGCCGAAAGCGACGGCCACTATCGCGTGTACTGGCCGCGCACGCGGCGGCGCGCGGCCCTCAAGCCGCTGGCGCAACGCCCGCAGTCGCTGGCCGGCAAGAAGATCGCCTTCCTGTGGGACTACGTGTTCCGCGGCGACGAGATTTTCGGCATCCTGCAAAAGGAATTGTCCGACCGCTATCCGGGCATGACGTTCGTCAACTACGCCGAATTCGGCAACACCCACGGCAGCGACGAGCACCAGGTGGTGGCCTCTCTGCCCAACAAGCTGAAAGAACTGAAGGTCGACGCCGTCATCTCCGGCATGGGCTGTTGAGGCAGTTGCACGCCCGCCGTGCTGCGGGCAAGCGCGATGTGCGAAGAGGCAGGGGTCCCCGCCTCCACGCTGTGCTGCGAGGGCTTCGTCGGCCTGGCCAAGGCCACCTCCATCGGCCTGGGCATGCCCACCATTCCCGTGGCGGTGGTGCCCGGCCATACCAATGTGCAATCGACGCTGGAGTTGAGAAGCAATGTGCTGGAAACCACCCTGCGCAATGTCATCGACAACCTCACCACGCAGCCCGAGGCGGGCGTCTTCGGCGACGAGCCCGAGGATGGCGCCATGGTATTCGAGGGCAGCTTCGAAGCCGTCAATGATCACTTCGTGGAGCAGGAGTGGAGCGATGGCCTGCCCATCGTGCCGCCGACACGCGCCAGGATAGAGGCCTTCCTCGCGCACACCGACGAGCCGCCGGAGAAGGTGCTGGGCGTCATGCTGCCGGACAGCCGCGCCGCGACCATCTGGAGCGTGGCGGTGAACGGCGTCATGGCCGGCTGCAGGCCCGAGTACATGCCGGTGCTGGTGGCCCTGGCCGAGGCCATGGCCGATCCGTACTACGGTGTCGAGCACAGCGGCAACACGCCCGGCGGCGAAACGCTCATCATCGTCAACGGCCCCATCGTCAAGGAGCTGGGCCTCAACTACACCCAGGGCGTGATGCGCGACGGCTTCCGGCCCAACACCTCCATCGGCCGCTTCTGGCGGCTCTACCTGCGCAACGTGGCCGGCTTCCTGCTGCACAAGAACGACAAGGCCACCTTCGGCAACACCTGGCGTGTGGTCATCGCCGAAAACGAGGACTGCCTGACGAAGATCGGCTGGAACACGGTGGCCGAAGACATGGGCATGGCGCGCGGCGCCAATGCCGTGACCATCTCGCGCCACACCGGGGGCAATCTCAGCGTGTCACTGTCCGGCGACGTGCGCCGCGACATGCTGCCCTACCTCGCCGACTCCGTGGTGCGGCAGGTCAATTGGCAGATCATGTTCACGGTGGGCCAGGGCATGGGCACGCTGCGCCCGCAGGTACTGATCACGCCCATTCTTGCCGAGACCTTTTTCAAAGCCGGCATCACGAAGCAGGACCTGAAGCAGTACCTGTTCGACCATGCGCGCATGCCAGCCCGGGAATTCGAACGCATCCTGCGAGACTGGACGCTCAAGCCCACCTGGGACCTG
Source organism: Burkholderiales bacterium (assembly GCA_964202115.1). Lineage (GTDB taxonomy): Bacteria > Pseudomonadota > Gammaproteobacteria > Burkholderiales > SG8-39 > CAIYPG01. Next base: position 3,208 of record CAXNIK010000117.1, read on the forward strand.
GTTCAGGAGGTGCGTCTCGGCACCATCCCCAAGGTATTCGCCGAGTCGGACGACCCCAACCGCATGGTTCCCATCGTTTGGGAACCCAACGACTACATGATCGCCGTCACCGGCGACCCCATGCGCAACAGTGCCTACGTCTTCGGCCACAACGGGATACTGGGGTATCCGGTGACGCATGAGATACGGCTGCCGAAGGGGTGGAAAACCCATTAATATCATTTATACGCATGCCTCATTACTGCGAAAGCCAATACAAGGTAATAATGATCACACCAACTCTCTATCAAGAGTGACTTGAAATCATAATCTGTGATTTCAAGTTTCCAAATTGCTACTCAGGTACGATTCCCTGCTCCTTTGCCAGTCTCGCCCATCGCTCGGTTTCCTCGACAACGAGTTGACGCAGGCGCGCAGGAGAACTGCCGACGAGCACCCACCCTTCCGGCTCAAGAGGTGCGGTGACATCCGGCATTTTTGCCGCCTTCGCGAAGTTTTCTGACAACCTGTTGATGACCGGCAGCGGTGTGGCAGCAGGTGCGCTAATACCAACCCAGCTGGTATGAACGAATTGGGACAATCCCTGTTCTGAGATGGTGAGCAGATCCGGCCACATCTTGGAGCGAGTAGACAGGGACGAACCGAGCGCTCGAACTTTTCCGGCCTTTGCGAGACGATATGCAGTAGCGACGCCGATGGCCGCAGCATCCAGACGCCCGCTTATCAGGTCCGGCACCAGTGGCCCTTCCCCTTTGTACGGAACATAAGTCACCTTTGCATTCCCCAGGCTATGCAGCCAGCTGGACATCATGTGATTGATTCCTCCCTGTCCGGTCGTTCCCAGACTGACCTTGCCCGGGTTGGCCTTGGCGTATGCCAAATACTCGGCAAAGGATTTCGCGGGGAATGATGGTGTGACTACCAATACCTGTGCCCTTTCGCTCATTAGCGATATAAAGGCGAAATCCTTCAAAGTGTTGAACGGCAAGTCACGCACCACTGAAGGCATGACCGAGAAATTCCCGGACATTTGCAACAGGGTATAGCCGTCCGGTGCAGCTTTGGCTACATAAGCCGTCCCTATCACACCACCCGCGCCGACCTTGTAGTCCATCAGGAATGGTTGGCCAGTCAGCTCTGTCATGGCTTTGGTGTACAAGCGAATCTCGACGTCGGTAGGGCCTCCCGCCGCGACCGCCATGATGATCGTAACGGGTTTGGCGGGAAATACCGTCGCCTGCGAATACGCTCTTTCGCTTATCGCAAGCACCGACAACATCAAAAGCACAATGCGGTTGAATCGTGTCATCTGGATCCTCCTTTTCCTATCATCTTTATCAAAATCACCACGGGTTGACTGCCGATGGCGCTATCCCAGGGCTTCTAAACCGAGATTCGCAGGTGGCCCGTCCCAGTGCTTTGCAATAATTCCTTCTTCAATTGCTTTTATTTGCAGCGCAACATTTCGCGAGTTGACACGGCAGTTAGTAAAGCTGCTTCCCACCAGCCACAGCCCTTCCTGGGCCGTTCGCTTCCACATGTTGCGCATTTCTCCGTCAGGCCCGATGCCCCAAATTGGACCGACTTTTTCTGCTATTGAATCGCCCAGAAGGCGGGCCACGGTTTGCTGCTGGTTTATGAATCCTGTTGCAAGGACGATTAAGTCCGCGCGCCGCAACGATCCGTCTTTTAGCAATACACCTTCTTTTTGGAACCGCTCGACCTGATCAAACTGAAGTAACTTGATGTCACCGTCTATTATCAGTTGCGCGCATCCGGCATCCAGATAGTATCCGCCGTAACGCCTGCGGATCTTCATCTGATGACCGGCTTTGTCCTCCCCAATGTCCCACTTGAAGCCACGTGCGATCAGGCCTTCAATCATCTTCTTATCCAACGCCACCATGCGCGCAGTGATCCCCTGGAGATTTCGCTGTGTAATGGGGAGCGTATTTGTGCTGACCAAGAGGTCCGCGTCCTCCAGCGGAATACCTTCATAAGTACCATAGACCAGGCGTGCACTTGGATTAATGCTCACGACGGTGGTTGATCCGCGCTGGACCATCGTGGTGTCCACACCGTTGCAGTGAAGATCCTGTGCCACATCGTGAGCACTTGTCCCGGTGCCGATAACCAGTGCTTTTTTTCCTCGCCAGTTGGCTCCATTGGTGAACTCAGCCGTATGTAAAACGTCACCTTGGAAATCCTTCAGCCCCTGCAACTCCGGCCGCCTTGGAGTCCCGACCAGCCCGTTAGCCAGAATCAAGTATTTTGGATGCAAAATTCGCACCGAACCATCCGCTCCTTTTACCGAGGCGCTCCAGAACCCTTTCCCCTCGTCATAACTGCCACCAATAAATTCGGTGCTGGTCCAGTAATTGATCTCCATGGCCCACGCATACGCCTCAAACCAATCAGCCAACATATCCTTTGGCAGGTAGCTCGGCCAATTTGGCGGGAAGGGCATGTATGGAAGATGGTTCACATCCGTTTGGTTGTGAAGCGCCAACGAGTGATAACGCTTCCTCCAGCAATCACCAATGCGCTCATGCTTGTCGACTACCAAGGTGTCGATACCAAGCATATTCAGTCTCGCGGCAACCGTCAGTCCTGCTTGGCCACCGCCCGCGACAAGTACCGTAGGTTCCCGGTCATCGTAGCGTTGCCGAAGAGTGCGTTGGTCCTTCCAGTTTGTGCCCCCAAAGTTCCGGGAATATGCTTCTCCAGACGGCCTGCGCTTGTTCACCTTCTCCTCGAAACCCTTCAGCTCTTCAATGTTCGTCATCAACTGAAACGCCTTGCTACTATCCAAAGCGAGCAACCGAAGTACACCGTGTCCACGCCCAGCGTAAGTTTCGAATTGGATGATGCCTTCAATTACCTCCACCCCGGCCCGCTGAACGCGCCTCGGCGGGGTGCGCCCATCGGCCACAGCGAATCCACCCGCATTCACCAGAGGCTGCTTTTCGACCATTAACGCAGCGATGGCTTTGGCGCCGATACGCGGCGTTATTGTCCATGTAAAGGCTAAAAGGTCACGCCAGTGACTTTCATCGGCAAACAGCGCCGCAATGGCGGCTTCATCGCGCTTCTGTAACGCGGCATCAAACGAACCCAGCCACCGATCCAGCAGCTCGCGATTGGAAGGAGGAATTGATTCGGCGGTTGGTTCTTTCATTAATGAGCTCAATTTTGGTCCTTGAAGAATGAGATTCCGAAGCCCATCCTCCACTATGGCCACGGAAGGTTAACTTTGGGGTGCGTCGCACCGCCTGATTCAGTGCGCCCCTGCAAGACAGCGGCGCGCCCACCCTCTATGAAGAAGGGCAGTTCGCGTCAGCCCCCTACTTCCCCTGCCAGACCGGCTTCCGCTTCTGCAGAAAGGCATTGCGCCCTTCGATATGATCCTGGCTATTGGTCGCCGCGGCGGCGCGCTCGGCCACCAGCTTCATGTTGCGATCGGCCGGATCCTTGACCAGCTCGTTGATGGCGGTCTTGGCGTTGAGGATGGCCAGGGGCGCGTTGCCGGCGATGAGCTCGGCGTACTCGCGGGTGTACTTCTCCAGCTCCGCATCGGGCACGACCTGGTTGACCATGCCCAGGCGTAGCGCTTCCACGGCGGTGTACTGGCGCGCGGTGATCATCACTTCCTTGGCGGCGGAGGGACCGGTCAGGTCCATGAGCTGGCGCATGCCGCCGGCGTCGTAGCCGCGGGAGAGCTTGGCCGCGGGAATGCCGAAGCGCGAGTTCTCGCTGCAGATGCGCAGGTCGCAGTTGAGCGCGAAGCCCATGCCGCCGCCCAGGCAGTAGCCGCGGATCATGGCGATGGTGGGCTTTTCGATGGTGCGAAGGCGCGTGCCGGTGCCGGTGCGGATGCGCTCGGCCTCGGCCTGCTCTTCTGCCGTGGTGCGCTTGTGCATGTCACCCAGATCGCCCCCGGAGATGAAGGTCTTGTCGCCGCCGCCGCGCAGGATGACCACGCGAATATTGGGGTCCGCGGCGAAATCCTCCAGCACCTTGCCGGCCGCGGCCCACATGTTCAGGGCCATGGCATTGCGGGTTTCCGGGGCATCGACGATGAGCCAGCCCAGGTGGCCTTCCTTGACGGCCTTGATCTTGTCGGTGGGTTCCAGTTTCAGCACTGCGCTCATGGTCTTCCTCCTTGAATAGTGGTTCGGATATTAGCTTATCCGCGTTTTTATCCTGCGGTTATCAGCGCTGCGCGGTTCGCGGCACCACCACGGCATCGGCCGCGACCACGCCCTTGCCTGCGGGCCGCACCAGCAGCGGGTTGATGTCCACCTCGGCCACGCACTCGCGCTGCGCCCAGGCGAACTGCGACACCTTGACCAGCGCATCGACCAGCGCATCCACGTCGGCGGCCGGCGCGCCGCGCACGCCGCCGAACACCGCGCGCGTTCTCAGCTCGCCGATCATGTCGCGCGCCTCATCGGGGCCAAAGGGTGCCACACGGTAGGCGACATCGTGCAGCACCTCGGCCAGCACCCCGCCCATGCCGAACACCACCACCGGGCCATAGACTTCATCGTTGGTAATGCCCACCAGGGTTTCGATACCGTCGCTGATCATCTCCGATACCAGCACGCCGCTGATCTTGGCATCAGGCCGATGCCGGCGCGCATTGGCCAGCACGCTCTTCCAGGCCTCGTGCAAGGCGGCGCGGTCCTTCACGTTCAGCACCACACCGCCCACGTCGGTCTTGTGGGCGATGTCGGGCGAGACGATCTTCACCGCCACCGGAAAATTCACTTCCAGCCGGTCCAGCGCGGCTTCGTCTTCGGCCGACACCAGCACATCCTGGGTGACCGGTACACAGCTCGAGACGATGCGCTTGCTCTGCGCTTCATCCAGCGCGCCGGCACCGGCCTTGACTACCGGTTGCGTCGATGGCCCCGATGCGGGCACAACCTTCCTCGCCTGAAAGCGGCTGCGCATGGCCGCGTAGTCGGCCAGCATGGCCTGCGCCCTGACCACGCCGTTGGGCGAGCCCAGCACCGGTATGCCGGCAGTCTCCAGCACATCGAAAGCCGCGGCTGCAACCTCGCGCGGCACCGAGGAGAAGGTGATCATGGGCTTGTCGGTATTCGGAAAAATCCCGGCCAGCACGTCGGCCATGAGCTTCATGGGATGGCCCATCATGGCCGAGAACATCGGGCAGACCTGGTCCACTGCGGGATCGGCCAGCAAGGCTTCCATGGCGCGCTTGTAGCCCGGCTGGGTATCTTCGGTGAAGCCATTGGCTGCCAGGTCGACCGGGTTCTGCAGCGTGGCGGCCTTGGGGAAGGCCTCCTCCAGCACGGCGTGCGTGGCCTTGCCCGGAGGCTGCAGCTCCAGGCCGTACTTGTCTGCGGCATCGGAATAGATCACCGCGGCACCGCCTGAGGCGGTTACCGCAGCAACGTTGCGTCCTCGCGGATACTTCCTGGGCGTGAGCGCCTTGATGAAATCGGCGGCCTCGTCCATGGACTGCACCTCGATGATGCCCGACTGACGCAAGGCAGCACGCCACACGTCATAGGTGCCGGTCATGTTGGCGGTGTGCGTGGCCGCCGCGCGCGCGCCCTGCCGCGTGTTGCCTGCCTTCCATACCAGCAGCGGCTTGCCCGCGGCCAGGGCCCGCTCGCCCACGGCCATGATGGCGCGACCGTCATCCGCACCCTCGATGTAGGCGAGGATAATCTCGGTGCGCTCGTCATCGACCAGCGCATCCATCAGTTCGCAGGCCTTCAGATCGGCCTCGTTGCCACTGGACACCACGACGCGAAAACCCACGCCCGCGGCATGGCAGGCATAGGCCAGGCTGTTGCCGAAGCCGCCGCTCTGCATGACCATGGACACCGGACCGGGCCGCAGCAGTGGCGGGCGCGACAGGCTTCCGAAGGCGGCGAACATGCGCTCGTGGATGTTGGCCACGCCCAGACAATTCGGCCCGATGAGGCGTATACCGGCGCGCTGAGCGTTGTCCACCAGCCGGTCCTGCAAGGCCGCGCCCTCCGGCCCCGCCTCGCGAAAGCCCGCCCCCAGCACGATGGCGTTGGGAATGCCGCGTGCGCCCAGCTCGGGCACGATATCGACCACGGCTTGCGCCGGCAGCGCGATGACGGCGAGGTCGATGTCGCCGTCGATGTCGTTCACCGAGGCGAAGCACTTCAGCCCTTGAGCCTCCTTCAGGCGCGGATGCACCGGCAGGATGCGGCCTTTGTAGCCCTGTGTGAGCATGGCATCGATGCCACGGCCGCCGGGACGCGACTTGTCGTCGCTGGCGCCGACGATGGCGACGCTCTTGGGTGAAAACAAACGTTCTACTTGTTTCATGTCTTTTCGCTCAGATAACAATTATCTCGTTTATGAAATACAGATAATGCATCAATATTATAATTGATGATAATTACCAACCGATACTGCGCTATCCTGTGTCCTTCGCACAGCCCTTTATACCACC
>CAXNIK010000118.1:0-9670 GCA_964202115.1 Burkholderiales bacterium
GAGTGATGGTTTCTCCTCCGCGACGGACGGTCTTTACCTGCTTGGGGGTGGCCTCCAGAACCAGAGCGGCGTAAAGGTCGTCGCTGTCATTGAAATCGGACAAGGCATCTTCAAATGCTTCATCACTTTCGCTTTTCAATTCCACGTACCCTTCAGGGCCGCGATATCCATGCCGCTTGTCATAGGCGAAGAGGCCTTTGCGCACGGCTGCATATGCTGCATCCTGGTCAGCTTTTAGCAGGGTGGTGTATACGCGAAAACCCCTGGAATAAACGTCCTGAGGGTAGCGTTCATACAGCATCTGACGAACCATTTCCGCGGCAAATTCGGCATGAACTCCGTAGTCATTCAGTTCATGTTTCACCGATAGATGAGCTTTTTGTGCTTCTGCCAGGCGTGCGTCGTCCAGATAACCCAGCTCCTTCATGCGTCTTAATACGTACAGTTGCCGCTGTTTTGCACGTTTGGGGTTTACCACAGGGTTGAATGCCGATGGCGCTTTGGGCAGGCCTGCCAGCATGGCAGCCTCCGCCGGAGACAGCTGTTGGAGTGTTTTTCCAAAGTAAATCTGGGAAGCGGCAGCGAAGCCATATGCCCTCTGACCCAGATAGATCTGGTTGATATAGATCTCCAAGATCTGGTCTTTGCTGAGACTGGCTTCGATCCGGAAAGCCAGCAGGGCCTCGTAGAGCTTGCGCGTCAAGGTCCTTTCGGAAGACAGGAAAAAGTTCCTTGCCACCTGCATTGTTATGGTCGAGGCTCCCTGCCTCGTGCTGCCGGCTATGAGGTTGGAGTAGGCGGCTCGCAGCACTCCGACGTAATCGACACCGGGGTGCTCGTAGAAACGTTCATCTTCCGCTGCGATGATGGCGTTCTTGAGCAGTACCGGGACGGCGTCGATCCGAACCACGGAGCGCCGCTCCTCGCCGAATTCGCCGATTAGGGCGCCATCAGCGGTGTAAATGCGCAGGGGAACCTTGGGTTGATAATCGTTAAGTGCTTCAATAGACGGTAGATTCGGATAGGCAATTAAGACCGAAAATCCGGCCACAGCCAAGCCCATTACAGCCAGCCCGGCAAGGAGCAAAGCCGGAAAGGTAAGCCAACGTAGGGACATTCTGTGCAAGCCTTAAAAGCTCCGATTATAGTGGGCGCGCCTGAATTCGCTTTGATTGAGCATACCTTTTGAGAAAAAAATGCTTTACAGGGTGGGGGGTTGTTACTAGGATTTAACGTGGATTATACTTTCCGCTCGTAAGCTGGCATACAGGAAGGATATTTAGGTTTGGCACTCGATTTCGACATCTTCAAACCGAAGACCCCGCCGCTGTTTGGCATGGACATCAGTTCCTCATCCATAAAGATGGTGGAAATGGTGGACGCTGGCAAGGGGGTAGTTCGCGTTGAGCGCTATGTCATAGAACCGCTCCCCAAGGATGCCACCCTGGACGGCAATATTGCCAACCTGGAAGCCGTGGTCGAGTGTGTGCAACGCGCATGGAAAAAGATGGCGACGCGCACAAAAAACGTGGCCATGGCCCTCCCTACGGCCGCTGTCATCACGAAGAAGATCATAGTGCCGGCAGGCCTGCGCGACGAAGAATTGGAAGTTCAGGTCGAAAGCGAGGCAAATCAGTACATTCCGTTTGCATTGGAAGAAGTGAACCTCGATTTTCAGGTGGTGGGTCCCGCTCCTTCCAGTCCCGAAGAAGTCGAGGTTCTGATAGCGGCATCCCGCAAGGAAAAGGTCGAGGATCGCGTGGCAGTTGCCCAGGCCGCCGGGTTGAAGGCCCTGTGCATGGATGTTGAGGCCTATGCGGTTCAAACTTCCTTTGACCTGATTCGAAAGCAGTTCCCGAATGAGGGCGTCGACCAGAACGTTGTTCTGGTCGACATCGGTGCCAACGTCATGAACATTACGGTCTTGCGTAATGATCAATCGATTTATACTCGTGAGCAGCCGTTTGGCGGAGCCCAACTGACCCAGGACATCATGCGGCAATACGGCATGAGTCAGGATGAGGCGGAGGCTGCCAAGCGTTCCGGCGGCTTGCCTGAAAATTACGAATCCGAAGTTCTGCGGCCGTTTATGGAAAACGTGGCCCTGGAAATTCAGCGTGCCATGCAGTTCTTCTTCACCTCCACGCCCTATAACTCGGTTGAACATATCCTGCTTACCGGAGGATCCGCCGTCATTCCGGGGCTGGACGATGTCGTGACCACACGTACTCAGGTGAACACGCTGGTTGCCAACCCGTTTGCAAGCATGGCAATTTCCCCTCGCATACAGCTGAAGAAGCTGGTTTCCGATGCCCCCTCGCTGATGATTGCCTGCGGTCTGGCACTGCGGAGATTTGATCCATGATCCGCATCAACCTGCTGCCGCACAGGGAAGAGCGCCGCAAGGCTCAGCGCAAGCACCTTGCCATCCTTGCCGGCATGGTATCGGCATTGGCCATCGCGCTGGTTGTGCTGGTTCATGGAGTCATCGCCGGCTACATTGCGGTTCAGAGCGACCGCAATGAGTTCCTGAAAAAAGAGAACGCCCGGCTGGACAAGGAAATTGACGAAATCAAGAAGCTCAAGGAAGAAATTGTCGCATTGCTTGCCCGCAAGCAGGTTATTGAGCGTCTGCACTAATACCGTATTCATTCAGGACATCCCGGGACGCCTCGAAGATGTGCGCCGGCTGGTGCAGCAAATAGACGTCGCGGTCAGGCAGGTGCTGATCGAGGCGCGGATTGTCGAGGCAAATGACAATTTCACCAAGAACCTCGGTGTTCGCTTCGGTTTCCATGATATGACCGGAAAGGGTTATGCTCTGGCGCCCGGACCTAATGCTCCCCGCTTGTCCATAGGCGGCGCGCTGAGTGACACGGGCGGTCACGCTGCGGGCGGTGCCCAGGGTGGAACGCCGGTGTACATTCCCGACAGTCTTGGCGTCAATCTTCCCGCGGCGGGTGCAGGGGGATTTGCTTCCGGCAATCTGTCCCTGATTCTTTTCAATGCGGCCCAGAACCGCTTCCTCAACCTGGAACTGAGTGCTCTGGAAGCGGATGGCAAGGGGAAAATCATTTCGAGTCCGCGCGTGCTGACCGCCAACAATATCGAGGCATTGATCGAACAGGGCACTGAAATCCCGTATCAGCAGGCCACATCCAGCGGCGCAACTTCGGTTGCGTTCCGCAAGGCGTCCCTGTCCCTGAAGGTCAAGCCGCAGATTACGCCCGACGGCAATATTGTCATGGCGCTGGACGTCAGCAAGGATGCGGTAGGGCAGGTTTTGGGCACCGGTGTCACCATAGACACCAAGCACGTCAAGACAGAAGTGCTTGTCGAGAATGGCGGAACCGTGGTGATCGGCGGCATATATACACAGGACACAAATTCCCAGGTGGTAAAAGTCCCGGTGTTTGGTGACCTTCCCGTGATCGGTCAGCTGTTCAGGAACAACGCGCGCAGGGACAACAAGACCGAGCTGCTGATCTTCATCACCCCCCGCCTGGTCCAGGATCGCACGACCCAGCGCTAAAGGTTCTTTACTCGTCTTTACTCGACAAAGGCCGCCTTTGCAGGCGGCCTTTGTCTTTCCGGGTGGCGGTAGAATTACCCGGTGCATCCTTCAAATAATTTCTTCCTGATCGGCATGCCCGGAGCCGGGAAAACGACGGTGGGACGAGCTCTGGCTCGCCGACTGGGTAAGCCCTTTTATGATAGCGACCATGAGATCGAGGCGCGAACCGGTGTAAGGGTTTCGGTGATTTTTGAGATTGAAGGTGAAGCCGGATTCAGGCGCCGCGAAGCAGAAGCAATAGAGCGTATGACTGCAATGGATAACATCATTCTCGCCACCGGTGGCGGGGCCGTGCTGGATCCCCTGAACCGCGAGTACCTGAAACGGCGAGGGTACGTAATATATCTGCACGCAGCTCCCCGGGAACTGTGGCGTCGTACCCGGCACGATAAATCCCGGCCCTTGTTGAGGGGAACCGATCCTCGCGCCCGGCTGGAAGAAATCTATCGCCTGCGTGATCCGCTGTACCGGGAAACGGCAGATCTGGTTATTGACACCGGGCGGCAGAGTGCGAGTGCACTTGTCGGGGATTTGCTGCCCAAACTGGAAAAATCATGCGGACTGTCAGCGTAAGCCTGGGCGAGCGTAGTTATTCGATTCACGTCGGGGCGGGTCTGTTGCGCGCCCCTGAACTGATCGTGCCGCTGCTGGCGCAGAAACGTGCCGCAGTCATCACCAATGCCACCATAGCACCGCTTTATCTGGGGCCGATTTCGGCGATGCTGCGGGCTGCCGGAGTGGATGTGGTGCCCATTGTCCTTCCCGATGGGGAGGACCACAAGACCTGGCAGACCCTCAATCTTATTTTCGATGAGCTTATTGCCAAGCGTTGCGAACGCCGCACAACCTTGATAGGCCTGGGCGGGGGTGTTGTCGGGGACATGGCCGGCTTTGCCGCAGCGACCTGGCAACGTGGAGCGCCCTTCATACAGGTCCCCACAACCCTGCTGGCCCAGGTGGACTCGTCCGTGGGTGGAAAGACCGCGATCAACCACCCCTTGGGCAAGAACATGATAGGCGCGTTCTATCAGCCGCGCGTGGTTGTCACGGACCTGGATGTGCTGAGTACCCTGCCAGACCGGGAACTGAAAGCCGGTTTGGCGGAAGTGATCAAACACGGCCTTATCCGGGACGCGCGATTCTTCGAGTGGCTGGAAGCCAACATCGTAAAGCTGCTTGCCCGGGATGCGAACGCCCTGGAGCATGCTGTTGTGCGCTGCTGCGAGATCAAGGCCGAGGTTGTGGCCATGGACGAGCGTGAGGAAGATGTGCGCGCCTGGCTTAATTTTGGACACACTTTCGGGCATGCAATTGAGTCAGGGCTGGGATTTGGCACCTGGCTGCATGGCGAAGCCATCGCCGCGGGCATGATGATTGCAGCGGAATTGTCCCTGCGGCTGGGTAAGCTCGGAGCCGGAGACGTGGAGCGAGTGGAGCACTTGCTGGTACGGGCAGGCTTGCCGGTCCGGGGCCCCGACTTTGCTTTCAGCCGCTATCTGGAATTGATGAGTGTTGACAAGAAGGCTCGTGATGGCGCATTGCGGTTCATCCTGCTCGATGGCTTGGGTAAAGCTATTGTTGCCAATGACATCCCCGCGGAAACGGTGTCTGCTGCCCTCCAGCGCAGGACCGGCTAAGCGGGGTTTGCTGCTGCGCAGCGCGCTCTAAGCGCTTGAAGTGCATGGGATAAGACAGTACACTCATAAGTTCCCTTAGGGTTTTCAGCAGGTTAACTGTCCCGGTTTCTCGCCTCTCGCGAGACGGGCCGATTGAGGTGGTAACGTGGGCCAGACAGGACTTCCGCCCCGGCAGGGACTTTACGATCCCGCCAATGAACATGACGCTTGTGGCGTGGGCTTTGTCGCGCACATCAAAGGTGCAAAGAGCCACTCCATAGTTGAGCAGGGCCTGCAGATTCTGAAAAACCTCAACCACCGTGGTGCGGTGGGTGCCGATCCACTCGCGGGCGACGGTGCGGGAATCCTGATTCAGTTGCCGGACGCTTTTCTCCGGGAAGACATGGCCAAGGCAGGCGTGAACCTGCCTCCTGCCGGGCAATACGGCGTGGGCATGGTCTTCCTGCCGCAGGAACCGGCCTCGCGCCTTGCCTGTGAATACGAAATCGAGCGCGCCATCAAGGACGAAGGCCAGGTTCTTCTGGGTTGGCGTGATGTGCCGCGCGACAACTCGGGGCTGGGCGAATCGGTCAAGCGTATCGAACCTGTCATCCGCCAGGTCTTCATCGGGCGTGGAACGGATGTCACCGTCACTGACGCGCTTGAACGCAAACTCTATGTCATCCGCAAAAGCGCAGGACATGCGATTCAAAGCCTGAAGCTCGCGCACGGCAAGGAGTACTACGTGCCGTCCATGTCGGCGCGCACCATCGTCTACAAGGGCATGTTGCTGGCTGGCCAGGTGGGCAAGTACTACCTGGACCTGCAGAACGAGAAAGTCACCTCCGCCCTGGCGCTGGCGCACCAGCGTTTCTCCACCAACACTTTCCCTACATGGGACCTGGCGCATCCGTTCCGGCTCATCGCGCACAACGGTGAAATAAACACCGTGCGCGGCAACGTCAACTGGATACGCGCCCGCCAGGGAGCCATCTCTAGCCCCATACTGGGCCGCGATCTGGACAAGTTGTGGCCGCTGATCTACGCCGGCCAGTCCGATTCCGCATCCTTCGATAACGCTTTGGAACTGCTCATCATGAGCGGCTATTCCATCGCCCATGCCGTCATGATGATGATCCCCGAGGCATGGGAAGGCCACACCCTGATGGACGCGAACCGGCGCGCTTTCTACGAATACCACGCCGCCATGATGGAACCCTGGGACGGCCCGGCGGCCATCGCCTTCACCGACGGTCGCCAGATAGGCGCGACGCTGGACCGCAATGGATTGAGGCCCGCGCGCTACATCGTCACCGACGACGACCTGGTGATCATGGCCTCGGAAGCGGGCGTATTGCCCGTCCCCGAAGACCGCATCGTCAAGAAGTGGCGCCTGCAGCCCGGCAAGATGTTCCTGGTCGATGTGGAAAAGGGCCGCATCATCGATGACCGCGAGTTGAAGGAAACCCTGGCCTCGAGCAAGCCCTATGCCGAATGGATAGAGCGCATACGCGTCAAGCTGGACGACGTTCCCAGCGACAAGGAGCGGCCGGAACGCTCACCTGTCCCCTTGCTGGATCGCCAGCAGGCATTTGGCTACACCCAGGAAGACATCAAGTTCATCCTGTCGCCCATGTCGGCCAACGGCGAGGAGCCCACAGGTTCCATGGGCAATGATTCGCCCCTGGCGGTGCTGTCGAACAAGAACAAGACGCTGTATCACTATTTCAAGCAGCTCTTTGCCCAAGTGACCAACCCGCCTATCGATCCCATACGGGAGGAGTTGGTCACGTCTTTAGTGTCCTTCATCGGGCCCAAGCCCAATCTTCTCGGCATAGACGAGATGAACCCGCCCTTGCGCCTGGAGGTTGGGCAGCCGGTGCTGGATTTCTACGAGATGGAGAAAATCCGGCACATCGATCGTTACACCGACGGCAAGTTCAAGTCCTGCGAGCTTGATATCTGTTATCCGGTGGACTGGGGCAAAGTGGCCATCGAAGCGCGCCTGGCCTCGCTCGCGGCGCAGGCCGAGGACGCGGTGCGTGCTGGCTATTCCATCCTCATCATTTCCGACCGCAGGCTGGACAGCGCCCATGTGGCCATACCCGCGCTGCTTGCGCTCTCCTCGATTCATCAGCACCTGGTGAACCGCGGCCTGCGCACCTCCACCGGTCTGGTGGTGGAAACCGGCTCCGCGCGCGAAGTCCATCACTTTGCCCTGCTCGGTGGCTACGGGGCGGAAGCGGTGCATCCCTACGTCGCGCTCGAGACGGTGCTCGCCTTTGCCGATAGTGATGAAAAAGACAGCGGCAAGAAGGCGATCAAGAATTTCGTCAAGGCCATAGGCAAGGGCCTGCGTAAAGTCATGTCCAAGATGGGCATCTCGACCTACATGTCCTATACCGGCGCGCAGATTTTTGAGGCCGTGGGTTTGTCCAAGGAGCTGATCGAGAAGTATTTCGCAGGCACCACCTCCAACGTTGGTGGTATCAACCTGTTCGACCTCGCCGAAGAGACCTTGCGCATGCATCGCGCTGCCTTCGGCAGCGATCCGGTGCTGGTGCGTTCCCTGGACGCAGGCGGTGAATACGCCTATCGCGTGCGCGGCGAGGACCACATGTGGACCCCCGATGCCATCGCCAAGCTGCAGCACTCCACCCGGCAGAATTCCTTATCGACCTACAAGGAATACGCGGCGCTGATCAACGACCAGTCGCGCCGCCACATGACCTTCCGCGGACTGTTTGATTTCCGCTTCGACCAGTGCCAGCCCGTGCCCATAGAGGAAGTCGAGCCCGCGGTGGACATCGTCAAGCGCTTTGCCACCGGCGCCATGTCGCTGGGCTCCATCTCCACCGAGGCGCACAGCACCCTGGCTGTCGCCATGAACCGTATCGGTGGCAAGTCCAACACCGGCGAAGGCGGCGAAGATCGTGACCGTTACGCTCCAGTCAAGCTGGGCGAAACCCTGGCCTCGCGCCTGGGCAAGGCGCACATCGAAAGCGACTACCCGCTCAAAGAAGGCGATTCGCTGCGTTCCAAGATCAAGCAGGTCGCCTCCGGTCGCTTCGGCGTCACCGCGGAGTACCTGTCCTCGGCCGACCAGATCCAGATCAAGATGGCGCAGGGCGCCAAGCCTGGAGAAGGCGGTCAGCTTCCCGGCAAGAAGGTGTCCGAATACATCGCCGAGCTGCGCTGCTCGACGCCCGGCGTGGAGCTGATCTCACCGCCGCCGCATCACGACATCTATTCCATCGAGGACCTGGCGCAGCTCATACATGACCTGAAGAACGCCAATCCGGCAGCTTCCATCTCCGTGAAGCTGGTGTCCGAGGTTGGCGTGGGCACGGTCGCGGCCGGCGTGGCCAAGGCCAAATCCGATCACGTCACCATCTCCGGCCATGACGGTGGCACGGGTGCTTCTCCCTGGTCCTCCATCAAGCACGCCGGCACGCCCTGGGAACTGGGGCTGGCCGAAACGCAGCAGACCCTGGTACTCAACCGGCTGCGCGGCCGTATCGCGGTGCAGGTGGACGGCCAGATCAAGACCGGCCGCGATGTCATCGTTGGTGCCCTGCTGGGCGCCGACGAATTCGGCTTTGCCACCGCACCGCTGGTGGTCGAGGGCTGCATCATGATGCGCAAATGCCACCTCAACACCTGTCCGGTGGGCGTAGCCACCCAGGATCCGGTGCTGCGCAAGAAATTCACCGGCAAGCCCGAGCACGTCATCAACTTCTTCTTCTTCATCGCCGAGGAAGCCCGTCTGCTGATGGCGCAACTGGGCATACGCAAGTTCAATGACCTGATCGGGCGCTCGGATCTGCTGGACATGAAAAAGGGCATAGAGCACTGGAAGGCCAAGGGCCTGGATTTCGGCCGTATTTTCCATCAGCCCGACATCGGACCCGAAGTTGCGCGCTATCACTGCGAACAGCAGGACCACGGTCTGGACCGTGCCCTGGATCACCGCATCATCGAGTTGTCGCGCCTGGCGCTGGACCGCGGTGACAAGGTGTCCATAGATATGCCCATACGCAACATCCACCGCACCGTGGGCACCATACTGTCCGGGACCATAGCCAAGAAATACGGAGACGCCGGCCTGCCGGAAGACACCATCCATGTGCGTTTCGCCGGATCGGCCGGGCAGAGCTTCGGCGCCTTCCTCGCCAAGGGCGTTACCCTGGACCTGATAGGCGAGACTAACGACTACTGCGGCAAGGGCCTGTCCGGCGGGCGCATCAGCGTTCAGCCCTCACCCAAGTTCCGCGGCGTGCCCACCGAGAACATCATCACCGGCAATGTTGCGCTGTACGGGGCCACCAGCGGCGAGGCCTATTTCCGCGGCGTGGCGGGCGAGCGATTTGCCGTGCGCAACTCCGGTGCCATGGCTGTTGTCGAGGGCGTGGGCGATCACGGTTGCGAATATATGACCGGCGGCACGGTCGTGGTGCTGGGCGCCATGGGCCGCAATTTC
>CAXNIK010000119.1:0-9562 GCA_964202115.1 Burkholderiales bacterium
GAGCCGATACAGACCGTCATGCGGCGCTACGCCGTGCCGGACGCCTACGAGCAGTTGAAGGAACTCACCCGCGGCAAAGCCGGCATTACGCGCGCTACACTCGCCGCGTTCATTAAGAAGCTGGCCATTCCTCCGGCAGAAAAAAAGCGCCTGCTGGCGCTGACGCCTGCGACTTACATCGGCAAGGCGGCGGAGCTGGCGAAGAAAATCTGAGTCGATGACCCGATGACTTTTGCCGCCCGACTCAAGGCACGTATCGAACAGCACAGCCCGCTGTGCATAGGCATAGATCCTTCCGCCTCGCTGCTCAAGACCTGCGGCCTGCCGGATTCCGCCGAGGGCGCGCTGGAGTTCGGGCGGCGGGTGCTGCAGGCGGCCGATTACGGACTGGCCATCGTCAAGCCCCAGTCGGCCTATTTCGAACGCTACGGCAGCGCCGGGATACGCGCGCTGGAGGAACTGACAGCGGATGCGCGCCGCCGCGAGGTCATGGTCCTGCTCGATGTGAAGCGCGGCGACATCGACACCACGGGTGAGGCCTATGTCGAGGCTTTCTTCGCCCCGAACAGCACATTGAAGGCGGATGCGGTGACGCTCAGTCCCTATCTGGGGCTGGGTGCGCTGGACAAGGCCATCGCCTACGCCGTGAAGAACGATGGCGGCGTGTTCGTGGTGGTGCGTTCATCCAATCCGGAAGGCCAGGCCCTGCAGACGGCGCGGCGTGCGGATGGACGCAGCGTTGCCGAGGCCTTGTGTGACGAAATTACCGACCTCAACCGGCGCTTCGCCGGCGATGCCGCTGGTTCGATAGGTTCGATGGGGCCGGTGGGCGCGGTGGTCGGCGCCACCTGCGATGACGCGGCGCAGACCGTGGCAGCGATGCCGGCCGCGTTCATACTCGCGCCCGGCGTGGGGGCACAGGGCGCGACGCTGGAGGATGTCAGGCGCCGCATGCCCGGGGCACTGGGCCGGGTGCTGCCCAGCGTGTCGCGCGCGGTGCTGGCCAATGGCAGCGGTGTGAGCGAATTGCGCGCCACGATCAGCGCAATGAAAGAGGCGTCGCGGGTGCTGCTGTAGCTGCCGTAGCGTAGATCTTGATAATAATTATCTTGAACCGGTTCGTCCAGTAACGACTATTTCTTTATTCTGATAACAATTACTTTTCGTTCGGTAGCGCCGGCAGCGACCTCAGATAAGCGATCAGTGCAGCTAGGTCCTCTGGCGACAATTTGCTTGTAATCTTGGTGACAACCTCATCCATGGCATCGCCGGTGGCATCTCCATCCGGAGTGAGTCCGGTTTTGAAGAAATTCTTCAGCGCGTCGTCGCTCCAGGATTTCAGCCGAGTTGGTGTCAGATTGGGTACCAGTCCCTCGGAGATTTCTCCTCCGGCGAGGAACCTGGAGTTTTTGGGACCTCCCAGAAAATTTCGCGGGGTGTGGCACTCGCTGCAATGCCCCAGCGCATTCACCAGGTAGGCGCCCCTGGCCTGCTGGGTCGTGAGCGTGGGATTGTCGATCATGGGGCCGGGGATAAAGAACAGCCATTTCCAGATGATGATCAGCGGCCGCCAGGCAAAAGGGAAGCGGAGCTCGTGCGCTCGGTTGGGCTGCGGATCGGGCGGGATCATACGCATGAACGCCCACAGATTCTGGATGTCGGTGTCACTCATCTTGGTAAACGACGGATAAGGGAAGGCCGGATAGTAGTGGGCACCGTCAGGGCGGCGCCCCTCGCGAATCGCACGCATGAAGTCCGCCTGGGTCCAGCTACCCAGCCCGGCAGTTCGGTGAGGCGTGATGTTCGGTCCGTAGAAGGTGCCGAACGGCGTTTTCAGTGCACGGCCGCCGGTAAATGGCGACGAATTTGGCTTCTCGCTGGTATGGCAATTGAAGCAACCGGAGGCTGTTGCCAGGTACTCGCCTTGCTTGGCATTGCTTTGCGCGATGGAGGCGCTCCCGCCGATCGTACAGATGGCGAGGAGTGCCGCCCTTAAAAAAACCTCAATCGCGCGTTGCATGAGAGGCGGGTAAAAACTAGAGAACGCGCCTATTCGAACTTGAACCGGCCAGTCCAGCCGGAGAAGGAGTCGTGGCAGGTGTTGCATGCCTGGGCTGCATTCTTCACGGCCGCACCTACCGTGGCCTGATTGCCGCTGCGTGTCGCGACTACCAGAGCTTTTATCTCAGCCCCCAGTTTTTCTGAAGCGGCCTTGAACTTCGGGGCGTCCTTGAAGACCTCTTCTTTGGCGCGGGTATTGGGGTTCTGGGCGGTGCTGGCCTGAAAGTCATCCCACGGCAGGGTGGCCAGCACTGCGAGGATGTCGGCATTGTGCTGCGCCTCACTGGCATCGAAAGGCACTTTGCCCTGAGCCATGTTGACCAGTCGCGACATGTATTTCTGTTGCAGCGTCATCGCGCCCTTGCGGCTCGAAACCAAGAAATTGGCGCTCTGAGCGAAGGCGTCGAGGGCGATGCCGAAGCTCAATGTGCAAAAAACGATACCTGTCATCAACCTTCTACGCATGTTTGTGATCCTCTTTATTAAATGGTCTGGTTACAGCGACTTACAGTGCAACATGATATCTCAAGGTGTCCTGGTGACTCCATCTTCAGGGGCGTATCTGCGCCCGTATTTCACCACCCGGATTGACCTTGCTGTGCACATTGACGTACAGATTGACGTACAGATTGCCTGCCTTGTACGCGGCGTACTGAGCTTCGGTCAGTTTGGCGCCCGGTGCGGCGACCCAGGCATCGCCATTCCTGCTGAAGGGGACGATGACCGGGCCGTTCTGGCCCGCGGGTGCCATGTGGATATGGGCGGCCGTGGCGGCAATGCCGGTGGTCGTGATGTTGACGCTGACGGTCATGTCGGCATTGATGGTGACCGTTCCGCTACCGCTGGCGGAGGTGGTGACCGGAGGGTTTTCCTCGCTGCCGCTCAGGGTGACCTTGATCTCGTCGGCCAGTATCGGGGTGGCGGTGAGGGCGATTCCCGTGCCGAGAATCAGTCCGAGAACAGCTGAAAACAGGCGATTTCCCATGCGAACCTCCTTAAAAAGATGCGTTGACAGCGTAACTTCAGAATCCAGTTGATGCAAAAGAGTGAACAGCAGCAGCCGAAGATTTATTCCGAGACTGCAAGGCATTACCTGAGCTCTGGAAGCACTTCTGCGCGGCCTGGCAGAAAAAGCCCGCCTCAGACGACAGCTTCTTCCTTCTTCCCCTGCACCGGCTTCACCAGGTCCTCGCGCTTCACCCCCAGCCAGCGCACCAGCGGCGCCATGACCAGCACCGAGGAATAGATGCCGAAGCAGATGCCGATGGTCAGCGCCAGCGCGAAATAATGCAGCGCCGGGCCGCCGAAGATCAGCATGGAGGTCACCATCAGCTGGGTGGAGCCGTGGGTGATGATGGTGCGCGAGATGGTGCGGGTGATGGCGTTGTCGATGACCTCGGTGATCCCGGCGCGGCGCATCTTGCGGAAATTCTCGCGTATCCGGTCGGCGACCACCACCGACTCGTTCACCGAATAGCCCAGCACGGCAAGGATCGCGGCCAGCACCGGCAGGGAAAACTCCCACTGGAACAGGGAAAAGAAGCCCAGGATGATGACCACGTCGTGCAGGTTGGCAATGATGGCGGCCACGCCGAACTTCCATTCGAAGCGCATCGCCAGGTAGGCGACGATACCCAGACAGGTGACGATCAGGGCCAGGGCGCCGTTCTCGGCCAGTTCCCGGCCGACCTGCGGCCCGACGAATTCCACGCGCTGCATCTTGGCGCCCGGGGTGTCCTGCGCCAGCGCCTGCATCACGCCCTCGGACAGGGCGGAACTCGCCTGCCCCTCTTTCAGCGGCAGGCGTATCAATACGTCGCGCGAAGAGCCGAAATTCTGCACCGAGAAGTCGGTGTAGCTGCGCTTTTCCAGCGCGGCGCGTATGGCGTCCACGTTGGCCGGTTGCGCGTAGCTCACCTCCATCACCGTGCCGCCGGTGAACTCGATGGAGAAGTGCAGGCCCTTGGTGGCCAGCAGCGCCACGGCGATGACAAAGGTGAGCGCCGAGATGATGTTGAACAGCAGCGCATGCCGCATGAACGGGATGTCGCGGCGGATCTTGAAGAATTCCATGTTGGCGAGTCCGGTGCGGGTCTAGTAGGTAGTTGTCAAGCTCATTTCCAACTCGTGTCGCCGATGGCCACGTGCTCGATCTTGCGGCGTGACCCGTAGACCAGGTTGACCATGCAGCGGCTGACGACAACCGAGGAGAAGATGGATGTGAGTATGCCCAGGCAGTGCACCACGGCAAAGCCGCGCACCGGCCCCGAGCCGAAGATGAGCAGTGCCAGGCCGGCGATCATGGTGGTGACGTTGGAGTCGAAAATGGTGCCGAAGGCGCGGTCGTAACCGGCCGAGATGGCCGCCTGCGGCGAGGCGCCGCCGCGCAGCTCCTCGCGGATGCGCTCGTTGATGAGCACGTTGGCGTCGATGGCCATGCCCAGGGTGAGGGCGATGGCGGCGATGCCGGGCAGGGTGAGCGTGGCCTGCAGGAGCGACAAGAGCGCGATCAGCAGCAGCACGTTGGCGGTCAGCGCCACGGTGGAGAACACCCCGAACAGCGAGTAGTACACCATGATGAACAGGGACAGCGCGACAAAGCCGTACAGCGTCGAGTAAAAGCCCTTGCGGATGTTCTCCGCGCCCAGGGACGGGCCCACGGTGCGCTCCTCGACAATTTCCATGGGCGCGGCCAGCGAGCCCGCGCGGATCAGCAAGGCCAGATTGTTGGTCTCGGTGGGGGAGAACAGGCCGGTGATCTGGAACTGGGCGCCGAACTCGCTTTGTATGGTGGCGACGGAAATTGCCTCGCCGCGGCCTTTCTCCACCAGGATGATGGCCATGAGGCGCTTGATGTTTTCGCGCGTCGCCTGGCGCATGGCGCGCCCGCCCGCCGGGTCGAGTTCCACCGACACTGCCGGCCGGTTCTCCTGATCGAAGGTGGCGCGCGCGCTGATGAACTGCTCGCCGGTGACGATGACCTGGCGTTTCGTGGGCACGCTGGACACGGTGCCGTCGCGATGCCGCTCGGGGAAGACATCCACGTTGATGTTGGAGCCACTGGCCCTGGCCTCCTCGTCGACAAGGCGGATTTCCAGGGTCGCGGTGCGGCCGAGGATCTCCTTGGCGCGGGCGGTGTCCTGCACGCCGGGCAATTGCACGATGACGCGATCGCTGCCCTGCTGCTGGATGACCGGTTCGGCCACGCCCAGCTCGTTGATGCGGTTGTGCAGTGTCTGGATGTTCTGCTTGACCGCGCCTTCCTGCAGCGCTTTCTCGGCTTCGGGCTTGAGGGTGGCGACAAGGCGCAGGTCCGTGCCTTCGCCGGCCTCGGTCACGGCCAGGTCCGGCATTTGTGGTTCGATGTACTGGAGCGCCTTGGTGCGCATGTCGGCATCCTGGAAGCGCACCAGGATGCGCTCGGTTTCCCGGCCGCTTTCACGCGCGAGGTCGCGGGTAATACCGGCGTGACGGATATTCTTCTCGCGCAGGCCGGCGCGGATGCTCCCTGACAGGCCGTCCAGGCGCTGTTTTACCGCGGCCTTCATGTCCACCTGCAGCAGGAAGTGCACCCCGCCGCGCAGGTCCAGGCCCAGGTACATGGGCTGGGCATTGATGGAGCTGAGCCAGGCGGGCGAGGAGGACAAGAGGTTCAGCGCCACGTTGTAGGAGGGATTGTTTCTGTCCGGATTCAGCGCTTCGCTGATCACGTCCTTGGCCTTCAGCTGGGTGTCGGTGTCGGGCAGGCGCACGCGCACGCTGGCCAGTTCCAGGAACACGCCGGTGGGCTGGATGTTGGCCGCCTTGAGCGCGCTTTCCACACGCGCCATGACCTCGCTGCCTACCTTGACGGTGGCTCGAGCGGCCGAGACCTGCACCGCCGGCGCTTCGCCGAAGAAGTTGGGCAGGGTGTACAGCGCGCCCAGAACCAGGGCGACGGCGACGGCGACGTAGACCCAGATGGGGTAACGGTTCATGGAGAGTGAGCGCTATTCAAATCGACTTCATCGTGCCCTTGGGCAGCAGCGTCTGGACGGAGAACTTCTGCGCGCGGATCTCGGTCCCGGGTGCGACCTCCATGGTGATGTAGGCGTCGCTGACCTCGGTGATCTTGCCCACCAGGCCGCCGGCGGCGATGACTTCGTCGCCTTTTTGCAGTGCGTCTACCATGGCGCGTTGTTCCTTTGCCTTCTTTTGCTGCGGCCGGAAGATGAGGAAATACATGATCATGCCCATCCCCACGAACATGATGATGGTGCTCAAGCCGCCATCCGAGCCGCCCGGACCAGCCTGGGCATATGCAGGGGAAATGATCACCGCCTGTCTCCTTCCTTAACTCTCTGAATGAAACTGCATTTTTGGAACCGGTAATTCTACCATCCGGGGCGGTGACTTCCGGTCCCGGAGCGGGGGCGGCCGGCTATTGCAGTTTCGGGGGGGGTGAGCGCCGCAAATGGTCAGTCGGGTCAGTCGGGTCAGTCGGGTCAGTCGGGTCAGTCCGGTCAGTCCGGTCAGTCCGGTCAGTCGGGTCAGTCGGGTCAGTCGGGAATGCCGCCGGCGCGCTGCTGGAGAAAACTCCCCGCCCATGCGGCAAAGCTGCCGGCGGCGATGGCCTCGCGCAGTTCGCGCATCATGTCCAGGTAGAAGTGCAGGTTGTGCAGGGTGTTCAGGCGCGAGCCCAGGATTTCGTTCACCCGCTGCAGGTGGTGCAGGTAGGCGCGCGTGAAATGCCGGCAGGTGTGGCAGGCGCAGGCCTCGTCCAGCGGGCGGGTGTCGTCGCGGTAGCGGGCGTTGCGCAACTTCACGTCGCCGAAGCGGGTGAACAGCCAGCCGTTGCGCGCGTTGCGCGTGGGCATGACGCAATCGAACATGTCCACGCCGGCCGCGACCGCGGCGACGATGTCCTCGGGCGTGCCCACGCCCATGAGGTAGCGCGGCTGATCCGCCGGCAGTTGCGGCGCGGTGTGCGCCAGGATGCGCAGCATGTCGGTCTTGGGCTCGCCCACCGACAAGCCGCCTATGGCATAGCCTTCGAAGCCGATGGCGGTGAGCCCGGCCAGCGACTCGTCGCGCAGGTGCTCGTGCATGCCGCCCTGGACGATGCCGAACAGGGCATTGGCCTGGCCCTCCTGAGTGGCCGGCCCGAGCTTCTCCCACTCGGCGCGGCTGCGTTCGGCCCAGCGCAGCGACAGGCGCATGGACTCCCCGGCGATGCGCTCGTCGGCCGGGAAGGGCGTGCATTCGTCGAAGATCATGGCGATGTCGGAATTGAGCACGCGCTGGATGCGCATGGATTCCTCCGGCGTGAGCATGAGCTTGTCGCCGTTCACCGGCGAGGCGAAGCGCACGCCTTCCTCGCTGATCTTGCGCATGGCCCCCAGGCTGAACACCTGGAAGCCTCCGGAGTCGGTGAGGATGGGGCCGTTCCAGCCCATGAAGCGGTGCAGGCCCTGGTGGGCGGCGATGACATCCATGCCCGGTCGCAGCCACAGGTGGAAGGTATTGCCGAGCACGATGCCCGCGCCCAGTTCTTCGAGTTCTGCCGGGCTCATGGCCTTCACCGTGCCATAGGTGCCCACGGGCATGAATACCGGTGTTTCGATGTTGCCATGGGTGAGTTGCAGGAGGCCTGCGCGCGTTGCGCCGTCGCGATGCTGAATTTCAAATTTCATGGGGTTCCTGCATCCGGGGTTCCTCCAATTGCGGCCCGGTCCACCAGCATGGCATCGCCATAGCTGAAGAAACGATAGCCGGCGGCAATGGCATGGGCATAGGCGCTGCGCACCGGGGCCATGCCGGCGAAGGCCGACACCAGCATGAGCAGCGTGGAGCGCGGCAGGTGGAAGTTGGTGAGCAGCGCATCCACCACGCGAAAGCGAAATCCGGGCGTGATGAACAGGGAGGTCTCGCCTTCGCCGGTCATGGGAAGCCCGTCCTCGCCTTGCAGCGCCGCCGCCTCCAGCGCGCGCAGGCTGGTGGTGCCCACGGCGATGATGCGTCTGCCTGATGCGCGCGCCGCCGCGATCGAGGCGGCAGTGGCGGCGGGAATGACATAGCGCTCGGCATGCATGCGGTGTTCCGAAAGGAGATGGGTGCGCACCGGCTGGAAGGTGCCGGCACCCACGTGCAGCGTCAGCCAGGCGAGCACCACGCCGCGCGCGCGCAAGGCGTTCAGCATGGCCTCGTCGAAATGCAGCCCGGCGGTGGGCGCGGCCACCGCGCCCGGTTCGCGCGCGTACACCGTCTGATAACGCGTCTCGTCCTCGTGTTCAGGCGGCCGGGCCATGTAACGCGGCAGCGGCAGGTGGCCGTGGCGTTCCAGCAGGTCGAGCAAGTCCTCTTCGCCTTCGAAGCGCAATTCGTACAGGTCGTCATGGCGAGTCACCACCACCGCCTTGAGCGCGCCTTCCAGCACGAGGCGCGCCCCGGCCCTTGGCGATTTGCTGGCTCGCAGCTGCACCAGCGCGTGGCGCCCGGGCAGCAGGCGCTCGATCAGCACCTCCACCCGGCCACCGGTTTCTTTTTCGCCGAGGAGCCGGGCCTTGATCACCCGCGTATCGTTGAACACCATGACATCGCCGGCGCTGACGAATTGCTCCAGATCGGCGAAGCTGTGGTCGGAAATATTGGCCGGGCCCGAACCGTCCAGGCGCAGCAGGCGGCTGGCGCGGCGCTCGGCGGGCGGATGGCTGGCGATGCGCTCCGGCGGCAGTGCGTAGTTGAAGTCGTCCGTGGTGAGCGCGGCCTGATGTTCCCGCACAAGGTCGCGCACAAGGTTTGTGTCAGCTTGCATGTTTTTCATCGGCGAAGAATAACAAACGCCGGCCCGGACGCCGGTGCCATCGCAGAACGAAGGACGGCACAATGCAGATGCCTTGTATAATTCCACCAAGCATTGCTCTGACATTGCCGGCATTTCCGGACGCAATGACCGGCCCGGGTGGTGGAATTGGTAGACGCAGGGGACTCAAAACGCAGGTTAATATATATGTATGTTATTGTTTATAATACGTTTTATATATTTTAATGCACTACACATTCACTACACATTTTGACAAAAACTTGCTATACTGTTTGCTGCGTTTTTACTCGTCAGCAACTTTATGGCAGACGCGCTGGGCCTAGACAAGATTGATTTGCTGGATGGAAGATTTCACATCTTCCGTCGCAAAAACAGTTCTTACTGGTGGGTTGGCCTTCACCACAAAGGCCGTTACATCCGCGAATCTACAAAAGAAAAACAACAACCCGCAGCCGCTTCAGTTGCCGAGAAATGGTACTTCCAAAAGCAGTCCCAGATCCAAAGCGGACAAATCGTCGCATCCACTAAAACATTTGGCACTTCCGCTAAACAAGCCCTGCAACGATACACCGAAGCGGTTGAACGCGGCGAGCGCAGCATAGAGACACTGCGCGGCATTGAGGTCGTATTAAAGTCCCGCGTTTTACCCTTCTTTAGTCGCATGTCGATCGATGCGATCAGTAACGCGACATGGTTTGA
>CAXNIK010000120.1:0-9545 GCA_964202115.1 Burkholderiales bacterium
GCTGCCCTTGGCCGTCGCATGGCTCTGTCCTCGGTATACAACCTGCTCCATCGGCATGGCTGGCGAAAGCTCGCCCCTGACAAGCGTCACCCCCAGAGCGATCCGATCGCACAAGAAGCCTGGAAAAAAAACTCCCCAAAACAATTGCAGCCGTCCACCAATGATGTCGCTGGCGACCTGGGCATTGCCCTTGTACGGAATATGGACCGTCTTGATCCCGGCCATCACATCGAGCAGGGCGCTGCTCAGGTGCGAGGGCGAGGCATTGCCGGCTGATCCGTAGTTGAGCTCGCCGGGTCGGGCTTTGGCCTGCTGAATGAGCTGCTCGAGGGTCTTGATGTCCGACTTGCTGCTGACGGCGACAAGGTTGGACACCCAGGCCATGCGGCTCAACGGAATGAAGTCGCGCTCCGGGTCGTAAGGCAGTTTCTTCAATGCGGGCTGGACGGTGAGGGCGGCCCCGGCCTGGAAGATGGTGTAGCCATCAGGCGAGGCGTTTTTTGCCAGCTCCGTTCCGATGATGCCGCTGGCGCCGGGCCTGACGTCCACGATCACCTGTTGCTGGAGTTGCTCGCTCATCTTCTGCGCCACCGTCCTGGACAGGATGTCCGCTGAGCTGGCCGCCGCATTGGGGACAATGAAACGGATCGGCTTCGACGGGAAGCTGCCTTGAGCGGCGGCCGATCCGCTCAGAAGGACGATGCAGAGCGAAGAAACAGCACTGCATGCATTGACACTGCTTCGCATGGGACATCCTTTCCTGTTCTTGATGTGGACTGGTAGCGGGGACAGGAGCATCGTCTTTCCTGGCTTATTCATCCAGCTTGATGTCATTGTCCTGCACGATCTTTTTCCAGTATGCCAACTCATAGTCGAATTGCTTGCGAAAGGCCGCGGGTGAGCTGGTGACAGGAACACTGCCCAATTTGCCCACCTGCTGGAGCACATCCGGAGCACGAACCGCTGCGGCGAACTCTGCATTGAGCAGATTGACGATGGCCGGAGAAGTGCCGGCAGGGGCGAAGACACCCAGCCAGGTTGGATAATCGATGTTGAACCCCTGCTCATGGGTGGTCCTCACATCAGGCATGAGGGCGGCGCGGTTCGGGCCGAGCACGGCAATGGCCCGGAGTTTGCCTGCCTTGATCTGCGGTATCGCTCCGAGCATGGATCCCGGGTACACATGCGTTCGTCCGGCGACGAGGTCGATCTGCCCCTGTGCAATGCCCTTGTAGTGCACTGGCGATATCTTGATGTTCAGGGCATTGGCGAGCGCCGCGCAGGCGATATGCGAAATGCTTCCGGCGCCAGACGTATTGCAGTTGAGCACACCGGGATTGGCCTTCCCGTACGCGACCACATCCTGGAGGGTGTTGACGTTGGGAAGTGCCACCAGGCTGGTCATGACGATGGTCGGCCGGTCGGTCAGCTGGATGATCGGAACCAGGGTCCTTGTCGCCGCTTCACTGACCTCCTTGTAGAAATTCGGGATCACCGTGATGCCTGCATTGGTGATCAGCAAGGTGTGGCCGTCGTTGGGCGCCTTGATGACATAGCCGATTCCAATGGAGCTGCCGGCCCCTGCCCTGAAATCGAACACGAGTGGCTGCTTCAGCTTGGACGACACCTTGTCTGTGTAGAAGCGTGCCTCGCTGTCAACGCTTCCGCCTGACGCGAAGGGGATGACTACGCTGATTGGCTTGGAGGGATAGCTTTGTTGGGCGATGGCTGCTTGCGATAGGCAGGCTGCTGCTAAGACGATGTGAACCAGGCGGAGGTTTGGCTTGAACATTGGATGGTTCCTTAGGTCTGGTTCCGGAGGAAGATTTCCGCAGATACTACACGCTCGCAGATCGAGCGGTGAAGGCGGTTGGTGAAGGATCATCTGAATAAGGTATTTCTAATTATCGCATAATGCGATATTATTCGTAGATGCGCCTGATCAGCAATAAAGCCCTGCGCGAGTTCGCGCTTCGGCATCGATCTGCCGGCCAGCCATCGCAGGCCTGGCGCAAGCTGATCGAGGGGAATGCCTTCCACAATTACGCAGATCTGAAGCGGGTGTTCAATTCGGTGGATAAGGCTGGTGATTACTATGTGTTCGACATCGCTGGAAATCATTTTCGATTGATTGCTGCGATCCACTTCAACACACAGACGCTTTACGTGCGTGCGGTATTGACCCATGCCGAATACGACAATTGGAGGCCATGATGGGTGCCAATGAAATGGACAAGATTGCCAAACGCTACCAGGCGCTGTGTGAACTCGTGCCGCTCAAACCGATTGTCCGGAAGGGTGAATATGACGCAGCGGTTGGGTACCTGAACCGCCTGTTGGATGCTGGTGGCGCGAATCAGGCGCATCCTCTAGCTGGCTTGGTTGAGTTGCTGGGTGAGGTTATTCATTCCTACGAGAAGCGCCAGGCGCCGATGCCGGACGCTGAGCCAGGTGAGGTGCTGCGCTACCTGATGGATGAACACGGACTGAAGCAGTCCGATCTGTCCGACATTGCCTCGCAGGGAACGATCAGCGACATACTTTCAGGGCGTCGGGAGATCAGCAAGGCGCTGGCGAAGAAAATGGCGGCGAGGTTTCAGGTGTCGGCGGGGGTGTTTCTGTAAGCGGATTGGGAATGTTGCACTGACCCTTAAATTTGGAGAAATCATGAAACGACGCGACTTCCTGAAAGCAGGCGCAATGGGAACCCTCGGCACCATGGGCACGATGGCGCTCGGTGTCTCCAGTCGTGGCGCGCACGCCCAGTCCCGATTCCCGGACAAGCCCATCAGGCTGGTCATTCCCTTCGCAGCCGGTGGATCGACGGACATCATCGGCCGGATTTTCGCGCAGCGCGCCAGCCAGATTCTTGGCCAGCCCGTGGTGCTGGACATCAAGCCGGGCGCGGGAGGCGCGATCGGGTCGGCGGATGTGGCGCGCTCCAAACCGGATGGCTACACTATGCTCTACGGCGCCTCGTCCACCCACGTGTTCACGCCCGCGACGCAAAGCGTCCCCTACGATCCCATCAAGGACTTCCAGCACCTCGCCATCATCACGCAGCAGCCTGCCGTCATTGCCGTCAACAATGAAGTGCCGGTGCGCACCCAGCAGGAGCTGATCGCATACATCAAGGCCAATCCGGGCAAGGTGAGCTTCGCATCGGCCGGCGAGGGCAGCCTCACGCATATCGCCGGCGAGCTTTTCAACAAGCTCGCGGGCACCGACATGCTGCATGTGCCCTACAAGGGCGTCGGCGCGCTGACCACCGACTGGATGGCCAATCGCGTGCAGGTATATCCGGGCTCCTCCGCCGGAGTCGTGCCGCTGCACAAATCGGGCAGGGTGCGGTTGCTCTCGGTATGCACCGACACTCGCCTGAAATCGCTGAGCGAATACCCCACCGCCATCGAGGCGGGACTGCCGGGCATGGTGATCGGCTCCCTGAACTTTTTCTGCGCGGCGGCGGGCACGCCGAAATCCATCGTGGACGTGCTTTACAGCACTATCTCCAAGATCATCAATGACAAGTCCTTCCAGGATGAGCTGGTGAAGCAGGGCGCGGAGCCGGTGACGGATTCCAATCCGGAGAGCGCCGCCAGGGCGCTGCGCGAGCAGTTCGAGAAGCTTGGGCCGGTGGCCCGGGCGGTGACGCGCGCCTCCTCCTGATCCTTCGCCCGAATGGAAATCGTCGACGCGCAGGTCCACATCTGGGCGAAGGACAAGCCCGAGCGTCCCTGGCCCAAGCGCAACGAGCCGCACCGGCCCGAGCCGCTGGGCGCGGATGAGCTGCTCGGGGAGATGGACGCAGCCGGCGTCGACCGCGTCATCATCGTCCCGCCGAAATGGGAAGGCGAGCGCAATGACCTCGCGCTCGCGGCGGCGCAGGCGCACCCGGAGCGCTTCGCCATCATGGGCCGCCTCGACCCGGACGCGCCCGATGCCCGCCAGCGCCTTGCCTCATGGCGGGCCTCCGGCATGCTGGGTCTGCGCTTTTCGTTCACCGCCTCCTTCACGCTGCCGCTGCTCACTGAAGGGCACATGGACTGGGTGTGGGCCGAAGCCGAGCGCCTCGGCCTGCCCGTGTACATCATGGTGCTGCATCCCACCATGCCCCTCATCGACGCCGTGGCGAGCCGTCACCCGGGCCTGCGCATCACGCTGGACCACCTGTCGCTCACTACCGGCCTCACGGACGCCGAGGCCTTCAAGGACTTCGGCAAGGTCCTCGGCATGGCGAAGCACGCCAACGTGGCGGTGAAGGTGAGCGCCTTGCCCTGCTACACGTCCGATAGTTATCCCTACAAGATCCTGCATCCCTTCCTGCGCCAGGTGCACGAGGCATTCGGGCCGAAGCGCATGTTCTGGGGCAGCGACATGAGCCGGCTGCCCTGCACCTATCGCCAGTCGGTCACCATGTTCACCGAGGAAATGCCCTGGCTGCCGCGGGAAGACCTCGCCTGGGTCATGGGCAAGGGCGTGCGCGCGTGGCTCGGGTGGGTTTGATGACATCCGAAGGATTTTGCAAATGAACAAGTCAGGAGCACTGGTCGGCATCCGCGTCATCGATTTCGGCCAGTACATTTCCGCGCCGCTGGCCGCCATGCTGCTAGCCGACCAGGGGGCCGATGTCATCCGCGTCGATCCGCCCGGCGGCCCCCGCCACCGCACGCCGGCCAACGCCACCTGGAACCGCGGCAAGCGCAGCATCGTCCTCGACCTGAAGCAGGCCGGCGACCGCGACATCGCGCGGCGTCTGGTCCTTTCAGCGGATGTGGTGATCGAGAACTTCCGGCCCGGCGTGATGAGCCGCCTGGACCTGGACGCCAAAGAGATGACCCGGGCGAATCCGCGCCTGGTGTATTGCTCCCTTCCGGGCTTTGCTGCCGATGATCCCCGCGTTGCGGTCGCCGCGTGGGAAGGCATCATCGGCGCCGCCACGGCGACCTATCACCCGCATCATGCAGGCGAGCGGCCCATCTATACGGCGGTGCCGATCTCCTCGGTGTGCGCCGCCTTCCAGGCGGCGGTCAGCATCACCATGGCCCTGAATGCCCGCGAGCGCTGCGGCGCCGGCCAGATGATCGAGATCCCGCTTTACGATGCCACCTTCACCGCCATGGGCAGCCGCGCCGTGCGGGTCCACGACAAGAAAAAAGCAGCGCCTTCGTTCACCTGGTCCCGTCCGTTCCAGTGCAAGGACGGGCGCTGGCTGCACTACCAGCCCGGCAACAAGAAATTCGGCGCCTTCAAGCAGTCGCTGGGCGCGGCGGACTGGGTGAAGCAGGGGATGAGCGTGGAGGAGCAGGAGCGGCGCGCGGAAGACATCTTCCGCACCCGCACAGCGAAGGAGTGGGAGGACTACTGCGCGGGCCTCGAGACCGAGGGCGCCATCTGCCTCACCCAGCAGGAGTGGATGCAGCATCCGCAGGCGCTGGCCTCGGGCATCCTGCAGGATTTCGAAGACCCGGAGATCGGGAAATTTCGCGGCCCGGGAATCAATGTGCGCATGTCGGACACGCCGGGCCGCATCGCCTGGCCAAGGCCCGTGCCGGATGCGCATGGCGATGAAATCCGGCGTGAGCTGTCCGCCGCTGGTGCGAGTGCGACCGCCACTCCGGTCGCCGACCCGGTGCTGGCGCAGGCACTGAAGGGCGTCCGCGTGCTCGACCTGTGCATCGTGCTGGCGGGCCCCATCTGCGGCAGGACCCTGGCCGAATACGGCGCCGACGTCATCAAGATCGACAGCACTTTCGGCGACTCCATCAAGTGGTACAACGAATCCGGCCGCGCCAAGCGCAGCATCCTGCTTAACCTCCAGTCGCCCGAGGGCCTCGCGGTGTTCTGGAAGCTGGTCGATTCCGCGGACGTGGTGCTGCAGAATTTCCGCAAGGGTGTGGCCGACCGCCTGGGCATCGGCTACGAGGCCATCAAGGCCCGGCGCCCCGGCATCGTCTATGCCTCGATGAACGTCTATGGGCAGGCCGGCCCGTATGCGGACCGCCCGGGCCACGACACCATAGCCCAGGCCTCCACCGGCATCCAGGACATGTTCGGCGGCGACGTGCCCACCGCCTTGCCCTACGCCATCAACGATTACGGAACGGGCCTGATGGGATGCTACGGCGTCGCCCTGGCCCTGCTGCACCGGAGCCGCACGGGCAAGGGGCAGCATGTGGACAGCGCGCTCTGCTACACCGCCACCATCCTGCAGTCGGGGATGCTGCAGGACTTTCCCGGCAAGCAATGGACGGAACCCCGGGGGCAGGATGCGCTGGGCCGCGATCCGCTGTACCGCATGTACCAGGCCGGGGACGGATGGCTGTTCCTTGCGGCAGGGGCGCGCGGGCAGCTCGCGAAATGCCCTGAGCTCTCGGACCTCGCGAACCTGCAGGGCGAAGCGCTGGAGCAGGCGCTGGAGGCGCGCATCGCCAAAGGCACGGTCTCCGTGTGGGAAGAGTGCCTGCGCAAGGCAGGAATCGGCGCCCACCGCGTCATCCCCACCATCGGAGAGCTGATGGAAGACAAGGCCGTACGCGAGCGCGGGCTCAGCGTGACGAGGGAGCACGATGACATCGGTCTGGTCACCACGGTCGGCACTGCCGTGCGCATGTCGAAGACGCCGCTGATCCTCGGCCGCCCCGCGCCCAGGCCGGGCTCCGATGCCCTCAGCGTGCTGAAGGATGTCGGGCTGCAGGATGAGCTGGACAGCCTGATCCGAGCGGGCGCCATGAAAGTGGACGGCAAGGCCGCCGGATGAGATAACGTGACCTGTCCGAAACATTGCGAAGGCAGGTGATGAAAAAAGCATCCACGGCCCAGGACCGGCCGGCATCGGAACTCATCTCGGAGCGGATCGCCGAGCTCGGCGGCTGGCGCGGCAAGACCCTCGCCCGCATGAGCAAGCTCATCAAGCAGGCCGACCCCAAGGTCGTCGAGGAGTGGAAGTGAGGCATCCCCGTCTGGTCGCACGACGGCATCATCTGCACCGGCGAGACCTACAAGGACAAGGTGAAGCTCACCTTTGCCAAGGGGGCTTCGCAGGATAATTTGAGCTCAGTGTGACATTACGCTGCCAGCTTTTGCACTCCCTTAGGCGGATGCTGCTTCGCCTGCCATAAGTCGTACTGCATCTGCATTTCCAGCCACATGTCCGGGCTGGTACCCAAGGCTTTGGACAGCCGCATGGCCATCTCAGCGCTGATTCCGGCTCGGCCATTGAGGATCGCAGACAGTGCCTGGCGCGATACCCCCAGCTTCTGGGCGGCCGCGGTAACGCTGACGCTTTCCGGCAGGTATTCCTGCAGGACTTCGCCGGGGTGGGGTGGGTTGTGCATGCGCGACATGATTAATTCCTAGGAATAACCTAGATAGTCGGTCAGTTCTCTATTGCAGTAAAGGGGGACTTTACGATGGTCCAATGGAGATGGTTCGCAAAACAAAAGGCCCGGTGTTGCCACCGGGCCCGTCTTGTCTGAGATGTGAGGTAGTGGGTTAAGCGGCCACAGCTGCCTTCCTAGCCATCGCCTCCGCTTCTTTCCTCTCCCGATACAACGAATTTCTAACCACCCGTCCCGGCAACGCCCCCGTCGGTTTGTTGTCCTCGATCAACACCTGCCCATTGACGATGGTGCACATCACCCCTTCAGCCATCTGCTTCATGCGCCACGCCCCACCAGGCAGGTCGTGCACCTTCTCCTCGGGCAGGGCGCGGATGGTGTCGGGGTCGAAGATGACGATGTCGGCGGCCATGCCGGGTGCCAGTAAACCGCGGTCGTAGATGCCGAAGGCCTGGCACAGGTCGAAGGACAGTTTTTTCACCGCCGCTTCGACGGACATGATCTTGTGCTTGCGAACCCAGTGGCCCAACAGAATGCTGGAGTAGCCGTAGCCGCCGCGGAACTGCACGTGCGCGCCGGCGTCGGAGAGGCCGATCAAGGCATTGGGGTAGTTGAGGATCTCGCTCATCACCTCGGGGTCGAAGCCGCGGATGCCCTGCAAAAACGCCGTGTCGAGTTCCTCTTCCACCACCAGGTCGAAGAAGGCTTCGATGATGTCCTTCTCGGCGACCTTCGCCATCTCGCGCACGGACAGGCCTTCGAAGCGCTTGTTCTTCTCCAGCTTGGTCTTCTGCACCCAGATGGTGTCGGGCCAGTTCTTGCCAAGCACGTTGTTGCCCTTGATGTCGCTCGGCCAGTCGATGAGGTCGTGATGGACGGCCTTGCGGAACTCGGGGTCGGCGTAGCTCTTCAGCTTCAGCGCGGGATCATTGGACATCAGCACCGAGTGCCAGCTCGGCACGCCGCGGAACATCTGGCAGTTGTGCATGGTGAAGTCCGAGGTCACCGTGAGCGGCGAGCAGGTGGGGTAGGCGCGGATGCCTTTCTCCATGGTCTCGTCGATGAGCTTGATGTGCTCTTTCCACGCGTTGGGGTTCTTCAGCGCCTGGCCGAGCTGGTTGTAGATGATGGGCCGGCCGGTCTTCTCCGACAGGCGCGACATGAGGCGCGATTTCTCCTCGGCTTCCTTGCCCGAGGCGGCCTGCAGCACGCCCGAGCCCAGCTCGCCCACCACTTCGGCGAGGGCGAAGACCTCTTCCTCGCTGGCCCAGCAGGAGGGAATCTTGGTGCCCTGCGGATCGTAATGGCCGTTGTTGAAGGAGAAGGACAGGCCCAGGGCGCCCGACTCGATGCCTTCCTTCACGTGGCCCTTCATCTGCTCGATCTCGGCCGGGGTGGGATCGCGGCCCTGGCTGTCCGAGCCCATGACGTAGTGGCGGATGGGTGTGTGGCCGACGATGGCGCCGACGTTTACGCCCAGCTTGTGGTCGATGGTGTCCAGGTACTCACCGAAGGTCTCCCAGGTGAACTTGACGGTCTTCAGCGTCTCCATGGGAATGGCTTCGACGTAGGAGAGGAATTCGGCCACGCGCTCGCCCGTGCCCGGGCGCACCGGCGCGATGCCGAGGGAACAGTTGCCGTAGATCACGGTGGTGGCGCCGTGATAGCAGGAGTAGGTGCAAAGCGGGTCCCAGGTGACCTGCGCGTCGTAATGGGTGTGGGTGTCGATGAAGCCGGGGGAGACCACCTGGCCTTTGGCATCGATGGTGCGTTTGGCATCGCCCTTCAACTGGCCACTCAGTTTTCCAATTGCGGCGATCTTGCCGTTGCGAATGCCGATGTCGGCGTGAAAGGCAGGTGAGCCCGAGCCGTCGATGACGCGGCCGTTCTTGATGAGGATGTCGTAGGTCATTTCTTCTCCTTGCGGTGTGTTGTCTGCGCCGGCTCTGCGGCCGGTTGCTGGGTGAAGGTCAATGATACGGCAAGCTCAGCCGCTCAGCCGCTCAACACCGCCTTCAGCATCTCGATTATCGCCTCCACCTTGGCCGGCTTGGACAGGTAGGCATCGGCCCCGAGCACGATGGCGCGCTCCAGGTCCTTGGGTTCGGTGTGGCCGGAGAAGATGACCACCGGCATGGTGCTCAGCTTGGGGTGCTTGCGGATTTTTTCCAGGATGCGAAAACCGTTCACCGCGCCGGGCAGCTC
>CAXNIK010000121.1:0-9523 GCA_964202115.1 Burkholderiales bacterium
GGGACGCTCGTCTTCTTTCAGGACTTCGCGGGGACGGGGTGGCCGCCCGGTAATGACGATCAGGATATCCGGGCTTCCAAGCTCGGCGGTCACTGTCTCGACGAGCCTGACCACGTCCTCAGTACGCCCCAGATCCCCGGGGACTGCGATGACCGGATTACCTGTCTTGCCGCTGATTTCCTGGGCGGTTTCCTTGAGGGTTTTCGCGGTCCTGGCGAACAATGCCACGCGCACGCCTTCGGCGGACAGCATGTTCGCAGTTGCCTTACCCAGCCCGCCGGTTGCGCCGGTGACGATGGCCACGCGGCCGCTTATCCCCAGATCCATGGCTGCTCTTCAGTTCAAGGTTACGGTGAGTCGCGCGCCCAATTCCTTCCACACCGCAAGCTGACTGGCAAGGAAACGGGCAAAGTCCGCCGGGGTGTTCGGCGCATCCGCCTCGAACTCCATGTTGGCAAGCTTTTTAACAAAGTCCTGGTCCTGCAGGATTTCATTGACAGCCTGGTTGATTCTCGCAATGGGACCAGGGGGCAGTCCGGCCGGGCCGACGATGCCGTAGAAGGTGTAAGGATCGAGTCCTTCCGCCCCGGGGAATCCCGATTCGATCAGCGTCGGAACACTGGCCGCAGACTGCATCCGGCTCAACGTGGTCACCGCCAGCGCCCTCATCTTTCCTGCACGTATCAGCGGCCATGCCGGCGCGCCGTTGGTCAGCGCAAGGTCCAGGCGCTCGGCGACAATGTCGGTCGAAACCTGATTGGCCCCTTTATAGGGAACATGGATCATTTCGGTGCCGGTCTTGAACATGAAATACTCGCCGTTGAGATGACCCGCCGCGCCGATGCCGGCCGAGCCGTAGGTCACCTTGCCGGGGTTCTTCTTCAGGTAGGCGATCAACTCCTTCACATTCGACACCGGCAGGGAATTTCGCACGACCAGCACCCCTCCGACCCGCGCCACGCCGACAATGGGAACAAAATCGCGCAGTACATCGTAGGGCAGGTCCTTTACCACGCCGGGGCTTTGCACCAGGGTGCCGGAAGTCCCGAGCTTCAGGGTATATCCGTCCTTCGGGCTTTTAATCAGGGTTTGCACCGACAATATCGTTCCGGCTCCGGGCTTGTTGTCCACCAGTATCGGCACCTTGAGCTTGGGAGTCAGGTGCTGACCGGCAAGCCTCGCAACCGAGTCGGTTGCCGATCCGGCTGCAAAACCCACCAGCAAGGTGATGGGCCTGGACGGGTATTCCTGCGCCAGCGCCGGATGCATCACGCCGGCAAAGCCGGCGAGAAACAACAGGCCGGCCGTCCAAAGAGGTTTTGCGAGTCGCATGATCTGATCCTTGTATCGAAATCGTTGTTATTGATTTTGTCGGCTCACTGTGTGTCAGTTACTTGAGTTTCAGCTTCTTGACTCGGGAACTCTAGAACCATCACCTCCACACCCTTCTTCCCGGCCTTGATCGGGACCGCATCCTCGTGCCGTTCGACGACGATCATGGACCACAGCGGAAAATCCTTCCCTTCGTGCTCCAGGCTGCCGTTGATCACGAACAGGTAATAGCCGCCGGAGCGCTTGGGGTCAGGCCCCATGACTTCCATTCCCGCTCCCATCCTGAGTACATGGGCGGCCAGTCCGTCGTCGTACTTGTCATAGGCAATGATGGGATCCCAATACGCGTCCTTGCGATACATGAGCACCGGCTCAGTGGACACCATGATGTTCGGGATGATCAGGTTTCTGCGCTTGCTGGGTTTGAGGAATTCCTTGTAGCCCGGCCGGTCCAGATACACCGGCGCCGCATGCGCGGTTTTGATTCGCATGACAAAAAAGGACAACCCCTGCGGACCGGCAATCACCGGCCCATAGGCGGTGGAGGGGTCCTTGAACTGAAAGGTAATGGGCTGCAGTTGGTTCCTGCCCATTGTCCCTGAACCGATCGCGAATATCTGGAATTGCGACATCCCGTGAAAATGCGCCAGCACGGTCTCGTTGGCGGTCAGTTCCGTCATGAGTGACTGCGGCCCCACGCCAGTCTCGGTGGGAAATCTGGGACCGAAGTATTCCGTTCCCCAGTGCTCGATGCCCGAGCCGGGAGAAATGATGTTGTGCCGCTGCTGGATCGCTTCGGTGCCATTTCTTGTGTACATGCTTGCAGCCTCCTTTGTTCGGTCGAATCGTCAGGGTCGGACTTGTCTCGTGGGGCAGCCCTGAATAGCGGCTAATAGTAGTGGCAGCCAGTCAAACAGGCTACACGGAATATCGAAACCAGCTTTGCCTTTTTGCTAATGCCATTGCAGCAGCCTGCCGACATCTTCCAGATCAGATACATGCCAGCACATCCGCATGATCCCGGTGATGGCAGCTTCATCAAAGTGTTCACTCGCCACCAGGCCTTGAAACTTGAACTCGATATCCGCATCGCTCAGTGGATGTCTTATGCTGCCCTTGCAGTGATCGACTTCGATGGTAATTTTTCTGCCGTCGCGCAGGGTTGCAGTCAAGGTTGCGGCATCTGCTGCCATCGATGCGTCGGCGACGGCCTCGATGCGCTCGCGCAAGGCCGTCACGGCCGGATCTGTCAGACGGACCGGAAGGGCATCGGCTATTCGGGCAGTGCCATGGATCAAGGCAACGGCTACCCAATGATGCAGACTGAACTGGGCTTCATTGCTGTCTTTGGGGTGTTGACGGCCAGTCAGCTTTGCGGCGGACGGATGAACATGGGCCTCCACGCGCTCTATGGCGGTCGCATCCACAGGTCTGGACCACAGCTGCAAGGCGGCATCGATGATGGGGTGGGCAACGATGCCGCAGGGATAGGCTTTGTATGTCAGTGCCAGGGTTTCGAAATGCTCGCCCAACCCCCGTGTCAGATGGCCAAGGTCCGGTTCCACCGCAAACATCTGCGCGAAACCATGTTCTGCCTCGATCGCATCCATGGGACCGGTGAATCCGGACTTCGCCAGACAGGCCGCCCGCAGTCCGGTTTCCGCTCCCTGGGCATGCACAAGGGGCGTGGTCATGGTGCCCATGCTGACGCGCAAGCCCCCCGCCAGCGATGCCGCAATACCCATGGCAGCCGCCATGCGCTGAGCATCCAGCCCGAGAAGGGCACCAGCGGCCACAGCCGCGCCGATGCCACCTGCCACCCCTGTCTGCAGCCAGCCGATGCTTCCCCGGGCCGGAGTGACCGATATCGCCTTGCTGATGCGGCAGGCGGCCTCCAGGCCCAGTGCCATGGCCAGGACCAGATCCCTGCCTTGCACGCGCTGTAACTCGGCCAGCGCCAGGGCAGCCGCCATGACCGGCGCGCTGGGATGGATGATGGCTTCAGCATGGGTGTCGCAGAACGCATCCACTGCAGCATGCAGGGCATTGGCCAGCGCGGCGTGAAAAATATTGGCCTTGTGGTGCACACCGATGACCGTGGCCTGCCCCGCCCCGGAGAATTCACTCAACGAATCGCGAAAGACAATGCTGGTCGGGTGGCGCGAGCCGTGCATGGCGCAGCCAAGGTAATTGAGCAAGGCTCGCTGCACTTCATGACGGACCGGCGCAGGCAAATCGTCAAAGCGCGCTGAAGCAGCCCATTGCGCGAATGCTGCGGTTTCGCCAAGTCCATTGGTGGCAGATGTCATCAGATATTCATCAGGTCTTCCGGCATGGCCGGGCGTTGACCAGCAACTCTATTGAGTGCTGATATTTGCCTCTTTGACGATGCGGCGCCATTTGACGATCTCGCCAGCGATCTGCTTGCGGAAAGCCTCCGCGCCTGCACCCACGGGCTCAACGCCGATGTCGGTCAGGCGCTTTCGGACCTCCGGCGAGCGCATGGCATCCGCAAGCGTGTCGGCTATCCGGTCAAAGACCTCCTTGGACGATCCGGCCGGAAGCATCACGCCGAACCATGAGGTCACCTCAAAGCCCTTGGCACCGGCTTCAGACACGGTGGGAATATCCGGGGCCAATGCAGAACGTTCCGCGCTGGATACGGCCAGGCCGCGCAATTCGCCATTGCGGATGCGGGGCAGTGCCGTGGCCAGGTTCTCGAAGCTTGCCGACAGACCGCCGCCAAGCAGCAGCGCCGAGGCAGGCCCGGAGCCCTTGAACGCCACATGCACGATGTCGATGCCCGCTTCGAACTTCAGCAATTCCATGGCCAGATGTGAAGTCGTGCCGACACCTGCGCTGCCGTAATTGAGTTTGCCCGGCTGTGCCTTGGCCAGGGCAATGAATTCGCCCAGGGTCGTTGCCTTGACGCTGGGATGCACCGAGAGAACGAAAGAAGTGCGCGCAATGAGATTGACCGGAGACAGGTTCTTTTCCGGGTCGTATGCCAGCTTGGGCTGCAGGGCCGGGCTGACCGTGATCACGCCCGGATAGGCGAACAGCATGGTGTAGCCGTCCGGTGCCGCCTTGGCGACGCTTTCGGTGCCGATGAGGCCACCG
Source organism: Burkholderiales bacterium (assembly GCA_964202115.1). GTDB lineage: Bacteria > Pseudomonadota > Gammaproteobacteria > Burkholderiales > SG8-39 > CAIYPG01. The sequence continues at coordinate 4,453 of CAXNIK010000121.1, forward strand.
GCACCAGCGTTATTGACGACCAGCACGGGACGCTTCAGGCGCAACTCCATTTCCCGCGCGACGATGCGGCCGATCACGTCGGTGGCGCCTCCGGGGGCGCTTGGCACCACCATGCTCATTGGCTTGGCGGGAAATTGCGCATGCACCAATGCACCGTATAAACCCAGAAGCATGCCCACAGTTGCATTAAGCAGGTATTTTCTCATCGCCATATCCTTCACATGAACTGTCGGACTTAATGCACAAGCACAGCCCGTCACGCCTTGGGCACTGTAGGCACCGTGGGATAGACATCGCCGTAGTGACTGCGGATCTCGGCGATCTGATCGATTCCGGGCGGGGCATACTGAAGCCGCTTGCTGATGAACGCGCCACTGCCCAGTCTTGCCGTCTTGACCGCCATCTCACCCATTTTCACCAGTGCCGTCACCCCGTTGAGGATAGGCACACCCGGACGCACTTCATTCAGGTTCAGGATCGCCAGCAAGGCCATGGCCACTCCGCCGGCTGGAATGATCACCTCGGCCTTGTCCTCGTCCACCAGCCGGTTCGCCACGGCCAGGAATTCATCGGCGATTCTCTGGCGGGCGACAGGGTCGGTATAACCATCCTTGAGCCCAAGGATGCGGTTCATTTCCATGAAGCGGGCGCCGACGCATCGGCCCTGCAGGCCATAGCGCTGGACATTCTCCAGCACCCGTGGCGTGAATTTCTCATTGATGGTGACGAAACCGAAGTTGGCCCCCATCATGCTGGCCAGGTGGCTTGAGGTCTCGCAAAGGCCAAGGACCGGGAAGGTCGCAATTTCCTTGCACTCGCGCAAGCCCGGATCGGCGATATTGCCGATCAAAAAACCATCGAAGCCGCGGCGCATGGCGGTCTGGACGTTCTCCATGACTTCGCCACTTTCCAGGTACTCGAGATAGCGGTACTGGTCGGCGATGCCGCCGACCTTGGTGATGCCGTGCAGTTCGATTTCCGTGTCCGGGTCCTTGATCCTGTCCAGAAACTTCGTGAGAAACGCGTGATAGCCTCCCCAGGAGGCGGTGCGCGACATGCTCTGATACCAGAGTTTCATCTGTGTTCCTTCCTTTATGACTGCATGAATCCGTTACAGGTGGCGGCAAATTGACGCATCACGATGGCAGATCGCCGAAGTAGAACTTCAGCAATTCCTTGACGCGGCCACGCTCGGGCTTTTCGTTGTAATGACCCAGCCGGGAATGTGCAATCCCCGACGTGCGCCGCAGCTCTGCCATGCTCTCGGCCATTTTGACGGCCGTCGCCAGCCCGTCCAGAACGGGAACGCCATCGATCCGGTCTATGCCGTTGCGGGCCAGAAGCACGCACATCGGCGCCTCGCCGGGAATGATGACGTCAGCGCCAGTCCGAATCATCTGCCGGGCCGCCTCGGTGAACCGCTGTACGAGAGGACCGGGGTTTGCAAAGCCCTCCAGCACGTCGGTGAACGTGAAGCCGGCATGGCTTGCCCCGGCAAATCGGGGCGACAGTCCGGCCAACTGCACCTTTCGTGAAAATTGCTCAGCCAGTTCCGGAATGAACAGCAGGACGCCGAACTTCCGGCCCAGCATGGTGGCGGCCAGCATTGCGCTCTCGCCGTAGCCGACCACGGGAATATCCAGAACGCTGCGCGCCTCCTCCATCATCGGATCGCACAGCGACATGATGGCGTAGACGTCAAAGCCGCTTTCCTCCGCGCGGATGCCGTTCCACACGAACTGATTCGCATGCAGCGCCTGGAGATAGGTGTAACGAATGTCCGTCCCTGGGTAATTCGTCAGGTAGGTGTCCCGATGCATGCCATGCAGCACGATCTCGGTGTCGGCGCGTGCCACCGCCTTGAAATGAGCGTCGAGCGCCGCCGCGTATGCAGGACGGTTCTCCAGGACGGTGAAGCTCTGGTGCCAGATTCGGGTTGCCACTGTTGCCCCGTTATTTTATGCACCTCTGCAAATCGACTCCTCCCGATTCCTCCAATTGGGTGCTGTAGTATAGTAATTCTCGGTCGTATGAACGTCAACGAAGGGAATGTCGGGTATGCGTCTGTGGTATCAGCTCATGGCATCCGAGAAGGGGATGAATCATTTCATCGCCGCCACCCAGGCTCTGGCAGACAAGGCGGCAGCCCCGGGCACAACCGTTGAAGTGCGCGGAACCCGCGAAGGCGCCTACGGCGACCAGTACCGGCTGTTCTGGCACTACAACGTCCGCGAGATCATACGAAACGGGCTAGAGGCCGGAGCAGGCGGCCAATACGATGCCGTGGTCATCGCCAACTCGCTGGAGCCGGGCATGGTCGAGCTCAGGGAGATACTCGATATTCCGGTCATTTCCTTCATGGAGGCGTGCTGCTTTACCGCCTGCATGATGGGCGAACGCTTCGGTCTGATCGTGCCCAACGAGAAATTTGTTCCCCGCTATCGTGAAATTGTCCATGGCTATGGCATTGCCTCGCGACTTGCCGCGGTGGAGCCGCTGAAATACGAGAACACGCGCAATTTCAATTCGGCCTTCATCGATCCTCAACAGGAAGAGGCATGCGCGGCGGAAATCGCCGCATCCGGACGCAAGGCAGTCGAGCAGGGCGCAGAGGTGCTCATAGCCATAGGCGCAGCCACCGCCCTGATGGCAAGGCGCGGGGTGCACGAAATCGACGGAGCGCCCCTGCTGGACAGCTACAGCCTACTGGTGAAGCTGGCCGAAGCGATGGTGTCGTACAAGGCATTGACCGGGATCTTCATCAGCCGGAAGGGCCTGTACAAGTCCCCCCCGGCCGATCTGATGCGCCATGCCGCTGAGATTCACAAGATAACTCCACTTCTGCAGCCTTAGCTTCATCCACGCAGCAGCAATTTCAACAGGACCCAAATGCGAATCTGGTATCAGCTGCTCTCCGCTGAAGAGGGCATGAATCACAGCATCGCGGCTACACAGGCGCTGGCAAATCGCGCGGCCGCACCTGGCACAACCGTGGAAGTGCGCGGCACGCGGCACGGCGCTCTTGGCGATCACTACCGGCTGTTCTGGAACTACGATGCGCGCGAAGTCATAGAGAACGGGCTCAGGATCAGACAGAACGGCGGATATGAAGCTTTTGTCATCGCCAATTCCCTGGACCCGGGCCTGGTCGAATTGCGAGAATTGCTCGACATCCCGGTCATTTCCTTCATGGAAACGAGCTGTTTCACCGCCTGCTCCATGGGCGAGCGTTTCGGGCTGGTGGTGCCGAACGAGAAATTCATCCCCCGCTACCGGGAAATCGCCGTCGGCTATGGCCTCCGGGACCGGTTGGCAGCAGTGGAGTCGGTGCAGATCAACAAGATCCGCGACTTCAACACGGTTTTTTCCGATCCTGCCGCCGGAGACGAACTGCGCGACCAGGTGTTTGCAGCCAGCCGGCGCGCCATCGCGCAGGGGGCTGAGGTCATCATCGCACCCGGTCCCTCAACCGCGCTGATGGCCAGCCGCGGCATCTACGAATGCGACGGCGTGCCGATTCTCGACTCCTACAGCCTGCTGGTGAAGATGACCGAAGCAATGGTGGGAATACACAAGATCACCGGCATTCACATCAGCCGCAAGCGTCTGTACCAGTCACCCCCGGCAGATCTGATCAGGAACGCAGCCGCTGCCCATGGCATTGAATGGTTGAAGCGCGGATAAGGCCGGCTCCTGATCAAATGGAGTACCCGCCATCGACCACCAGCCGATGACCAGTGATGAAGCCCGACACTGACGAGGCCAGGAATACTGCGGCATCAGCCGCTTCGCGTGCCGTCCCGAACCGCTTGAGCGCGGTGTTGCCTTTCATTGCCTCGACAAATTCCGGCGTAAGCCGCTGCTCCAGCCGGCGGAACAGTCCGGCATCGATGACTCCAAGGGCCACGGAATTGGCGCGGATTCCATAGCGCCCTTCTTCGCGCGCAATCCCGCGGACCAGGGCCTCGACACCCGCTTTCGGGGCCACCGACAATATGTCCTTGGGAGGATGGCGATCGATGCCCGCGGTGGTCACGGCGATGATAGACCCGCCTCCCCCGCTGCGGAGATGAGGCAAACCGGCCTTCAGCACATGCAGGAAGCCGGTCAGTTCTCCGTCGATGGTACGGCGCCATTCGTCAAGGTCGATCTGCGAGGTATAGGTCATGCTGATATCTGCGCCGGTGGCAAAGATCACCGTATGCACCCGCCCGAACGTCTGCGCGGCTTCACCCATGAAACGTTCCACGGCCGCAAAGTCGGTCACATCCACAGCGCCTGTCAGGCTGCGCCGGCCGGCGGCTTTGACCACAGCCGCCACGGATTCGGCCTTTTCACGATTGGTGCGATAAGTCAGCGCCACGTCGGAGGCGTGCTCAGCCAATCGGGAGCAAATAGCAGCGCCTATGCCTCCGCTACCGCCGATGACCACCGCGCCCCCATCGGGAAAGTGGCGCCCTGCTCCAACATCGATGACCTCGGGTGACATTGCGAATCAATTCCCTTGAAGCGAAGTGATACCCATGTTGATGAATCAGCAAGCCAGTCATTGCGAACTCATTGCGAACGCTGGCCAATCGATGCTGCGTAGTATCATTCTCTCACGTAGTGTACCCAAGCCGATCTCCAGGACAGAAACAGGACTTCAGCAACAAGGGAGACAAATGGGATGGAAGGAACCATCGCGAAGCTGGATGGAGTGACCCTGGGCAAGGCCTTGCGCCGCAGCGCGCAGGCCCATGGCGCAACACCATTCCTGATCGATCACCAGCAGCGCATGAGTTTTGCCGAGTTCGACCAGTGGGTGGACCGGATTGCCGGCAGCTTCCTCGCATCGGGCGTTCGCCACGGCGATCACGTCGCCATCTGGCTGGCCAATACGCCCCATTGGGTCGCGGCATTCTGCGCATGCGCGCGCATCGGCGCGGTCCTCATCCCCATCAACACGCGCTACAAGACAGAGGAGGCCGCCTACATCCTCAATAGTTCTGATGCACGTGTTTTGATCATGACGCGCCAGTTGTGGAACATCGATTACTACACGATGCTGAACCGGATTGCTTCCGATTTG
>CAXNIK010000122.1:0-9513 GCA_964202115.1 Burkholderiales bacterium
GTCGATGATCACGGACTGCTTCACCGATTCACTGAGCTTGTGGCCGAGCAGGCGACTGACGGTGTCGGTGCCTCCGCCCGGGGCGTATGGCACCACGATCTTGATGGCTCGCTCCGGAAACTGCGCCCAAGCAGGCTGCCAGACCAACAAACCCGCAGCGATGAAGCACACACACGATTGCCTGAGATTCATGCCGTCTCTCCCCGGTAGTTTCAGTTTAAACAACGCCGTTCGATCTCAGAACCGTGATGTCGGCGGCACTCAACCCCAACACCTCGCCCAGCACCTCTTCGGTGTGCTGCCCGAGCGTGGGCGGTGGCCGGTCGTAGCTCGGCGGGCTCTCCGACATCCGGATCGGATTGGCGACGATGGGTACTTCAGGCGCCAGCGGATGCCTGACCTTCAGCAGCATATTCTGGTGCGCCACGTGCGGGTCCTCGAAGACCTGCTTCAAGTTGTTGATGGTTCCGGCGGGAACGCCTTCAGATGTCAGGCACTCGACCCAGGCCTCGACCGGCCGCTGCTTCAACTCTTCGCCCAGCAGCGCCACCAGTTCGTCGCGGTTCTTGACGCGACCGACGTTGCCCGCGAATCGCTCGTCCTGGGCCCATTCCGGCCTGCCGATGATCCTGCACAGTTTCTTGAACTGGCCGTCGTTGCCCACCGCCATGACCATCTTTCCATCCAGGCAGTCGAACACCTGGTAGGGTGCAATGCTGGGATGGGCCACGCCCATCCGCTTGGGCACATGCCCCGAGACCAGGTACTTCATGTTGATGTGCGAGTTTGCCGCGATCTGCGCATTCAGCAAGGAGAGGTCGATGTGCTGCCCCACATTGGTGATGTCGCGGTAGGAGAGGGCCGCCATGATGGCGAAGCTCGCGTAAAGGCCGGTGATCACATCGGAAATGGCGACCCCGACTTTCGCCGGCCCCCCGCCGGGCTTGTCGTCTCTCTCCCCAGTGACGCTCATGAGGCCGCTCATGGCCTGGAAGATGTAGTCGTAGCCGGGCCGGTTGCGGTACGGCCCGCTCTGGCCGAAACCAGTGACGGAGCAATAGACGATGCGCGGATTGACGGCACGGATGCACTCGTAGTCCAATCCGTAGCGGCGCAGCGTGCCCACCTTGTAGTTCTCGATGAGCACGTCACAGGTGGCCGCGAGGCGCCTCACCAGGTCCTGTCCTTCAGGCTTGGACAGATCCACGGTTACGGAACGCTTGCCGCGATTGATGCCGAGGAAATAGCCCGACTCGGTGGTATCCGCTCCCTGTGCGTCCTTGAGGAAGGGAGGAAAGAAGCGCGACTCGTCGCCGCAACCCGGTCGCTCGATCTTGATGACCTCCGCTCCCATGTCCGCTAGGTTCTGCGCCGCCAGCGGCCCCGCCAGCACGCGACTCATGTCGAGCACTCGTAGCCGTTCCAGTGCCTTGGTCATGCGCCCTCCTTGGAGGCATGCGCTGTGATGCTCGAGGGCGCCATCACTGTCACTTCCCCGTAAACCTGGGTTTGCGCTTCTCCTTGAAAGCGTTGACAGACTCCTGGTGGTCGGCGCTTACGTTGGTGATCGCCTGATAGGCAAGGCCCGGATCCATCAGCGTGTGGGCCAGCTGCCGTAATGGAATGTTCATGCAGGTCTTGGTCCACTTGATGGCCTTGGTAGCACCCGCCGCCAGCCGGTCCGCAAGCGCATAGACGCGCTCGTCTAGTTCCTCCCGCGGCACGGCGTAGTTGATGAGGCCGATCTCGGCGGCGCGCTTGGCATCGATCATGTCGCCGGTGAGCAGATACTCTTTTGCCCGGGCATAGCCGATGAGTTGGGGCCAGATGATCATGCCCCCGTCTCCGGCCACATAACCCACGCGCACATGGGGATCGCCGATGCGCGCGGTGTCCACGGCGATGGTCATGTCGCACAGCAGTCCCAGGGTCGCCAGCAAGCCAATGCAATCGCCGTTCATACGGCAGATGATGGGCTTTTCGAGGTCGAGCAGACCGAAGACCATGCGCTTCATGTCCACGTTCTTGATGAAGAAGATCTCCGAGTCGTCGATGCGCTTCTGCATATGCGGGATGTCGCCACCCACCGAAAGTTTGTCGCCCGCGCCGGTCAGGACGATGATGTCCGCCTCATGATCTCGCTGCAGGTCATAGAAGATATTGGCCAGTTCATCGTGGAGACCCTTGTGCACTGCGTTGTTGGGGGGATTGGTCAGGGTCACCGTCAGCACGCGCCCGCGCCGTGTGAACTTGATGTACTGATACCGGCTGTAGTCCATGATGGGGCGGTAGGGGTCCATTGCGGCCTCCAGAATCGAGAATGGCCGCGAGGCTAGCACCTGGGCTTTTCGCTGGATAAGAATATAATTTCCAGCGCCATAACCAATGGATATAGCATGAACATCCGGCAGCTCCAATACATCGCCGAAGTCATGAAGCAGCGTTTCAATATCTCGGCCGCAGCCAAGGCGCTGCACACATCCCAGCCGGGGGTAAGCAAGCAGATCAAGCTGCTAGAGCACGAAGTGGGGGCACAGATTTTCGTGCGCACGCGCAACAAGGTCACGGGGATCACACCCTTCGGCGAGCTCATTCTCGCGCCCGCGCAACGCGTCGTCTCCGATGTCGCCTTCATCAGGGCGGCGGCAAGCAACCTGCACAAACAGAACACCGGGACGCTGGTCGTCGCCACCACCCACACCCAGGCGCACTATGTCCTGCCTGGGATCATGAAACGCTTTGCCGAGCATCACCCCAAGGTCCGCATCACGCAGCGCTTGGGTACGCCGCAGCAGATCGCCGAATTGGTGCTCGCCGGCGAGGCGGACATCGGCGTGACCACCAATGTGTCGGAACTTCCCAAGCAGCTGGTGGCACTTCCCTGCAGGAAGTTCGAACGCGTCGTCATCGCCCCGCCCCGGCACGAACTGCTCGGCAAGCCCAAGGTCAGCCTGAAAACGCTTGCCCGCTATCCGCTGGTCAGCTACGACCCCGCCTACACGGGGCATCAGCACATCGTTGCAGCCTTCCAGCGCGCCGGGCTGACCCCAAACATCGTCCTCAGCGCAAGCGACGCCGATGTCATCAAGGCCTGTGTGGCGCAGGATTTCGGCATAGGGGTGCTGCTTGAGGTGGCCTTCGACAAGGCCCGGGACACCGGACTACGCGCCATACCAGCCGGTCATCTCTTCCAGCCAGCCATAGTCAGCATCGTGCTTCAGCGCCAGCACTACCTGCGGACCTATTGCTACGATTTCATTGAGATGCTCGCGACTCGCTGGAGCCGGGTGAACGTGGAAGCGGAAATTTCCAGCCATCGATCTTGAACCAAACATAAATGAGGAACCAGGCATTGACACTGCCAATCGTCCGCGGCAATGGCGCGCTGATCGCCGATGGCCAGCGCCACCAGCACGCCGGCATGGGGTGCATCGCCCAGCGCGCGACGGAAACGCTCGCGCACGCCCGAAGGCGCCGGTCGCACATAGCCGGTGGCGCGTATGCCGCGCTCCAGCAGCCAGGCCTCGTAATCGAAGCCATGCGGATTGGCGCTGCCATGCGGACGGCGCAGGGAGATGGTGGCTTGCCATCCTGGTTCAACGCGCGAGGGCAAAGGTGGTTGAGTCCGCTGAATCAGCAACGAGATCACGCAAGCAAAGGAAAGCAAACGCCTTTCACATGGCATAATCGTCCGGCAATCATGGAAATGGTGATTGATCGTGCAAGCCAGCGCAGACTGCAACGGGCCGCGGAAGTGGCTCCCCCTTGCCCCCCTGATCCTCCTGATCCTGGTTGCGTCGATCGCCTGCGCCCAGGCGGTCGCAGATCTCGGTTTCACCACCAAAGTCAGCGCAGCGCTCACGGCGCACTATGCGCTCAGGTTCGGCGCAGCGGTCCCTGATCGATTCTCGCAGTGGCAGGCCTTTGCCAGGGAGCAGAAGGCGACGCCCTACTTCAGAAGCATGGACACCGCCAAGGGACGCGAAGCGGAAATCCTGCAAATCGTCAACGACGCCATCAACAGGCAGATGAAATGGGTCGACGACAAGGCTCACTGGGGCGCGGACGATTACTGGGCGACGCCGGCCGAGTCGATCGGCAGCGCCGGCGGCGATTGCGAGGATTTTTCCATCGCCAAGTATTACCTGCTGAAGGAGCTTGGCGTTCCGCTGTCTCGCCTTCGCATCACCTATGTGCGCGCCCTGAACCTGGGCGGCCAGGCGCATATGATCCTGGCGTACTACACCCGTCCGGACGCCGAACCGCTGATTCTGGATAACATCGATGCCCGTGTGCGCCCCGCGTCGCAGCGCGGGGATCTTGAACCTGTCTACAGCTTCAACGACGACGAAGTCCAGATAATTCAGGGAAAGCTGCGCGGCAAGCCTTCCCAGATCCGCGCCTGGCTGACCTTGCAGGAACGCCTCCTGGCCGAAACCCGCTTCTGATCACCTCTAAGAGCGCAAACCCATGACTCTCGCCCGCCAACTCCTGCTTGGAATTCTTGCGGCATTCATCGCCCTGCTCATCGGCATCGAAGCCATCTACGTGACCACCGCCAGGAAAAACCTCGAGGAGCAGCTTGACGCCCACGCCAACGAGACCGCCACCTCCCTCGCCCTGTCGCTGGGTTCACGCGCCACCACGCTGGATGCGTCGCTCGCCAATATCATGGTCAAACCGGTGTTCGACCGCGGACATTTCGAATCGATAGAGGTGATCGCCACCTCCGGCGAGAGACTGTTCGGCCGGACGCTGGAGCGCCACGAGAGCGACGTGCCGGGATGGTTCGTGGCGCTTGTCTCCATCGAGGGCCCCCGGGGCGAGGCACTGATTTCGGCCGGCTGGAAGCAGCTGGGCAAGGTTGTTGTTCAGATTCACCCGGGTTATGCCTACCAACAGCTCTATGGCACCGCGCTGGCCACCTTGATCTGGCTCTCCGTGCTGTTTGCCCTGGCACTCCTGCTGGTTCGCTACTACCTCGCCGGCATCCTCAAGCCGCTGCATGCAATCGAGCAGGCGGCCCTTGCCATCAGCGAGCGCAATTTCGTGTCGATCACCGTGGAGCCGCGGGCGCGCGAATTACAGCGGGTCACCACCGCGATGAACAGCCTGTCCGCCAAGATCCGCGATGCCATCGCCCAGGAGTTCGAACGCGCCGAGCGCCTGCGCAAGGACGCGTTTGAAGACTCCCTCACCGGTCTGCTCAACCGGCGTGGCTTCGAGCAGTCGGTCAACGCCAGGCTTGGCGACAGCGTCGACTTCTATTCCGGCGCGATGGCCCTGGTTTCCCTCTCCGGCCTGGAGGAAGTCAACCAGTTGTTCGGCCTGACCCGGGGCAACGAAATCCTCAAAGAACTTGCCGAAGCCCTGGCTTCATCCGGAACGCCTGGCTCTGCCGTCGTCGGGCGATGGCAAGGCCCGGCCCTGGCGGCATTTATCCCCAATACCGGGCAGCAGCAGGCGCTGGACTGGGCAGAGGGCCTGTGCAAATCCTTCTCCGCTCGTCTGCACGCAGAAGGATTGCCAGAGCGCGTCGTGCTGTCATGCGGCCTGACCCATTTCAGCGACGACACCGTCACCCTGGAGCAGCTTGCCAGAATGGCCGAGGGAGCCCTGGCCCAGGCGGTGAAAAAAGGCGGGGCGGTGCTGGTGGCGAGCGAAAGCGGCGCACAGGGTGCCGGCGTCGATCTAAAGAAGGAAATTGAATCGTCCATCGCGGCCGGGCGGATCACCCTGCTGGGCCAGCAGGTATTGAGCATCGTCGATCAGGACGTGCTGCAGATGGAATTGCTGTGCAGTCTTCTGGACAGCGGCGGCAATGTCATCCCTGCCGCAACCTTCGTGCCGATTGCCAACCAGCACGGCCTGTTGGCGGCGCTGGATATGCGGGTGATCGAGCAGGCACTGGCAGCACTGGAAAACGTCGCATCGCTGCCCTGGACCGTCAGCGTGAATATTTCCATGCAAAGCATCGGCGACAAGGCTTTCCGCACCGAAGTCAAGGACCTGCTCACCAGGAAAAAACAGATCGCGAAACGCTTGATATTCGAAATTACCGGTTATGCCGCCAGCCGCTCGCCGGAATTGACCAAGGCATTTGCGACCGATATTCACCGCATCGGCGCTAGCGTTGCGCTCGATAATTTCGACATAGACCGCAGCTCCATGGCGATCGTCAACGATTTGCGCCCCGCCTATATCAAGCTGGCCTCCACGTTTACGCAACAGATCGTCGAACGGGAGGACCTGCGTTTCATTGTCGAGGCCATGGTGAGAATGCTGCGTCCGCTCGAGATTCCGCTGATCGCGCAAGGCGTGGAGGACGCGAGTACCATCGCCATGCTTGCCGAACTCGGTCTCGCCGGCTATCAGGGCTACGCCGCCGGACGACCGGCGCCTCTGCCATCAGCGTGAAATCGGAGTCTTAAATCAGCGGAATTACTTTTTAGGCTCGGTCCGAAACCACCAGGCCTCGCCATCGGGCTCCACCCATCCCGCGGTGGGCCCGGCGAAGTGGGTGCCCAGCACCAGCACCGGCTGATTGGACAGCTCTCCGAACATGCGCCGCCGGGTGGCTTCGGCCTGTACCGGATCGCAGTCCGGCGCCGCATGCCAGTGCGGCCGGGCGAGCTGGCAGGGGTGGTGAGCGATGTCGCCGGTGATCAGCCCGCGCTGACCTTTGGATTCGATGCTGATGCTGACATGGCCGGGCGTGTGACCCTGGCTGGGAACAAGCCGCAGTTCATCGCAGATGCGGTGATCGGTTTCCACCAGGTCGGCGAGGCCACCGTCGAACACCGGGCGCACCGAGTCCTCGAACACGGCGTGGGCGATCGCGTCCTCGTGCTGCGACTTCCAGTAGTCGAATTCGACGCGGCCGAAGAGATAGCGTGCATTGGGGAAGGTCGGCTGCCAGCGGCCGTCAACCAGCATGGTGTTCCAGCCCACGTGATCGACGTGCAGATGGGTGCACAGCACCACGTCCACGGATTCGCGAGGGAAACCGGCATCGGCGATGTCCTGCAGGAAGCGGCCCTGGCGATTGTTCCAGCCGGGCACGCGGCGGTTCTGCTTGTCGTTCCCCAGGCACGGGTCCACCACCACGCGCAGTGTAGGCGTCTGTATCAGCAGGGCGTGGATGCTCATCCTCAACCGCCCTTCCTCGTCGGCGAAATGCGGCACCAGCCATTTGATCGGCTGCACCGCCTCGCGCGTGGCCTCGGGCAGCACGAAGCGGCTGCCGCCCAGCACTTCCAGCTCCAGCACCTTGGTGATGGTGACTTCGCCTATGGTCCAGCTCATGGTCTGCTCCTGAAAAATTGGTGATCAGGGCCTCCAAGCTCGAAAACCGATGCGACTCTTCCCGGTTTCCGACGTGGCGGTGGTCGCCTTTCCAGCGTTCATTGTCGTAGCTGATAACACGCCTGCCCGGGTAGCCGTGAGAGACTTTACTCGAAGATGCCATTTATATGGTAATTTAATGGCATGAAAACAACCATTGATTCTGCCGGCCGGCTGGTGGTTCCCAAGGCGCTTCGGCAGGCGCTGGGATTTCATCCCGGTCAGGTGCTTGAGGTGCGTGCCGGTGACGGGCGTCTTGAGGTGGAGATCGCGGCGACCCCGATGGTTTTGAAGCGTCGCGGCAAGGGCGTTATCGCCGTCCCTGGCGAGTCGCTGCCGCCGCTCACCGCCGAAAAAGTTCGCGAGACAATGGAGCGCGTACGGCGTTGACGGCGGCCGACACCAGCGTGGTGGTGGCGGCGTTCGCGTCATGGCATGAACAGCATGAAGCCGCGAGACAGGCGCTGGACGGCGGCCTTCAGCTTGTGGAGCATTGCGCGCTCGAGACCTATTCCGTACTGACGCGCCTGCCAGCGCCGCACCGGGCGCCGGCAGGCGTGGTGCGTGAATTCATCGCGACGCGTTTTCCGCATCCATGGTTGCGGCTGACCGGCCCCGCCTATCGCAAGTTTCTTTCCGGTTTGGCGGAACAGAATGTCACCGGCGGCTCCGTTTATGACGCCCTGGTCGCGGCGACCGCGGCTGCGCATGCCGTGCCGCTGATCACCTGCGACCGGCGCGCCGTCCCGATTTACGAACGGTACGGGATTCGTGTTCAGTTCCTCAATGTTTGACGGCGCCGCGCGCGCAGGCGATAGGGGGCCGTGAACGCGCAAGCCGCTTGCACGATCAGGCCTGGCAGCGCTACCGCGAGCAGTAGCCCCCGTCCAAGAACAGAACCTGGACCATCATATTTGCATCGCTAATTCCATTTTGGGTCGCAAAATGGAAACAGCAATGCGATATTGCAAGGCTCCTGCCGGTCATTTTTTCTGTTCGGCCCGCGTGGCACAGGCAAGACATAGCTGACGCGAGCTCGCCATTTGAAAAGGCTTCGTTCGTTCCCGGCATGACGATTCCCGCGCTACGCTGGTTGCGGTTGGCCGGTCGGGGATTTTTCCGGCTTGGTCGGGAGCGTCTTGATCTCCGTGCCCGCATCTTCCTCGGCCATCCGCACTTCGTAGAGCGCCTGCAGATTCATCCAGAACTGCGGGCTCGTGCCGAACCAGTGTGCGAGACGAAGCGCGGTATCGCCGGTAATCGAGCGCTTGCCGTTGATGATCTGGCTGATGCGGTTCGCGGGCACCCGGATCTGCCGCGACAGCTCGGTCGGGCTGACGCCGAGTTCCTCAAGTTCGTCGGCGAGAATTTCGCCTGGGTGGATCGGTGTGCGGGTCATGGTCAAGTTCCTTTCAGTGGTAATCCACGATTTCGACGTTCGAGGGTCCGCTCTGCCCTTCAGGCCATTCGAAACAGATCCGCCACTGCATATTGATGCGGATGCTGTACTGGCCCTTGCGGTCGCCCTTCATGCTCTCCACCGCATTCGATGGCAGCGCCTGAAGGTCTGCAAGACTGGTTGCAGCGTCGAGAATGTCGAGGCGTTTTTCCGCCTGGCGGCGAAAGGCCTCGAACTCCTTGACGCGCTTGCCTTCGGCAAATTCCTTCGTGCGCTTGTCGCGATAACTTTGGATCATTGCCGGACAACATAGTACGGCATACGATGTACGTCAAGCGTAAATCTATCTTGCCCGCCATAGCGCGCGGGCGCCGCAAACCGGTGATGACCCCATGCCCAGCCCTCAGGTGCGGTTCTAGCCACTGTATTGGCAAAATATGTTTTATCGTAGCTTAACTACGATAATGGCTGTCAATTCAATTAGTACTGGTTTCATGTTATTAGTTTAGCTCGTATAATCGTAGTGTGACTACGACTTCTAAAAGCAAGCTAAATACCCTCTACACCCGTCTCCCCATGGGTTCCCCGATCACCTCGGCGCAACGTGCCGAGCTCGGGATCTCGGCCGATCTCGCAGTCCACTATGCCCGCTCGGGTTGGCTCAAGCGACTGGGACGGGGGGTCTATTGCCGCCCCGGTGAAGCCCTGTCGCTGCACCCGAGCCTCGTCGTGCTCCAGCAGCAAATCGCCGGACTTCATGTCGGCGGCAA
>CAXNIK010000123.1:0-9432 GCA_964202115.1 Burkholderiales bacterium
AGGACATCCCTGTCATATTGGCCATCGAAATACACGTTGAACAGCCCGTTCTCGCCCTCCATGCTAGCCTTGACGCCGGAAATGCCACGCTGCGCCATGAGCGCCGAGAGCACACCGGCTTTACCCACGAAACTTTCATACATGGCACGAATATTCGAATCCGTCCCGTAGACGATCTCCATGGTGCCGGCAGACTGGCAGAAGGCGATTCCGAGTGCGTCGACGATTTGATTCTTGTCCAGTTTAAGCAACTTGCCGCATGCCGCGGCGCCGGCGAATACACCGAAGGCAGGCGTAAGAAACCAGTCACGTTTCCACACCACGGCGCGTGACATGCGGCTGATCATGTCATTGGCGAGCGCAATCGCGACAATGAGGTCCTTGCCGCTGATACCGCCTGCTCTCTCCGCGATGGCCATGGCGGCCGGAACCGCGGTGGCGCTGGGATGCACGCCGTTTTCGTCATATACGTCGTCGTAGTCCAGGGCATGGGCCATCGCGCCATTGGCATAGGCCGCCATCCAGGCCGGCACCTTCCCTCCGAAACCCCAGATGGTGCTTTCCTCCTTGCCACCACCTTCCTTGACCAGATCAACCAGGGCCTTGACCTCGGGAACAATGCCGCTGGCGGCCACGGCCACACCCAGCGCGTCGAGTATGCTGCGCTTGGTGACCGCAATGGTCTCCTGCGGAAGATCCTCGTAGCGTGTTGCCACGACCGCGGCGGCGAACTCCTCGGCAGCATCGATTTTCCGGGCTGAATTTTGCTGAGCTGACTTCTGCTGAACTGAATTAAGCATATCGTTCTCCATAGCTGGCCTTACTGCTCCACTTTGATATTCCCGGCCTTGATGACTTTCGCGAATCTCGCGCCGTCCGCGCGCATCATTGCGGTAAATTGCTCCGGCGTGGAGATCAGCGGATCCAGCCCCTGGCTGGCCAGCGTATCCCTGAGGTCGGGCATCTTCAGCATTCTTGCAAATTCCGTCGACAGCCTGCTGATGGTTGCCTCCGGTGTCGCGGCCGGCGCGAGGATTCCATACCATGTCCTCACGTCGATGCCAGGCAGACCTGCTTCGACAAAGGTGGGCACTTGCACAAGACCCGACCACCGTTCCTGGCCGGAGATGGCGATGGCGTTGATCTTGCCGGCCTTGATCAGCGGCATCGCCGGAAGCGGCGGACTGAAATAAAGCTGCACCTGACCGGCAACAAGATCGGTCAGCGCCGGCCCTCCTCCCTTGTACGGTACATGCTGCATCTTGAGCCCCGCAATGATCTCGAACAATGCAGCAGCCAGATGCGTCGGGCTCCCGGCATTGGCCGAGGCATAGTTGAGCTGTCCCGGCCTGGACTTGATGTAGGCAACGAGGTCTCGCAGGTTGGCGGCCGGCACCGCAGGATTGATGGCCAGCACCTGCTCGGTGCTGGCCAGCGTGGCGACCGGGGCAAAATCCTTGAATGCATCATAGGGCGTTGGAAACAGACTGGGATTGATCACGTGGGCGATCGACACCATGAGCAGGGTGTAGCCGTCAGGAGCCGACCTGACCAGTGCTTCGGAACCGATGATGGTATTGCCGCCAGGACGATTGTCCACCAGCACCTGCTGTCCCCAACTCTCGGTGAGTTTCTGGCCCACGATCCGTCCGATGATCGAAGTGCTGCCGCCGGGAGCGTAGGGCAGGATCAGGCGAATCGGCTTGGTGGGATAGGTCTGGGCGGCGACCAGTCCGGAAAAAGTCGCCAACAACGCCACGGCAAGGATGCGCGCCGCAATATTCATTGACCCGAGTACCGCACCTTCCCGACGGCTCATTCCGCTGCATTTATTCATCTTCGGCCTTGATGTCATTTTCCTGGGCAGTCCTGCGATAGTGATTGATCTCGTTGATCAGGTGCTGGCGAAATGCCGCGGGCGAGCTCCCCACTGGCACCGTGCCGTCAACAGCGAACTGCCTGATGATCTCCGGGTCCTTGGCATATCGGGCGAATTCGCCCGCAAGCTTGTTGATGATCGCCGGCGGAACCGAGGCAGGCGCCAGAAATCCGTTCCACGCTGAATACTGGAAGCCGGGCACACCCTGCTCGGCCACGGTCTTGAGGTTGGGAAACAACGGCGATCGCTCCGAACTGAGCATGGCGATGGCGCGGGTCTTGCCTGCTTTGAGGTGGCCCATGCCCAGCCCCACGCTCACTATCGAAACGTGCCCGCGACCGGCCAGGAGGTCCACCGTCTGCGGTCCCGTTCCCTTGTAATGCACAAAGGTGACTTTGGTATTGGTGGCACTGTGCAGCCAGGCACCGACAATATGATGAATGCCACCCGCCCCGCTCGTGCCGAAGTTGAGCATTCCGGGATTGTCGCGGGCGTAGGCGATATATTCCGGATAAGTGTTGACCGGCAATGAAGCCGTGACGACCAGCAGAGCGGGGCGCTCCAGGGTCATCGATACCGGCGCGAAGTCCTTGATCGGATCGTAAGGCAGATCCTTCTGCATGACGGCGGAGACAGTAAAGCCGGCGGTCATGATGAGCAATGTGTATCCATCAGGCGCCGACTTCGCCACGTAGTTGGTTCCGATTGTGCCTGTTCCTCCAGGCTTGAAGTCGAGCACAAAGGGCTTGCCCAGGGACTCTGTGAGCTTCTGGGACCAGAATCTCCCGTCCCGCTCCAGAGCCGCGCCTGGCGCGTTTGGACTGATGACAGTGACAGGTCTTGATGGGTATGCCGACGTTCCAGCCTGTGCAAGGGTTTCGCCGGACCACCCGGCGAATCCTGTCACCAACACCAATAGTGAAACTGCCGAAACGAATGTATTCATGCTTGCCCTTTTGGCTGGCGGGAAAACAGAATTGCGCCCATTTGTCACTG
Source organism: Burkholderiales bacterium (assembly GCA_964202115.1). GTDB lineage: Bacteria > Pseudomonadota > Gammaproteobacteria > Burkholderiales > SG8-39 > CAIYPG01. The sequence continues at coordinate 2,876 of CAXNIK010000123.1, forward strand.
CGTGGTGCCGTTATGGGACGGCGACAAATTCACCCGGAACGACAACAGGTTCAATGCGCTTGTTTTCCTTGGGCTTGCCGACGAAAGGCTTGCCGTCGGGGAAGGCACGCCAGTTCTCCGGGCGTGCCTGGGCGGCCCCCATCCGCAGCATGACCAGGTTTTCGGGCGCACTGCTCTGAAACCAGTAATTCGTTCCCTTGGGCAGCATGACGCCATCGTACTTGTTGCAGACCTTGATGTTGTCGTCCGTTCCCAGGTGGAAGGTGGCCTGGCCTTCAAGAACCACAAACGCATGATCCTCGTGGGGATGCTGGTGCATCGCGTTTTCGCCGCCGGAGGCATACACCTTGACGATCACGCTCATCAAGTCCGTTTTGGCGACATGGTTGTCCATGCGGCCATCGGCGAGCTTGGGCGATTTCAGGGAAAAGAGAGTGGCTGTGGGTGCTGTTGCTGACTCTGCCATGGCAGTTTCCTCCTAGGGAATTGAGATGTGGATTGTGCGGGAATAACGGTACTTCAAGCAGCCATTTGCATCAGTTTGGGCAGACCGTACAGCCGAGTGACATTCTGATGCAGCAATTTAGCCTGGATATCTGCGGGCAGCGCGCCCAGATCCCGCGCGATGACTTCCCGCGATTTTGGCCAGGTGGAATTCTTGTGCGGGAAATCATTGGACCACATGCAGTTGTCGGTTCCCCAATCACGGAACATCATGCGGGTCGGCGGGTCATTGAAGAATGTCGCAAAGACCTGCCGGCGAAAATATTCGCTGGGCAGCATGGTCATCTGGGATTCGAACGTGCCCCGGGCGCAATATTTGTCCCATTGCGACAGCACAAACGGAAGCCAGCTCACCTCGTTTTCGACAAACACGATTTTCAGGCGCGGGTATCGCTCCAGGACCCCGGAGGCAATGATCTGCACCAGGCTGTTCTCGGCATAGAGCACTTTGGTATTGACCAGATAAGTCAGTCTTTTCGGCGCATCCGTGCCCCCTCGCCCAAGCACACCCGGCGCGTAGGGTGCCCCGGTCAGGATATGCAGGTTGACCGGCATGTCCATCTCCTGCGCCGCCGCCCAGAATTTTTCGTAGTGATTGGTGGAAAAGGCCAGTTCTTCAGGGGGCACCTGCCAGATCATCAGTCCCCGCATGCCGGCCTTCTTGCAGCGCTCGGCTTCGCGCACCGCGCTGTCCATGTCGTAGGTCGATATCGTTCCGATGCCGAACAGGCGGTCCGGTGAGTGCGAACAATATTCAAACAGCCAGTCGTTATAGACCCGCAGGCAGGCTTCCTGCAGTTTGGGGTCCTTGATGCCGAATTGATCCATGGTCAGGCTGGGGTAGAGCACCTCACCGCTGACCCCGTCCATGGCCATTTCCTTGATCCGTGCCACGGGATTGGAGCCTCCTTCGTGCGCCTGGAACGGATGTTTGGGATAGCGCGGCGCCTGGTCGCGCAGGGACGATGGAAGCTGTTTCAGCCAGAGATCTTCAGGCTCGATGACATGAGAATCCGCCGATATGAGCAGGGTTTCCGCAGTGGTATTCATTTGGGTGTTTGTCCTCAGATTCTTGTTGCCAGTTAAGCGATTTGCCCACCTACTCTTCGAACTTGATACCTGTCTCATTGACCAGCTTGCGCCAGCGTTCTGTTTCGACATTGATATAGCGTCGGAATGCTTCCGGCGTGCTGCCAATCAGAATTCCTTCGCTGGAAAGCCTTTGCACGATTTCCGGCGCCTTCACGATTCTTGCCAATTCGCTGCTGAGCTTCTCGACCACGGCCGCGGGGGTCTGGGCCGGCGCCAGCAAGCCGAGCCAGCTCGAATACTCGAACTCGGGTATGCCCTGTTCCGCCACCGTCGGCATGTCCGGCAGGGCCGGGGACCGCTCGAAATTGGCCACGCCCAGTATTCTCAGCTTGCCTGCCTTGACCATGTTCATCCCCGTCAGGAACGACAGAAAGGTGGCGTGCACGCGTCCCGCCATCAGATCAGTCTGCATCGGCCCGCCACCCTTGTAATGAACAAAAGTGGTATCGATATTGGCCAGACCGTTGAGCCAGGCTCCGCTGAGGTGCTGGATTCCACCCAGTCCGGCCGTGCCGTAGTTGATTGCTGACGGCCGTGCTTTCGCATAGGCAACAAATTCGGCCACGCTCTTCACCGCAAGCGACGGATGCACCACGAACAACGTGCTGCGCTTGCTCAGCAGCGAGACTGGCGCGAAGGCCTTGATCGGGTCGAAGGACAGAGACTTGTATATCAGCGGAACGATGGGATAGGTCGATGCGGCGAACATCAGCGTGTAGCCGTCCGGAGCGGATCTGGCGACGTATCCCATGCCTATCGTCGTTCCTGCTCCGGCCTTGAAATCGAGCACAAACTGCTGGCCGAATGTTTCAGACAGCTTTTGAACATACAAGCGCCCCTCACCATCGGTTACAGCGCCAGGCGAATAAGGGGCTATGACGGTGACCGGTCTGGACGGGTAGGGGGCGGATCCGACCTGCGCATGTGCGATGACACAAGGAAGCATGGTCGAGGTAAAGAGCGCGAGAATTCTTGCCAACGACAGACTGACCGTCAGCCGCAAGCATCCCGATTTGGCCTGTTCCATCACGTCAGTCTCTGCCTCGTTTCAATTCGTCCCGGCAACTGCATTCCCGCCTACTCCATGCGAACGCCGGTTTCCTTCACCAGTTTGCTCCAGCGCGGCACTTCGACTGCGATGAAGTCGCGAAATTCAGCGGGTGTGCTTGCCACCGGCTCCAATCCATCAGCAGCCAGTTTGGCCAGTACATCGGGGCTTCTTATGAATTTGACGAGAGCCCCATTTATCCGCCGCAAGGCCTGTTCAGGCGTGTTCTTTGGAGCGAACATTCCATGCCAGGTGGAAACGTCGTAGCCCGGCAGGCCGGATTCGGCGACGGTCGGCACATCGGGCAGTACTTTTGATCGTTGGCTGCCGGAGATCGCGACTGCGCGCAACTTGCCCGATCTAACCAAGGGCAACGAACTAACCAGTGTGGCAAAACCAGCCTGAAGATGACCACTCAACAGATCGACCTGCATTGGCCCCCCGCCCTTGTAGGGAACCAGCGTCATCTTGATCTTGGCGTCGTTCATGATCCAGGTGGCACCGAGATGATGAGGGGTTCCCAATCCTGTCAGGCCCCAGTTGACCGTCCCTGGTTTGGACCTTGCGTATGAAATGAATTCGGCCATATTGCGAGCCGGTATCGAAGGATGTATCACCACTATGTACGAGCCCTTGGTGAGAAGCGATACCGGCGCGAAATCTTCAATCGCGTCGTAGTCCGGTTTCTCCTGAAAAGCCGACAAGACCGTAATGGTCGTGGAGGTATAGAGCAAGGTATAGCCGTCCGGAGCGGATCTGGCCACATGAAGAAATCCGATCAGGCTGCCGGCTCCAGCGCGGTTTTCAACAATGAATGGCTGACCCAGGGTTTCCGCAAATTTCTGCGAGAACATCCGCCCATGAATATCGAGTATTCCTCCCGGAGCGACCGGGACGACGAGGCGTACCGGTCGGGAAGGATAGCTCTCGGTGGCAGCATCCTGCGCAAGACCATTGCATGCCCACAACATCGGAATGCACGAGCAAAGCAAAGCGGAAACCAGCCTAGAGCGCATTTGCAGTCTCCTCCTTAGAGATTGCCGACTCATGGTGATCCTGGCAGTTGCTGACAGGACTTTGCCGCTTTATAGCGGTTATGTTATGCGCAAAATATTAGCATACTAACCAGTCAGTATCGGCCGGTTAGCTTGAGCGGTATAGAAAAAGACTCCGCCGACTCCGCCTAGCCGCAAACCCGGAGCTTGTGGGAAAATGCGTGCCTAAGAATGAAAACCAGCGAGTCAATTTACCTGGACATTCGGGGTCTGCGCTACCACGTGCGCAGCTGGGGCAGGCAGGGAGCACCCAAGCTGTTCATGCTGCACGGTTGGATGGACGCCTCCGCCTCGTTCCAGTTCTTCGTCGATGCACTGAAGGGTGACTGGCATGTGCTCGCGCCGGATTTGCGCGGCTATGGCCAGACTCAACGCCAGGGCAGCGACACCTATTGGTTTCCAGACTACGTGGTCGATCTCGACTGCATCCTGGAACACTTCCAGCCCGAGGCGCCGGTCAACCTGGTCGCCCACAGCTTCGGCGGCAACATCGCCTGCATCTACTCCGGCTCCAGGCCGCAGCGCATCGCGCGCCTGGTGAACATCGATGCCTTCGGCCCGCGCGCCGAAGGGGTGAAGCCGGCGCGCCTGGAATTCAGAGAGCAAACACCGGCGGAAAAAACGCAGGTCGAAGTCCCTCCGAAGCGCTATGCCGAATGGCTGGACCGCATCAAGAAGGGCTCGAAATTCCGCGACTTCGATGCCTTCGTCGACCTGGAGAAACGCCTCGCGCGCGAGCATCCGCGCGTCACGCCGGAGCGCCTGGCCTTTCTCGCGCGCCACTGGGGCAGGCTGCGCGAGGACGGCCGCGTCATGATGGCCACCGATCCGCACAACGCCCAGAACGACGGCATCCATATCTCGGTGCGCATGGACGATGCCATCGCCTGCTGGAACCGCATCACCGCGCCGGTGCTGTGGCTGATCGCCGACGAGGGCGCCATGAAATCGCGCGCCAAGGAGCTGGCCAACGGCGGCGCCGAGCAGCGCCTGCAGCAATTCAGGACGCGCCGCGAAGTGCATCTGCCCGAGACCGGCCACATGGTGCACATCGAGAAACCGGAGCTGCTGGCGCAACTGGTGGAGGAATTCATGACGGAAAAGTCCGCATGAAATCCAGCGAATCGCTGTACTTCCCGGTGCGCGAGCTGCGCTACCACGTGCGCGCCTGGGGCCCGGCCGATGCGCCGCCCCTCATCATGCTGCACGGCTGGATGGACAACTCCGCCTCGTACCAGTTCACCGTGGATGCGCTGAAGCAGAACTGGCGCGTGCTGGCGCCGGACTGGCGCGGCAACGGCGGCACGCAGTGGGCAAAGACCACTTACTGGTTCCAGGAATTCCTCGCCGACCTGGATGCGCTGCTGGATCAGCTCTCGCCGCAGGCACCGGTGAACCTGGTGGCACACAGCTTCGGCGCGTCCCTCTCCATGGTGTATGCCGGCACGCGGCCGCAGCGCATCGCGCGCCTGTTGAATGTCGATGGCTACGGCTCGCCCGACTGGAGGCCCGAAGGCATGCCCGAGCGTTACGTGCGGCTCATCGATCTGCTGAAGAAGGAGCCGCGCCTGCGCGACTACCCCTCCCTGGCCGAATTCGAGGCGCGCCTGAAGCAGCAGCACCCGCGCGTCACGCCGGAGCGCATTGCCTTCATCGCCCGCGCCTGGAGCCGCGTGAATGCGCAGGGCCGCGTGGAACTGCTCGCCGACCCGGCCTGCGCCAGCAACTTCAGCATGCAGTTCAGCAGCCGCCCGGACGATGCCATGGCCTGCTGGCGCGCCATCACGGCGCCGGTGCACATGCTGCTCGCGCGCCAGGGCGGCGTGATCGAGCGCAGCGATGACCTGAGCGATGGCCGCATGGAGCAACGCCTGGCCAATCTGCGCACGGCCGACATCAGCTGGGTGGAGGACTGCGGCCACATGGTCCACCTGGAGCGTCCCGAGGCGCTGGCCGCGAGGATCGACGCGTTCTTTCCCTACGTCCATCCTGCCTCTCCTGCAAACACTGCAGCGCAACCGTCTTGAGCCCCAGCCAGTCCCAGTTCGTCACCATCCGCGGCCTGCGCTATCACGTGCGCCACTGGGGGCGCGAGGGCGCGCCCAAGGTGTTCATGATCCACGGCTGGATGGACGTGTCCGCCTCCTTCCAGTTCCTGGTGGACGCCATGGCTGGGGACTGGCATGTGATCGCCCCCGACTGGCGCGGTTACGGCCTCACCCAGCACAATCAGAACGACACCTACTGGTACGGCGACTGCCTCGGTGACCTGGACCAGTTGCTGCATCATTTCCAGCCTGATGGACCTGTCAGGCTGGTGGCGCACAGCTTCGGCGCCAATGTCGCCTGCTTCTACGCCGGCCTGAAGCCGCAGCGCATCGCGCGCCTGGTGAATATCGACGCCTACGGCCCCAAGCCCGGCGGCACCGAGGAAAAATTCAAGCTCTACCGTCGCTGGTTCAGGCGGCTGGAACATCGCATGCCGGCGCCGTCCTATGCTTCGTGGGCGGAACTGGAGGCCCGTCTCAAACGCGGCCAACCGCGCATACCGGAGGAGCGCATCCCCTTCATCGCCCGGCACTGGGCGCGCGAGGACAGCGGACGCAGCGGGCGCATCGTGCTCGAGCACGACCCCGCGCACAGCCTCAACGACGGCATGGACATCAGCAACCGCCTGGACGATGCCATGGCCGCCTGGCGCGCCATCACCGCGCCCACGCTGATCTTCCTGGCGCGCCAGGGCGGCGCCGTCACCCGCGCGCGCGATCTCGTGCCGGGCGCCACCACGGAAGACCGCTTCGGTTGCTTCCGGAACAGCCGGCGGGTGTGGTTCGAGGACACCGGCCACATGATGCATC
>CAXNIK010000124.1:0-9424 GCA_964202115.1 Burkholderiales bacterium
GACCGTGGCGGCTGACCAAGGTAGGTCGGCCTTTTTCAGCAGCGGCCACCAACGCGGAAAAACTGGCTTTGGCTTCACGAAGTTGCACTATTTCCATGATGAATTACTCCCGTGACTACATGTGGTCATTTTAGACGCGCTTGGCCTTAGAGCGCAAGCGCGAGCTGCGAATGCCCCAGCAGCTCTCGGCGGGCTTTGGGCGACAGGCTGTACATTCCCCCTGCGCAGGTCGCAGCCTTCATCCGCGCGGAGATCGTCAAGTGGGCGAAGGTGGTGCAGGCGGCGGGAGTGACGGCGGAGTGAGGGGCGGAAAAGCGCAGTCTTCGGGAGGAGAAGTCCAATGAAGCCATGGAGTTTCGCAGTTCTTTCGTTGCTGGGGATGGTGACCGCGGGATCAACCTGGGCCCAGGCGCCCGCGGCCTATCCTTCGCGCCCTGTCATGCTGGTCGTGCCCTTTGTTCCGGGAGGGCCCACCGACACCGAGCCGCGCCCCTACCTGGCAAAGCTGCAGGAGAGCATGGGGCAGCCCTTTGTGTTCGACTTCAAGCCGGGGGCCGGCACGACCATAGGCGTGGGCTACGTCGCCAAAGCGGTGCCGGACGGCCACACGCTGCTGCTGACTAGCGCCGGCGTGACGGTCTTCCCGAACTTCTATCCGAACCTGCCCTTTGAAGTCACCAAGGACCTGGCGCCCATCACGCAACTGAGCGAGCGCCCCACGGTCTTGCTGATCAGCCCCGCCGCGCTACCCAATGTACACAGCATCGCGGAACTGACCGCGTTTGGGAAAGCAAACCCGGGGGCACTGCGTTGCGGAACATCGGGAGCCGGAAGCATCATCCATATCGTGTGTGCGTCCCTCTCCTCCGCCATGGGCGTGCCCATCACCGCCGTGCACTACAAGGGGGTGGCCCAAGGGCAGGTCGACCTGATTGCAGGACGCATACAGCTGTCCCAGGGCACGGTCTATAACGCCCTGTCGCAGATCAAGGCGGGAAAACTGCGCGCCATTGCCTCCCTGGATCGGCAACGCACCCGCTATCTGCCCGATGTGAGCACCGCCCTCGAGCAGGCTGTGGATGTGGAGTTTCCGAACTGGCTGGGCGTGTTCGCGCCCGGCGCAACGCCCGCTCCGATCGTCAACAGGCTGAATGCAGAATTCGTTAGGATCATTCGCGATCCGGACAACATGCGAAACCTGGAGAAGATCGGAATCATCGGCGTGGGGAATACGCCGGGAGCCTTCCAGGCGAAGATCGTTTCAGAGACAGCGCGCTGGCGTCGCGTGATCCAGGAAAAAGGGATCAAGATCGAGGAATGAATCACTGGCGCGGAAAGAGCGCTCTGCCCGATCGCGCCGTCCACTCCCTAAGCTCTGGCGAAATTGACCAATCTGTCAGTTCACGTCAGCGACTGTGTCATGCCGCCATCCAGCTGCAGCAGAGAGCCCGTGATGTAGCCCGCATGCGCCGAAGCCAGGAAGACCGCTGCTGCTGCGCACTCTTCGGGGCGTCCCAGGCGCCCCACGGGTACAGTCTGCGCGCGATCCGCCGCGTGGGGCCCTGCCATGAAGCTCTCCGTGGCAATGGAGGCGGGGCAGACCGAATTGACGGTGACACCGTGGCGCGCATTCTCATTGGCAAGGTGCTTGAGATAGGCGGCGAGGGCGCAGCGGAAAACGGTGGACAGGCCGTGTTCGGGCATGGGTTGCTTCACCGTCGCTGAATTGACCGAAATAATGCGTCCCCATTTTCTTTCCACCATCAAGGGCGCCACGGACGCAACGACACTGACCGCGCCCATCAGGTTGCCTTCAAACGCCTGCTCCCAGCGTGCGCGGTCAGTTTCCTTCAGCACTTCCTGCTTCGGACGAGGCGATGGCGCGGTAATGAGGATGAGAATGTCGGGACTGCCCAGCTGTTCCTTGACTGTGCTGACAAGCCGCGCCACGTCTTCGGGCTTGCGTTGATCACCGGCGACGGTGATCACTTCATTTCCCGTGCGCGACCGTATTTCCCTGGCTGTTTCTTCCAGGGTTTCCGGAGTCCGGGCAAACAAGGCCACGCGTACCCCTTCGGCAGACAGCATATTGGCTGTGGCCCGGCCTATCCCCCGGGTACCACCGGTCACAATCGCCACTTTTCCCGCAATACCTAAGTCCATCATGTACTCCTGTTGAGAGCTCGTGACTCAATCGGTTGAGCGCGCCTTCTAACCCATCACCGATGCCATCCACGGCTTGTTGAGAAAAGCGCCTGCCGGGACAAACCTCTCGATCTGCTCATCCTGCAGCAGTTCAACACCAGCTGGCGCCGTAATTTTGACCGCTCCGTCATGGGCGTATGCACAGCCTGCGAGGCGGAATTTGCGGCTGTCATGAGGCTAGATATTCACGCAAGGTCAGTACCTGTGTCTTTTTGTAGTGCTTGAGCGCAAGCAGGGCCTTGTCGCCGGTCACGATGGCTTGTGCGCGACCCGCCGCTGCGCATTCAAGTATCCGGTTGTCGGGCTCGTCCTTTACTACTTGAAGCCGTCGCCTGGGTGCCACGATCACGGCCAGCTCGGTGACAAACACGGCGGCATGGGCGAGTTCCTCGGCGTCGCGAGCAAATTTGCGCGCCAGCACATCGAGCAGTTCATCAATGATGGGCCGTGACAGAACAAGCTGATCAGTCTGTTCAATGATGCGCCGCAAAGCGGCTTCGCCCTGGCCGCCGGGAAACACCAGCGCGGACACCAGGATGTTGGTGTCAAAAACGACCCGCTTGCCCACGTATTTGCGCGCGTTCAGGCGCGCAGGTAGCGATCGAGATCGCGTTCGGTCAGGATGCCTTTGTCCCGGGCCATGCAGCTCCAGTAGGCCTGCATGCCGCGCAGTTCCTGCAGGCGCCGCTCGATCGCCGCCTGCCGCAACGCATCCTGAATGACGCCGCTCAGGGTCTTGCCCTCTGCCAGCGCCAATTCTTCGGCCTGGCGCGCGAGGTCGGCGGGGAGCGATATGGTTTTCTTGACGGCATTGCTCATCGGGAGGCATCATTGAGAGTGGTATGACTTAATCATACCCTTGTTTGGATGTGAATCCCGTACACACCGTCTCCGTGACCCTGCAGGGGAGATGGCTCAGCTGTTATGTGCTGCATGCGTTTCAGAAGGAATCGAAGTCCGGCATCAGCACACCGCAGCCGGATGTGAACTTGATCGAGAAGCGGTTGAAAGCTGTGCTTGCCCGTCATGGGTTGAGCGGGAGGTGATGATGCGACGCAATGACACACACAAGAGCACTGACAATGTATTGACTGACCTTGGGTTCGACGACGCGGAAGAACTGTCTGCGAAGGCCGTCCTTGCCGTCAAGCTCAATGAACTCATCCAGAGCCGGGGGCTCAGTCAGACCGGGGCGGCCGCGATCACCGGCATGACACAGCCCAAGGTATCGCAGATTGCCCGTTACAAACTCCAGAATATTTCGCTTGAACGCCTGATGCAGGCGCTGGTGTCGTTCGACCAGCAGGTCGAGATCACTGTAAAGCCGGCTCGCCGCGCGCATGCGGCGGGCATTACCGTCGCTGCGTGACGCCCCCGATGCTCATACCCATGACCAGGATCACCCGTGGAACCACCAACGTCTTCGCCGATTTGGGCTATCCCGATGCCGCCGAGCGGCAGACCAAGACGCGCCTGGCGCTGGCCGTCAATGAACTGCTCAAGGCGCGCAAACTGAAACAACGCGAGATCGGCGTCTTGCTCGGCGTGCCGCAACCCAAAGTCTCCGCCCTGAAAAACTACCGCCTCGACCAATTCTCCGTCGAACGCCTGATGGAGTTTCTCACCGCGCTAAATCAGGACGTGGAGATCATGATCCGGCCGCGCGCCAATACCAGCGAGACCGGGCATATTTCGGTGCTGGCGGCGCCGTAACTGAAGTCTGCTCCATCGCGCTACTTGCGATAAACCCCGCAATCTGAGCGCACATCACAAAAAATCCCTCTCTATCCTGCCCTTCACCGCCTTGGCCAGCTTGGGCGCCAGTTTGGTCTGTGCCAGACGATCCAGCAACATGCTCTTTGTTGTCATTCCATGCCGCGCCAATTCGCGGGTGAACTCGAAGTCCTTGGGCCGGCCGGCCACATACTTGGATATGGCCAGGTCATGCACTTCCAGGCATAGCCCGGCGTAGCCACCGGTATTGGCGTTCTCCACTCGGACCAGGCGCCGGCGCCAGCCGGAGGGCAGGGTGGCCGTTTCGGGCCCGACCCCCTGCGCGTAATAGCCGTAGGTCTGGTGGAATTGCGAGCCTTCGCCAATGGCGCTGTCCACCATGTCCGCACGGTCGGGATGGGTGAGCGGATAGAGGTCGGCTTCCATGGACATCAGCAGTGCCACGGGTGCTTCGGGAAACTGCCCCAGCACCGACTGGCTGCCGACGATGACCAGTTCGCGCTCATCCGCAATGCGGCCGCTGGCGCGGATTAGATGCTCAAGCTCGGAACGCCGCATAAATGCGCTCCCTTTCCTTCGTGCTCAGTACCCCGGCAAAGGGCGTGGATTGTCGCAGGCGCGTGGCTCGTTCTCCCGGATCTGTGATCAGTGCTGCGATTTCTGGCCAGGGCTGTTTGAGTATGGCCGACCATTCATCAAGCGCTCGCGGGATGTCGTCGGCATAGCGGGAGCGCCATTTCTCCAGGTTCTGGCGCACCCCGGCCAACAACTGCGGATTCTTGTCGACCTTGCGGGCTGCCAGGCAATGCATGGCCAGGCTGCGGGCTTCGATGATGCGATGTTGTAACGCACCTGAAGTAATCGCTGAAATCTCCGGCTGCAGCCGGACGACGGGTCGCAGCCCGGCGGCGCGCTGTCTGGCGCGGTAACGGCGCATGCGTTCCGCCGCGGACAGGGCGCGCCCGGTGGCTGGACGCCCGCGTGGGCGGGAGGGGGTTGCTGTCCGGAGCGTGGCCATGATTATTTATCGTAACCCGTTACGATAAATAAGGCAAATCACGGTGCCACCCGGCATGGCGCTCCCCGGCAGTCCATGAATCACGATCCAAAACCGGGCTCAGCGCGGCAGCGATTCCTCATGGTGGGGAATCGCGTCGTCGCAGGCAGTTCGCAGCGGTGAACTTTGCTCTCGCCTTTGGTCCAGCGGAAATTCTCGGCATTGGTGAACAGATTCGTTGCGTGGCCGGTGCCGGTGGCCTTGCGGCAGCGCGAACAATGGCAGTGCATGAAGCGCAGCCACGGGCCGCGCACGCGGTATTGCACGGCACCACACAGGCAGCTTGCACTCAGTTCCTTTTCTTCCATGGTTCCTCCGGGGCGATTGTGTTGGCCTATACTGTTTGCATATAAGAATAGCCCGTAAGTGAAATTTCCGGGCTGCGAGCAGCCGGCAGCGTATCGGTGACTTGCAACCAGCCAGGTCATTTGGAGGATAACGCCATGCATCCCATTCTCAGGCTGAGCATCGCAGGCACGACCGCATTGTTCCCGGCGCTCGCAATGGCCCAATCCGCGGCGAGCTACCCCGGCAAGCCGGTACGCGTGGTCGTCTCCACGGCACCCGGCGGCGGCACCGACATCCAGGCGCGACTGTTTTCGACCAAGATCAGCGAGAACCTGCAGAAGCAGTTTCTCGTCGAAAACCGCACCGGCGCCGGCATTACCATCGGTACGAGCTTTGTCATGAAATCGCCGCCGGACGGCTACACGCTGCTCGCCTCCACGCCCGGCCTGACGTTCGCGGCGGTCACCGACAAGAATGTGGACTACGATCCACTCAGGGATTTCACGGCAATTTCCCTGGTGACCCGGGCGCCTTACCTGCTGGTGGTCAATGCCTCGGTGCCGGTGACAACAGTCAGGGAATGGATCGCCTACGCCAAGGCTAACTCCGGCAAGCTGAATTCCGGCATGGTGCAGGGCACCCTGACGCACATTGCCGCAGCCTGGCTGAACGAAGCGGCGGGAATAGATGTGGCCCTCATTCCGTACAAGGGGACCGGACCTGTGCTGCTCGACCTGACCGGCGGGCGCCTGCAGGCGGGCTTCGGCAATCCGCTGTCGACGCTGGTGCATGTGAAAAGCGGCAAGCTGCGCGCGCTGGCGACCAGCATGAACCGGCGCTCCATGGTATTGCCGGATTTGCCGACCGTGGCGGAAGCTTCGGGCATCGCGGATTACGACGTGAACACCTGGCATGGCTGGCTGGGGCCTGCAGGGGTGTCGCCGGCGATTACGGCCAAGCTGGCGGCGGAACTGAAAAGGGCGGTCAACGACCCGCGGATCAACGAGCAGCTGAAAGATGACGGTGGTGAGCCGGTGGGCAGCACGCCGGAGGAGTTCCGCCAGCTTCTCGCCGCCGAAATGGTGCGCTGGCGCAATGTCGTGGCCAAGACCCGTTTCAGTATGGATTGATTTTTAACCATCCAATAGCTCATCGCCACGGAAATGAGGCGGCCGCTGGCCCGGGCGCGGCTGACCAGGGATGCGTATGCCACAGCGGCTCGCTGGTCGAACGGCAGGATGCGGGATTCGAACAGGCTATCCAGCAGTTGGCTCAATGCGGCGCCAAGCCCCTTCTTGCGCTTGAGTGGCTCGGAAACCACATTTGTTTAACCGGCACGCTGACCGAGCGCTTGTGAGCGATAGCGGGGGCTTTAATCGCTCATGCAATGGAACTGGCAACAACCCGACTGGCCAGGATTTTTCCTGGAAACAGGCGCAACTATTCAAGGCTGAGGCGCTATTACTGGTTGAAGCCGGCGAATATGCCGGTACGGCAAAGCATCTTGGGGCGGAAGACAGGGAGCAGCTCACGGTCGATGCCATGAGCAAATCAATGAACTGCTCAAGGCGCGAAAGCTTAAACAGCGCGAAATTGCCACGGTACTCGGAGTGACGCAACCCGAAGTCTCGGCCCTGAAAAGCGACCGCCTTGCCCAATTCTCCGTCGAACGCCTGATGGAGTTTCTCACCGCGCTCAATCAAGACGTGGAGATCACGATCCGGCCTCGCGCCACCAGCAGCGAGACCGGACATATTACGGTGCTGGCGGCGCCGCGGAAACCGGTTTCCTGATCAGATCACCGCTTCCAGTCCCTTGCGATCAAGCAGGTTGAGCAGTTTCAGCGAGGGTCCGCTCGGATGCTTGTCGCCAACCTCCCATTTGCGCACGGTCGAGAGGCTGGTATTCAACACGGCAGCGAGCACGGCCTGGCTTACCTGCAGGTGAGCACGCAACGCGCGAATCTTTTCGCCGTCGTACTGTGGAATGGGGTCAAGGCACAGGGCATCGAACTTGCGCATCTTGCGTTTGTCGATAAAACCCAGACGATGCAGATCACTCGCTGTCTCGTGGACAGCTTCAAAAATTCGGCTCTTAGCCCTGGATTTTGTTTTCATCGCAAATCTCCTGTAACGAACTATCCTGTACCGCTTCGTCGAGCTGCCTGCCTGCTCGGGCCAGCAACTGTTCCGCGATTTCCTTCAACGCTTCCAGCTCATCGTCCGTGATGTTGGCTCGATCGTTTTTCTCGAACCCGTAGAGAAAGAACCACCTGTTCCCCCCTGTTGGTGGCAACCAGCGTTCTGGCGCCACCTCGCTTGCCGCGGCCGGCGAGCCCGATACGCTTTTTTACGACACCGCCACCCAGGTCGGCATCGATCAGGCCTTGCGCCATCTCGGCCACCGCGCGACACAAGGCGCTGTCTGTCAGCTCCGTCTTGCGCATCCATCGGCTGAAAAACCGTGTCTTGAACACCCGCATGATTTGATAACTATGCCACTCAGTGGCATATATTGTCAAACGGCTTTCGCAATCAACGCTACCCGTTGCCACGCCTGGGAACCGAACATGGACCTTGCACCTCGGTTGGCTCTGGACGAACCGATGCAAGTGGTATCCGGCGCCATCCACGATCCCAGGGTTCACTTCGAGGCGCCGCCATCAGCATCAGTGCCGGCTGAAATGTCCCGCTTCATCGACTGGTTCAATCGCCCGGCACCGGGAATTGCCCAGCCCTTGCCTGCATTGACGCGGGCAGGCGCTCCCTGGAGGCGCGGTTCAGGTTGGCGCGCGCATCAAATCGCGTCATCAGTAGCTCCTGAGACCGTCGCTCCAGATGCCATCGCGTTCGACGCGCTTGTTGAAGGCGGTGATGGCGCGCCGGTTCTGTTCCAGCCAGGCTTGCGCCTCGGTCTGGCGCTCCGGTCCGGCAAGCCGCTCTGACGGGGGCGTGGCGTCTTGGCTATTCGATGGTGATCTTGTGGTCATCGACGATCTTCTTCCAGTACTCCATCTCCTCGTGGTACCGGGAGCGGAATTCCTCGGCGCTGCTGCCCACCGGGATGCTGCCGCCGGCATCCAGCATCTTCACCACGTCCGGATGGTGGGCGGCCTTGACGAATTCGGCGTTGAGCCGGTCGATGATGGGGCGGGGCGTTTTGGGCGGGGCGAAGGCGCCCACCCAGCTGGGGTACTTGAAGTAGTAGCCCTGCTCGTCGCTGGTGGGCACGTCGGGCATGATCCTGCTGCGCACCCGGTCGATGATGGCCAGCATGTGCACCTTGCCGGCCCGCGCCAGCTTCGATGAGCTGTACACCGGGCCGGTGTAGAGCTGCGCCCGCCCGGCGATGAGGTCCACCTGCCCTTCGGAGACGCCCTTGTAATGCACCGGCGTGATCCTGATGCCCAGGGCCTGCGCAAAGGCCAGGCAGACGATGTGGGTGATGCCGCCCACGCCGGAGGTGATGCAGTTCAGCTTGTCCGGATTGGCCTTGCCGTAGGCGGCCAGGTCCTTCATGCTGCGGACGCCGGGCAGGGCGGCGGTGCTGGCGATGACTGCGCTCTGGCGGCTGCTGAGCACGGAGATGGTTGCGATTCTTTTCACCACCTCATGGTTGGTCCTGGGGTAGAAGTTCGGGAACACCGCCATGCTGGTGTTGTGGACCATGATGGTGTAGCCGTCGGGCGCGGCGTTGACGAAGTGGTTCACGCCGATGGTGGTGCCCGCGCCGGGGCGATAGTCGTAGATGAATGCCTGTCCCATGCTCTGCTGCATCTTGTCGGTGTACAGGCGCGCCTCGCCGTCGGTGGAACTGCCGGCGATATAGGTGATGACCACCGAGACGGGTCTGTTCGGATAGTTCGCCGCCGGATTGCTGGCCGAGCCCTGTGCCGACGCGGTCCCCGCGGCGGACAAAACCAGGGTGATGAAATAGCCTGCCGCTGCGGTGCTTGCGGTTTTCAGCATGATGGTCCTCCTCAGGTCATGATGTGAAAAAACCTTCTGCGTATTGATGCGGACGCAGCAGAGCCCATGCTACGCCTTGGCATGGATGGTGTGGATATTTGTTCGGACTCGAAGGGGTTGCCGATCGCAATTTCAGACAATCGTGTCTGTGCAGCAATTCAGGCAATATCAG
>CAXNIK010000125.1:0-9378 GCA_964202115.1 Burkholderiales bacterium
AAGTGGTGCCCTTTTCTTCCATCCTGACGCTCAGGACGAACGCCGAATCGTAGGCAATGGTGATGCCGGCGACGCCATTGATGGGATCGTAGGGAATTTCTTTTAGGAATGCGCGCGCGCCGACCAATGGGGTGCCCGTGGTTACCAGCAGGGTGTGACCATCCGGCTCGGCTTTCACCACTAACGCAACGCCTATGGTGCTGCTTGCACCGCCCGGAATCATTGGGGAAGCCGGTCTACCGGAAAACATGCGTGACCGTCTCCACCACCACTGGGGCGGGCTTTCCGAAATTCTGCGGGTCACGCCATAGCCAATCACTTGGACCGGCGATATGGACGATCTACCGGTTGGCGAACACTTCAGGGACGGCGGCCAGGTCAGGAAGAGGCGCACTGTCTTGACGCTGGTGCAGCAGGCAAGCAGGTTCAGGTACACTATATCGCGACAAATAAATGCATTTTGTGTCGCGTAAAATCGCATTAACGACAACATACTTTATTTTTGCGACATATAAATATGTATACTGTCGCGAAATACAGGTTCGCGACATAAAATGCCGAAACGAATTGATCAGCAAGAACTCGACAATATAGCTGTCCTGCTGGCTCCCCACAAAACCGGGATGGCGATCGCCGAGCTCGAACAGGCCTGCAAAACCATAGGCTTGGCCTTCGACCGCCGGACGCTGCAGCGCCGTCTCCGGGAACTCGTCGCAGCCAATCGCTTGCTCAAACAGGGCGAAGGCCGCGCCAGCCGCTATCTTCTTGCCCCGATCACCGGCGAAGTGCGCGTTGTCCTTCCGCCACCCAAGCTCATCGCACACGGAGAAAGCTACGTCCCGCTATCGCCGCAGGGCGCAGAAGTCAGGGATCTCGTGCGCCGCCCGATTACGGATCGCAAGCCGGTGGGCTACAACCGCAAGTTCCTCGAAAGCTACCAACCCAATCGCTCGGCCTACCTGCCCGATTCGTTGCGCAGCCACTTGCAAGCATTGGGTCTCTCCCCCGCAAGGGAACATCCCGCCGGCACATATGCACGCGATATTCTGAACCGGCTGATGATCGACCTCTCGTGGTCATCGAGCCGGCTCGAAGGCAACACCTACAGCCGCCTTGATACCCAGAATCTCATCGAATTCGGGCACGCGGCGGAGGGCAAGGATCAGCGCGAGGCGCAAATGATCCTGAACCACAAGGCGGCCATCGAGATGCTCGTTGGGCACGCCGACGAGATCGGTTTCGACGCATTCACCTTTTTCAATCTGCATGCCTTGCTGTCGGAAAACCTGCTGACGGATTCCGATGCTTCCGGGCGACTGCGCACGACGGTCGTTGAAATCGGCGGCAGTGTTTTCTACCCATTGGCAATCCCCCAGCAGATCGACGATTGCTTCCGGCTCATCCTCGACAAGACGAACGCCATCCGCGATCCGTTCGAACAGGCTTTCTTCGTGATGGTGCACATCCCCTATCTGCAGCCGTTTCTCGACGTCAATAAGCGCGTATCCCGTCTGGGGTCCAACATCCCGCTAATCAAACACAACCTGTCGCCGCTCTCCTTCGTGGACGTGCCCGAGCAGGCATACATCGACGGTACTTTGGGTGTGTACGAATTCAATCGCGTCGAATTGCTGCGGGACGTTTTCGTTTGGGCCTACGAGCGCTCATGTCAGCGTTATGTGGCGATCAAGGATTCGCTCCCCGAACCCGACCCGCTGCGCTTGAGATACCGGGAAGCTCTTATTGACGTCGTCAGCGAGATCGTGCGTGGCGGAAAACCGATTGCGGCACCGCTCATACGCGAACTCGCCGCGCCCCTTCTACCGCCTGCGGATCTGGATCAGTTTGTGGCGATGGCCTTCAACGATTTACATCACCTGCACGAAGGTAACGTTGCCCGCTATCGGCTGCGCCTGCTTGAATTCCGCGCATGGAAACAGTCTTCGAATGCCAAAAGCTGATGACCTCGATGGCTCGGTTAGCTTAAGCAGACTGTCGCCGGTTGCTTCAGGTAGAGGGCGCCGCAACTGCCAGAGCATGCCTTCGCTCAGTCCACCCGGCGTCCAGAATATCCACGTACCGGTCAAATCGATACACGCGTCCCCTGCGTTGCCCCGTGATCTCCCGCAGTATTTGCAGGCGCTCGAACTTTCCGATCCAGGAAATGGCCGTATCAAGCGTGACTTTCAGATGTTGTCGTACCCCACGGGCTGTGATGATCGGGTATCGATACAAGAGCCTGATCAATTCCTCTCCACGGGTTTGTCCGGCCAGAAGTTTTTCCATTTCCGCCTGTAACTCGACGAGTTTCTCGGAAACGGCAATCGCATCCTTGGCTGCCAATTCGACGCCGAGAAGCAGAAATTTCGCCCATTGCTGCCAATCGCCTTTTGATCGCACATCCATCAACCGGGCGTAGTACTCGGTCTTGTTTTCCAGAAGATACAAACTGAGATACAGGAATGGTCTTTCGAGTTTCTTCATCCGGCAAAGCATCAACGCGATCAACAGCCGCCCTATTCTTCCATTTCCGTCGGCAAAAGGATGGATGGTTTCGAATTGAGCGTGCGCAATCGCGCAGCGGATCAGCGGGGGCATGAGACTCTGATGTTCGTTGATGAAATACTCAAGGTTCCCCAATCCCATGTACATCTCTTGTTGCGGCGGGGGCACGAAATCGGCTTCTGATGGACTGGCACCCTTTCTTCCTATCCAGTTTTGTTTTTCCCTGAAAGAACCGGGTTTCGCCAGTTCGTAACCTTCGAGGAGGATGCCATGGAGATCCCTGAGCAACGCCGAGGTCAGCTTCTCTTTTTGCAGGCGTCTGAGCCCTTCATTAAAGGCCCGCACGTAGTTGACGATCTGCTCGATTTCCTTGTTGGTTCCGCGCGGCCCGTCTTGCGCTTCATACGTCAAGACTTCATCCAGAGTGCAGGATATGTTTTCAATCTCTGAACTGAGTATGGCTTCTCGCCGGACGTACATTCCGACAAACAGGTCCGGATTCGGAATGGACGTCGATAGTTGGGCGAGCTTGCCCAAATGAAATTCGGCGCTGGTCAGCGCCAATACTCCTTCATCATCGAGTTGAAAGTCGGGGTGTGGAGGCAACGGATTGGGGAAGTAGGCAAGATAGCCCTCCGCTACCTGAGCCGTCTTTCCAGCCGTAGATTGCATCGGGATCATGGATGCTCCTGACTCTGACCATGTCGACTCAGAACTGACAAGTTCCTTGTATAATCGATAAAAATACAAATCTATCGATTAACCTAATTCGACTTAGAGTACACCAAATCAGATAATTAATCGACTAATTATTAAAAATGTCGATTAATAGTGCGCTTAACCGATGGTAAATCGAGTTGGAGCGGGCGGCGCGCCCTCCAGCCTGTCAGTTCCCGTTCCGATCCAGCCACTTCCCAATCCACTCGGCGATCACCAGATTGCCGCGGTCCATCATCATGAAGTGGCTGTGCCCGGTCAGGCCGTGCTCGTCGGTATGAAAGAGTTCGGCCTTCTTCCCCTGTTTGCGGAAGCACTCAACAAGCTCCCGACCTTCGGCCAGGCCGGCTTCCCAGGTGCTGCCGGCGAGATTGCCGCCGACCACGTGCAGGAAGGGCACGGCGCCGAAGCAGGTGGCCATCTGCTCGTGCGTGGAAGGCCCCGCCGGCGAACGGCAATGCCCTTCGACGTTGACCAGTGCCTTCAGCAAATGGGGAACGGTCACGGCCAGTTGCATGCCGTAACTGCCCGACTGCGAATGCACGAACACGATGGAGGGGCCCAGCCTTTCCAGCAGCACCGCCAGTGCATCGACGGTCTCGCGCGCATTGGGCAGGCCGTTGTCGCTGTTGGGCGTGCGCTGCGCCATGTACGACTCCACCGCCTCGCGCGGAAAGCGCAGCTCCGGCCACCATTCATCGGGCTTCGGGCCGCAGCGCACCACGCCCCAGGCTTTCTCGAAACTCAGTCGCGGAAAGCCCCCGGCAGGCAGCCGATCGGCCTTGCCCGACGCGCGCGCCTGGTTGATGCGCGTCACATCCCAGCTCGAGCGCCCGCGGCCGACGTGGTCAACGATGTACACCGGATGGCCGCGACGCGCGAAATACGTGGCCCAGCTCTCGCGGCCATCCGGCGTGGTGCGGTAAGTCATGCCGGTGTGGTTGGATCCGTGCACCAGCACGATGGGCGTTTTCAGCTTCGCCGCCTTGGGAACCAGGTATTCCACGTACATCTGGTTGACCATGAGCCGTCCGGGGCCATCGGGTTCCGGCGTGCCCGAAAATCCGCTGGCCGCAGGCTTGCCGTTGACGAAGAAGGCGCCCAGGTCGCGCAGGGCCAGTGGCTTGGCCAGTGAGGGCATGTGCTTCATCGCCGCAGCTTTGGCCGGCTTCATGTTCTTCACCACCCAGCGGCTGATCCAGGTAGCGATCTTGAGATTGCCCTCGTCCATCATCAGCATGTGCGAATGGCCGGGCATGCCTACCTCGGCCAGATCGAGGTAACGGGCATTGCCGCCCTGCTTGTTGATGGACTCCACCACCGGCCGCAGCAGCGGCTCGCCGCGCCAGCCGTAGTCGCCGGCCACCACCAGCATGGGCACGGGGACGAGTTTGCTCACCTGTTCTTCGCTGAGCGTATAGCTCGCCAGGCCTTCGACGTTGACCAGGGCGCGCACCAGTTCCGGCGCGGCGATGGCCGTCAAGGCACCATAGGTTCCCGATTGCGAGTGCACCATGAGAATGGCCGGTCCGGTGCGCTCGAGCAGCGTCACCAGCGCATTCACCGTCTCGTGCGGGTTCTCCAGCATGATTTCGGAATTGGGCACCAGCTGCGCCAGGTACTGGTTGAGCCCTGAGCGCGGGAACTTCGAACCGGGATACCACTCGTCCGGACGCGGGCCAAAGCGGAACCGCACGAAGGCGCTCTCGCAGGTGAAGCGCACGAAGGCCTGCTTGGGCAGCAGATCGGCCTTGCCCTGCACCCGGGCCTGGTTCAGGCGCGTGGCATCCCATCCGGAGCGCGCCCGGCCGACCTGATCCACCACATAGACCGGATGGCCCTGGCGCGCGAACCAGGTGGCCCAGCCCTCGCGGCCGTCGGGCGTAGTGAGGTAGGTCATGCCGCTGTGGCCCGAGCCATGCACCATGACGACGGGCGTTTTCAGCTTCGCCACCTTGGGGATGAAATACTCCACATACATCTGGTTGACGATGATGCGGCCGGAGGTGTCCGGCGACCCGGCATCGGGCATGGCCGACTCGGTGATCTTGCCGTTCACGTAGAAGCTGCCGACATCCTTCAGGACCAGTGCTTCGGGCAGCGAGGGTTTGGGCGGGCCGGCCCAGATCCAGCCTGGTCCAGCCGCTGCGGGCTTCGTTGCGAGTTTGCGTGCGGATTTCTTTGTCACGCCTGCGATGCTGCGCCTGCCTGCTGCGGGTTTCCTGGTGCCCATGCCGCCTCCCCTTGAATATTATCGTTTTTAAATCTGCCTCTTTTATTCTAGAACTTAAACAAAGTAATTAGTATCATCAGAATAGCCTGTCCAGAGGTGTTCGCCTATTCGGACGATTCCTGCTGCGGCGGATACACCGGCGCGATCAGCGCCACGGCTTCGGCGGCGATGCCCTCGCCTCGCCCGGTGAAGCCCAGGCGCTCGGTGGTCTTGGCCTTGATGTTCACGAGGCTCTTCGCCAGACCCAGATCGGCGGCGATGTTCTCTTCCATCTTCGGGATATGCGGCGCCATCGTCGGCGCCTGGGCGATGATGGTGGCGTCGATGTTGAGCACGTTCCAGTGCGCCTGGGCCAGCTTCAGCGCCACCTCGCGCAGCAGCACGCGGCTGTCCACGCCCTTGTAGCGCGGATCGGTATCGGGAAAGTGCCGGCCGATGTCGCCCATGCCCGCGGCGCCCAGCAGCGCGTCGGTGATGGCATGCAGCAGCACATCCGCATCCGAATGCCCGTCCAGCCCCTTGTCGTAGGGGATGTCCACGCCGCCGATGATGAGCTTTCGCCCCGCCACCAGCGCGTGCACGTCGAAGCCTTGTCCTATGCGCATATGTTCTCCACCTGCCTTCGATTCGTCATTCCCGCGCAAGCGGGAATCCAGTGGCTTTTCCCGAGCTGTCCAAAGTCGCTGGATCCCCGCTTTCGCGGGGATGACAGTGTCTAGTCAGCATCCTTTCCAAGTATCAACTCAGCCAGCACCAGATCCTCCGGCACGGTCACCTTCAGATTCATCGGGCTGCCGCGAACCAGTTTCGGATGCACGCCCAGCTTTTCCACGGCACCGGCTTCGTCCGTCACATCAAGCGCCTGCAGCAGCGCACGCATCAGCAGGCCGTGACGGAACATCTGCGGGGTCTGCGCCTGCCAAAGGCCATCGCGGGGCTCGGTGTTCACAATGCAGCCATCGCTGTCGCTGCGTTTTAGCGTATCGGCCACGGGCACGGCCAGTATTCCGCCCTCCCCATCGCCGCCAGCCCTATCGATCAATCCGAGCAGGTCCTTTTTCTGCAGGCAGGGCCGCGCCGCATCGTGCACCAGCACCCAGTCATCCGGGTCCACCGCGGGAACCATGGCCACCAGGCCGTTCAACACGCTGTCCCGACGTGAGGCGCCGCCGCAGTAAAGAGGTTCGACACGCTGGCCGGCCCCGGACCAGTCCAGGGTGCGGAAATAGGGGTCACCGGGTGACAGCACCACGAACACCGTGTCAATCTGCGGCGCTGCCAGCAGGGCGCGCACGCTGTGCTCCAGCATGCT
This sequence comes from Burkholderiales bacterium, assembly GCA_964202115.1. GTDB lineage: Bacteria > Pseudomonadota > Gammaproteobacteria > Burkholderiales > SG8-39 > CAIYPG01. The sequence goes on from CAXNIK010000125.1 coordinate 6,768, forward strand.
GCGGCCGTCTCGCCCCAGGGGCCGATACTGCTTGGGCAGTTCGGCCTTGCCGGCGGCCTCCCCCGCGTTAAAACGCGTGCCGGAACCGGCGGCGGGAATCAGGCCAAAGTATCGTGAAGTCAAGGTTTTATGCGCGGAATGAGCGCTTGGACGAGGTTTATAATTATAGCTGTCCCCGTGCACAGTCCGGCCATGCAGAACATGCGAGCCGGCCTTACACGGGCTTTGCTATTTCTGCCGCAGAAAGATCTTCACGCATGAACGCGCCCGAACCAGACGTGCACACCCAGACTGAGGCCAGTGCGGACCAGACCGGCCTTCTGCCCGGCTCGGCCGATGCCCTGGCCCTCGTACGTCTGGCACGCCTGGCACGCGAGGCAGGCACACCGCTGACAGTGTTCTGCGCCCGCGCCAGCGACGCCCCGCGCCTGCAGGAAGAGGCCGCCTGGTTCGACCCGACTCTGCGCGTGGCGGTGTTCCCCGACTGGGAGACCCTGCCCTACGACGCTTTCTCGCCGCATCACGACCTGATCTCCGAGCGCCTGGAAACCCTGCATCGCATCGCGCAGCGCGAGTTCGACCTGCTCATCGTCCCGGCCACCACGGCGCTGACGCGCATCGCCCCCACCAGTTTCCTCGCGGCCTATACCTTCTTCCTGAAAAAAGGCGGCACGCTGGCGCTGGACGCCCTGCGCAGCCAGCTCACCCTGGCCGGCTACACCCATGTGTCACAGGTGGTCGCCCCCGGCGAATACTGCGTGCGCGGCGGGCTGGTGGATCTCTTTCCCATGGGCAGCGCCCTGCCCTATCGCATCGAGCTCATTGACGAGGACATCGAATCCATCCGCACCTTCGATGCCGACACCCAGCGCACGCTCTACTCCGTGCCCGAGATACGCCTCTTGCCGGCGCGCGAGTTTCCCACCGACGATGCCTCGCGCACGCGCTTTCGCGCGCAGTTTCGTGAATCCTTCGAAGGCGATCCGTCCAAGAGCACGGTGTACAAGGACGTCTCCAACGGCACCATCCCCTCGGGCATCGAATACTTCCTGCCGCTGTTCTTCGAGGACACGGCAACCCTGTTCGATTACCTGCCGGCGGGCACGCGCGTCGCCCTGCACGGCGATGTCCATCCGCAGCTGGATGAGTTCTGGAACGATGCCGCCACGCGCTACCGGCTGCTCTCGGGGGACCGCAGCCGTCCGGTGCTCTCGCCCACGCGCCTGTTCCTCACCACGGATCTGTTCTTCGGCGAGCTGAAGCGCTTCCAGCGCGGCAGCCTGACACTGGAGAACGCGCACGCTCTGCCCGAAGTCGCCGTGGAGCGCCGCGCCGCCGATCCGCTGCACAAACTCAAGGCCTGGCTCTCGGCCTTCGATGGCCGAGTGCTGCTCCTGGCAGAATCGCCGGGACGTCGCGAGACCCTGCTGCAGTCCTTCGCCGAGTACGGCCTGAAGCCGCCGCTGGCCGAGCGCTATGCCGCCTTTCTCGCCGCCAAGCCGCCGCTGATGCTGGGCGTGGGGCCGCTGATCAACGGCTTCGCGCTCACAGACCATGCCATCGTCACCGAGTCCGAGCTCTACGCCGGCACCGCGCGCAGCCGCGCCCGCGAGCGCGCCCGCCAGACCTCGGTGGAGGGCATGCTGCGCGACCTGTCCGAGCTGCGCGTGGGCGACCCGGTGGTGCACACCACGCACGGCATCGGCCGCTACCAGGGCCTGATGAACCTGGACTTCGGCGAGGGTGAGACGGAGTTCCTGCTCATCACCTACACCGGCGAGGACAAGCTCTACGTGCCGGTGGCGCAACTGTCGCTGATCGCGCGCTACACCGGCGGGCCGCCGGAAACCGCGCCCATTCACAAGCTGGGCAGCGATACCTGGGACAAGGCCAAGAAAAAAGCCGCGAAGGAAGTGCGCGACACCGCCGCCGAATTGCTGCACCTGTACGCCCAGCGCGCTTCGCGTACCGGCCGTGAATTCAAGCTCAACCACCACGACTACGAGGCCTTCGCCGAGGGCTTCGGCTTCGAGGAGACGCCCGACCAGGCCGGTGCCATCAAGGCTGTGATCGATGACATGCTGCAGGGCAAGTCCATGGACCGGCTGGTGTGCGGCGATGTGGGCTTTGGCAAGACCGAGGTGGCGCTGCGCGCCGCCTTCGTCGCCGTGGCCGACGGCATGCAGGTGGCGGTGCTCACGCCCACCACGCTGCTGGCCGAGCAGCACTACCAGACCTTCAAGGACCGCTTCGCCGATATGCCGGTGAAGCTCGCCGAGCTGTCGCGCTTTCGCAACGCCAGGGAAACCGCGGCGGCCATGGAAGGCGCCCTCGACGGCTCCATCGACATCGTCATCGGCACGCACAAGCTGCTGCAGAAGGACATGAAGTTCAAGCGCCTGGGCCTGGTGATCGTGGACGAGGAGCACCGCTTCGGCGTGCGCCAGAAGGAGGCGCTGAAAAAACTGCGCGCCGAGGTGGACATCCTCACGCTTACCGCGACGCCTATCCCGCGCACGCTGGCCATGTCGCTGGAAGGCCTGCGCGACCTGTCGGTGATCGCCACCGCGCCGCAGCGGCGCCTGGCCATCAAGACCTTCGTGCAGCCCTT
>CAXNIK010000126.1:0-9281 GCA_964202115.1 Burkholderiales bacterium
TGGCACGGCTATCGCAGCGAGAATCGATACATCGTGTTTCAGTGCCTTGAGCACACTCTGAACTGGACTGCAGTGCGCTGGCGTGTGCTGGCGGCAGCACATCAGAAGCGCAATGTCGCGGAGTACGAAGGTTTTCTGGAAGTGGAGGAGTCTGCCATCGCGGAGCTCTGTGGCTTGGCGGCTGATTTGATCAGCGATGTTGCAAGTTTGACAAGCAAGCCATGAGCTTCCAGCACATCCTGCAAATCCCCACCACCGGCCGCGGCTTCACCGACATCACCTCCAAAGTCGCAGCCGTCGTCAACCTGTCCGGTGCAAATTTCGGCATCGTCCACGTCTTCGCCCAGCACACCAGTTGCTCGGTGGTGATCACGGAGAATGCCGATCCAGCGGTGCTGGTCGATCTTGAAATGCTGGCGCAGCGCTGGGCGCCGGACGGGGATCGCGCTTACCGGCACGACACCGAGGGCGACGATGACATGGCGGCGCATGCCCGCAGCATCCTGGCGGGGACTGCGGTGACGGTGCCGATCACGGATGCGAAGTTGAGCCTGGGCACCTGGCAGGGGATTTATCTCTGGGAGCACCGGACGCATCCGCAATCGCGCCAGATCGTTGTGACGATCAGCGCGGGGATGGACTAAGCCAGGCGCGCTCCAATATCCGCATGTCTTCAGCCGGGCAGCGCGGCTCACTCGGCCTTGATGTTGTTCTCCCGCACCAGCTTGCTCCAGCGGGGCAGCTCGGCGCTGATCAGCTGCGCGAACTGTTCCGGCGTGCTGCCCACGGCGTCGCCGCCCTGTGACGTGATGCTCTCGGATAGATCCTTCGCCTGGATCATCTTGCTGATCGCGCCCTGCAGGCGGCCAACGATGGCAGCAGGCGTGGCTCGCGGCAGCAGCCAGCCATGCCAGGTGGTGACATCGAAGCCGGAAATGCCGGACTCGGCGACGGTGCCCAGGCTGGGCAGCGCCTTGGAGCGCTCGGCGCTGGTCACGGCCAGCGCGCGGAATTTGCCCGCCTTGACCTGCGGCAGCGCGGTGATGGGATTGGCGAAGGTCATCTGGATCTCGTTCGACATCAGCGCGGTCAGCGCCGGACCGATGCCTTTGTAATGAACGATGGTGATGGGTGTGCCGATGCTGTTGCCTATCCAGGTGCCGCCCAGGTGGATGATGGTGCCCGGGCCGCCAGTGCCGAAATTGACGTTGCCGGATTTGGCCATGCCCAGCAGGTCCTTCATGGTTTTTGCCGGAGAGGCGGCGGGCACGACCACCATGTATGGCGCCTTGGTGATCAGGGACACCGGCGCAAGGTCTTTCAACGGGTCGTATGACGGCTTCTCCTGGAACGCGGGCAGGATGGTCAGGCTGGTTGTCACCGAAAGCGCGGTGTAGCCGTCGGCAGGCGAGCTGATGACGGCCTGTATGGCGATCAGTTCTCCGGCGCCGGGCCGGTTCTCCACCACGAACGCACGGCCAAAGTCTTCACTCAGCTTCTGCGAGAAAAGTCGCGCCTGAATGTCCGTGGCGCCGCCCGGTGCCAGGCCCACCAGCACCTTGACCGGCTTGGCCGGCCAGGCGTCCTGTGCGGATGCCGGAGAAGTCACGAACACCCCCGCGAATGCGCTTGCCGCCATCACCGTCATTGCCATTACGTACCGAGTTTGCAAGATTCTCTCCTTTGGATGGTTGGACCTATTTTTTGCGTCAGCCTATCACGCCTGCTTCCTTGCGATGTCTGACGATGCGCAATCCCGGAGGCGGTCGCTCAGCTTCAAGATATAAAGATGGAATCGTCAGCCGTTTCACAATGTATGCTCAGCCATGTCCAACTTTGCGAAATCCCCGCACAACATGAGCCCTGCAGCAATGCCACGATTGCGAGATCAATGATGGTGCGAATCAAGTTTTTCATCGAGCTGCAATACGATATCTCCGCCTTTCCAAGTGATTTCATATTCAACATTCACGCCGCGAAAACACCCTGCCAGTCGTTGCTGGCCGAGAATTTCCTGGTCAGCCCCCCGGTTGAAATGGCGCTGTTTACCGACCCTACCAACGGCAACCGCTATGCCCGCATGCAAGTTCAACCCGGTCCGTTGAGGGTGCGCTATGAGGCGACCGTCGATATTACGCACCACATCGACTCGCCCGACAATGTCCGGGAAGTTCCCATTGCGCAATTGCCGGCTGAAACCCTGGCCTATATCTATCCAAGCCGCTACTGCCAGTCCGATCGGTTGCACCAACTCGCCAACGCCGAGTTCGGTGGCCTGCGGCCCGGCTATTGGCGGGTGCGAGCAATACAGGACTGGGTGCATCGACGCACGAGATTCGTTTCCGGCAGTTCGAATGCGACGACATCGGCCGTTGACACGCTGATCGAGCAGGTGGGTGTTTGTCGGGACTTTGCCCATCTGATGATTGCGCTATGCCGCGCGCTCAACATTCCGGCCCGCTTCGTTACGGGCATCGACTACGGCGCTGATCCGGCCTTTGGCCCGACCGATTTTCACGCCTATGTTGAAGTATTCCTGAGCGGCCGATGGTACCTGTTCGACCCTACCTGCATGGCGTTGCCGATGGGCCTGATCCGGCTCGGCATTGGCAGGGATGCCGCTGATGTGGCATTCGCCACCATCTTCGGCAGTGTGCAGTCGTATCAGCCGGTGATCGGTATCGAAGGCATGGCCGACGAGGCCGCAGGGATTATCCTGCCCCATGCCTGCGTCGATGCCATATCGACTGACGCTTTGCGACCGCTGTAAAAGTGTAAAAAGTAAAAAGGGGCCAGGCTCAACTAATAATAAATACGAATAAGAACAGCCTACAACCCCAGCATCTTGCCGATGCGCCCGGCGTAGTCGGCCACCTTGATGCTGTCTTCAACCACGACATCGACGGCGTTGTTGATGATGTCGTGGATGGATTTCAGGCTGTCGCCGACGCGGGCGTGATCGGCCGGTGCATCCTTTGCCTCCAGCGCTTCGCCCAGGGCGCGCACCTCGTCACGCAGGGTTTGAAGGTCACGCGAACCGGCCTTGACGCCGGCCAGGTCCTTTTCCAGCGCCGCAACCAGTTTGGCCACTTCATCGAGGTCAACGCTGCCTGATATGGCGGGCTTTGATTGTTCGGACACGGCATCCTCCAGGGTTATGGCATGGCGGCGCGCATGCAGGTGTTCATCTTAATGCTTTGCGCTTCGCCGCGGGTTTCCTGGCGGGTTTCTCGCTGTCGTCCCTGGCGCGGACCAGCAGCACCGGCACCGGCGTGGCGCGCAAGATCTCCTCGGCACTGCTGCCCATGAATACGCGCTCCAGGCCGCTGCGGCCGTGGGTGCCGAGCACGATGACGTCGGCGCGCCATTTCCGTGCCTCTCCGGCGACCAGTTCGGCGGTGCTTGCGCTCATGCTCTCTATCATGGAGGTTTCCGCTTCTATTCCCGCCTTCCTTGCCACCGCGGCGGCCTGGGCGAGCAGCTTTTTCGCACCTTCCAGCATCATCGGGATGTTGTCCACCATGCCGCCCATCTCCTCGTTCGCCATCATCGGCAGTTCATCCACCACGTTCACCAGGCGCATGCGCGCGCCTTCCAGCCTGGACAGCTTGATGGCCTGGCGCAGGCCGAGTAGCGAGGTGGGGCTGCCGTCTACCGGTACCAGGATGCGCTTGAACATTTTTGTCTCCTTGCCGGGATGGGCCGGCGCCCTTTGTCGATCTCATGCTACTTCGGGTGACAGGGTGCAGGCTGTGGGCTGGCGCACATAGACAAATCGACTCAAAGCGGGATTTATCAGTGATAAATCCACGCGGAGTCGATTTTGCCCCTCTTGAGGATTCTCCCGCTACTGCTGTGCCGTCATGCGAATCAGCTTGCCGTACTTTTCCGACTCCGATTGCAGCAGTGCCTGGAATTCCTCCGGATTGGCGGAGAGGTAAAGCTCCATACCTTCGTTGTCCAGGGTCTCCAGAATCTTGGGCGAGTCCATCACCTTGCGCAGGTCGCCGGCCACCTTGAGCACGACGGGCTGCGGCAGATTCTTCGGCGCGATGATGCCGTACCAGTTCCCCGCGGTGAAGCCGGGCAGGCCGCCTTCGGACAGGGTGGGCAGGTCGGGCAGCAGTTGTGATCTTTTCGTCGCGGCCACCCCCAGCGCTCTCAGCTTGCCGGCCTTGATCATCGGCACCAGGGTCTTCAGGTTGTTGAAGGTGAAGTCGATGCGCCCGCTCAGCATGTCGGGCATCAGCGGCCCGGTGCCCTTGTAGGGAACGGGCTGCGTCTTGATGTCGGCGCTCATGTTGAGCAGTTGCACCGCCAGGTGCGTGGGGCCGCCTTCGCCCACGGTGCCGCCGTTCAGCCCGCCGGGCTTGGCGCGGGCCAGCGCCAGGAACTCCTTCAGGTTCCTGGCCGGCACCGACGGATGCACCACCATGCCGTAGCTGAGCACGGTGAGCGTGGTGATGGGTGAGAACTCTCTCACGGGGTCGAAGGGAAAGTCCTTGGTGACGAACTCGTTGATGACATGGGCGCTGGTCATGAACAGCAGCGTGTAGCCGTCGGGGGCGGCTTTGTGCACGAACTGCGTGCCGATGAGGGTGTTGCCGCCGGGACGGTTGTCCACCAGCACGTTCTGCCCCCAGACCCTGCCCAGGCCCTCGCCCACGAGCTGGGCCACGTAGGAGGTGCCGCCTCCAGGCGGGAAGGGCACCACCAGGCGGACCGGCTTGTTGGGATAGGCGCCCTGCGCTTGCACGGCTGCGCTCGTCATGAACGCGCCGCTGACGCACAGGGCGGCAAGTGACAAGGTGATCCTGCGTACTGTTCTCATTGTTTCCTCCTCAGGAGATGTGCAGCTCTATTCCTCCATCTTGATATTGGCCTTCTTCACCACCGATTCCCAGCGGTCGATTTCATCCCGCAGTTTTTTCTTCAACTCGGCGGGCTTTCTGGGCAGCGCCGGGTTGGAGGCGTCGGCCAGGATTTTCTTTCGGAGATCGGGGTCGGTCAGAGCCTGGATGACTTCGCGATTGAGTCCGTTGACGATGGCATCGGGCGTTTCCACGCGCACCGACAGGAAGTAGGAGTTGTACAGCTCGTAGCCGGGCAGGAATTCCGCCACGGCGGGCTTGTCCGGATAGGCTTCCAGGCGCTGGGGTGTGGTCACCGCCAGCAGCTTGGCCTTGTTGGTGCGCACCAGTTGCAGGCCGGAGATGGAGCCCAGCAGCATCTGCAGGCGGCCGGCGGCCAGATCGATGTTGGAAGCCGCGGCGCCCTTGTAAGGAACATGAACCATGTCCACGCTGGCCATGTACTCGATGAGTTCGGAGCCCATGTGGATCACCGAGCCTATACCGGAGGACCCATAGCTGATCTTGCCCGGGTTCTTTTTGGCGTAGGCGATCAGCTCCGGAAAGCTGTTGACGGGCGATGCTGCCGGCACGAACACCATGTAGGGCTGAAAACTCATTTCCGCCACCGGGGTCAGTGCGGTGCGCACGTCCACGCTGAAGCGCTTGAATACCGAATTGATGGGGATGGAGCCGCCGCCGCTGAGAATGGTGTAGCCGTCGGGCGGCGCGGAGATGAGGGTGTTCATGGCGATCACGCCGTTGGCGCCGGCGACATTGTCGACGATGATGGCCTGGGTCAGGCTCTCCGACATCTTGGCGGCGACACTGCGCGTGATGATGTCCAGCCCGCCGCCTGCCGTGACGGTGGTGATGAACTTGATGGGCCGGGTCGGGTAATCAGGGGCGATCGGGCGCTTGTCCTGGGCATGCGCAGGCGGGACCGGCAGGCTCGTCAGGCAGGCGAAAATTACAACAGTAGCTGAAACTGCATAAGCGGTGATTCTCATGGGCTTCTCCTGGATGAATCCGCCTGTAATACCCGGCGCTTGAGCCGCGAAATATACACGCAAGTCCGGGCCTGGTCCGGCGCGCGGCGATTGACCGGGCCATTGAAGTTGACTAGTATCGATATCAACACGTGGCATTGGGGGAAAAGTGATGAGCGCACTTCCAGAGGCAAAGCTGTCGCATGTCGGCGTGTTTGTGCGTGACATGGAAAAAATGGTCGCCTTCTACAAGGAGGCGATCGGCCTGATGGTCACCGACAAGGGGGTCACCGGGCGCGGCATTCCGGCGACATTCATGAGCAGCAGTCCCAACGAGCATCACCAGTTGCTCATTGCCCAGGGGCGAAACGTCGACAACGACGCGATGGTCATCAATCAGCTTTCCTTCCGGGTTGCCTCGCTCGACGACCTCAAGATTTTCCATACCCGACTCAAATCGATGAATGTTGACGGTATGCGCATCACCACTCACGGCAATGCCTGGAGCATCTATTTCTTCGACCCGGAAGGCAACAAGGTCGAGGTCTATACGGCCACCCCCTGGTATGTGCAGCAGCCGTTCGGCGTGCCCTTTGACATCACCGAGCCCACCCAGGTGATCATCGACAAGACGCAGAAAATGCTTGCTGACAAACCCGGCTACCAGCCGGTGGAGCAGTGGTCAGCGAACATGCAGGCCAGGCTTGCGCGGTAATCGGGCTGTGTTGCTTGGAAGGAGCATGTTGAAACGGGCATTGAGCAAAGGCGTGCTTGTTCTCGCGGGCTCCTTCCTGTTCATCACATCCGCGCCGGCCCAGGAGTGGAAGCCGGCCGGAACGATTGCCCTGAACACCTCCACCCAGGGGGGCAGCGCGGACACGATCGGCAGGTTGCTGGGCCCCAGGCTGGGTGAACGGCTTGGTGTTCCTGTGATCATCGAATACCAGCGCACCAGCGCGGGCACCGCGGCGTTCCAGCGGGTGGCCCGGTCAGCCCCTGACGGACGCACCATCATGTTCGCCAGTGCCGCCACGGCGGCCCAGGCGGCGGTGCGCGACGACCTCGGCTTTGATCTGCTCAAGGATTTTTCGATGCTGGGCATGCTGGTGTCGTATCCGTTTGTGGTGATGGTTCGGCCCGAATCCTCGATCCAGAACATTGCCGATCTCATCAAGGAGGCGAAGGCAAGGCCCGGCCATGTTACTTTCACCCGGCTCGGGGTCGGCAGTTTTCATCACCTCCTGGGTGAATGGATAGCTCTGGAGGGTGGCGTCAGCATGCAGGCTATTCCCTATCGTGGTGTACCCGATGCGATGACCGATGTTCGCGCCGGTCGCGTTGATCTGCTCATTGCGCCGGCTGCCAATGCCTCCGGCTTCATCCAGAACGGGCTGATGCGGGCGATCGGCATCTCATCGGACAAGCGCCATCCCTTGCTTCCCGATGTTTCGCCGATCGCGGAAACACTGCCCACGATTTACGCGGAATCCTGGCTCGGTCTGCTGGCGCCCGCCACCACGCCGCCGGTCATTGTCGCCCGCCTCAACGCCGAGATGCGCGCCGTGCTGGCGCTGCCTGAGGTTCGTGCCCTGTTGTTCAAGCTTGGCAATGCGCCGGATCCGTCCACCCCGGAGCAGATGCGGGCGCGAGTGGTGAGGGAAATGGCGATCTGGAAGCGCATCGTTGATGCCAAGGGCATCAAGATCGAATGACAGGATCGACTAACAGCGCGTGACTGGAATTGGTTTTCCTTGGGCGATCCAGGGAACTCGATCCGGCTTCGACAACCAAAGGAGGAAATCGGACATGAACCAGTACGCCAGATTGACTGTGTGGAGCGGGGCAGTTCTCTTTGCGATTGCCGCAATGTCCCCGGCCATGGCGCAGCAATGGCCATCGCGCACCATTGCCATCAATACTGCAACCGCACCCGGCGGCAGCTCGGATACCGTGGGCCGGCTGATCGCCAACAGGCTCAGTGAGCGGCTGAAGGTGCCGGTGATCATCCAGTACAACCCGAGCGCCGCGGGCATTGCGGCCTATTCCCGTGTGGCCAAGGCGCCCGGTGACGGCTATACGGCATTGATCGTCAATGCCTCGGCAGGCATTCAGGCCGCGCTCAGAAGCGACCTGGAATTTGATGTGACCAGGGACTATGCAACGGTTGCCACGTTCGTCACCTACCCTTTTCTGCTCTCGGTGCGGCCGGACTCGCCGATCAAGACCTTTGCCGAGCTGCTGGCCCGGGTCAAGGCAGCACCGCCCCGTACCTTCACCTATGCCATCACTTCGGTCGGCAGCTCGCACCATCTCCTGGGTGAATGGATCAACCTGGAAGCCGGCATCGACATGCAATACGTCCCCTATCGCGGGGCAGCGACGCAGGTGGTGGATGTCCTGGCCGGCCGGGTTGACGTCATGGTTGAACCCCTGACGACCGGTCTGTCGCGCGTCCAGAGCGGTCAGTTGCGTGCGCTGGCCGTGTCTTCGCTCAAGCGCTATGCGACGCTCCCGGATGTGCCGGCGGTGGCCGAATTCCTTCCCGAAGTCTCCATGGATTCCTGGCTGGGCCTGGTCATGCCAAAAAGCACCCCGCGGCCCATTGTCGACCGGCTCAATGCGGAGATTCGGGGCATCCTGAATGCACAGGATGTCAAAGATCAACTGGCCAAGCTTGGCAACACCATCATCATCTCGACACCCGATGAAATGCAGGCGCGCATCGTGCGCGAAGTGGCTGCCTACAAGAAGGTTGTGGACGCCAAGGGCATCAAACCCGAGTAGCCGTCCGTCCCGGCAGGCGTTCGTGGCCGGCGAATCGACAAGGAATGCTTCGCCGCACAGGTGATGGGTGGCTCAGATGCCCTTGCCCCACTCGCCGGCATAAAACGACTCACCCAGCGGCCGGCGGCTGCGCACGACCAGTTCTTTTGCCTTGACCTCTTCAGTGAGGATGTCCGGTGCGGCCTGATAGCCCACCGCGATCATGGCCACCGGGCTGTATTCGGCGGGGATGGAGAATTCGGCGCGGGCCTTGTCGCCGTTGTAGCCGGCCATGACGTGAGTGGCCAGGCCCAGTTCTACCGCCTGCAGCATGAGGCTGAAGGTGGCCATGCCGGTGTCGTGGGCGCCGTGGCGCCAGGGCTTGCCGTCAGGGGAGGCTGCCGCGGCGCAGGACAGCATCAGCAGAGGCGCATTGCCCGCCCAGGACTGGTTGCTGGGCGACAGGCAGGCAAAGGCCCTGCGCCATGAAGCTTCATCGGCGAACCGGTTCCACACCATGAAGCACCAGGGCTGGCCGTTGTTGGCCGAGGGTGCCCAGCGCGCGGCTTCGAGCAGGGTTGAAATCTGCGCCTGGGTGAGCGGGCGCGAAGCGTCGAATGCACGGGTGCTCCAGCGGCGCGTCATGAGATCGTTGATCGGCACGCCGGTGACGGCATTT
>CAXNIK010000127.1:0-9165 GCA_964202115.1 Burkholderiales bacterium
AGCTCGCCCCACTTGTGCGATATCGCCTCGGCCTCGGCGATCACATCGGCTATGACTTCCGCGGCGGTCTTGATCCTGCGCACCAGCGCGGCACTCTGTCCGGCCGCGCCGTCGCCGTTCTCCAGGTCTCCCAGCATCTGCACGCGGTACTGGCCGTTGATGGTGGGCGAGGGATGGGAGCCGATGATGGATGGCGGCACCGACTCGATCAGCGCCTGCAACTCGTCAACGGCATGGCGGCGGTCCATATCAACCATTTTCTTCGTGAACTCGGTCTTGAGCACGCGCGACAGGCGTCCGAGTATGCGCTGCGTCATGACCGTGGCGGCATCCCCGGACTGGACGATGGCCTCCTTGAAGCGCTGATGCACATGGCACTCGGCCGAGGCGAGAAAGGCCGTGCCCATTTGCACGCCCTCGGCCCCCAGGGCCATCGCCGCCATGAAGCCGCGGCCGTCGGCAATGCCGCCCGCGGCAACCACGGGAATGTCCACCGCATCGACCACCAGCGGCGTGAGCACCATGGTGGTCAGCTCATCGGCGCCTTCGATTCCGCCCGCCTCGTAACCCTCGCACACCACGATGTCCACGCCCGCCGCCTGCGCGGCAATCGCCTGCTTCACATTGCTGACCACATGGATCATCTTGATACCGGCATTCTTCAGGGCACCGGTAAGGATCTTGGGACTGCCCCCGGAAGTAATCACGACATCGACCTTCTCCTCGATGAGCATGGCCACCTGATGGTCGGCAAAGTTATCCAGGAAGAACAGCGGCACATTGGCGCCGATGGGCTTGCTGGTGAGTTCCCGTGCCCGCCGGATGTGCCTGCGAACATTCTCGATGCGCTCGGTCATGGGCGACCAGCCCGGATTGGCCGAGACCACGCCCAGGCCACCGCCATTGGATACGGCAGCGGCCAGCTCGCCGTTGCCGGCTATGGCCATGCCGCCTTCGAGGATGGGATGGTCGATGCCAAGGATGTCGGTTACGCGATTTCGGAACATGGTATGACTCAGTTCGGTGTGATATTGCTGCGCTTGATGTCCGCTATCCACAGGTTCATGTCCGAGCGAACGAAGGAGGTGAAGTCCTGCAGCGAACCCGGCCATGGCGTGGAGCCCTGGGCCATCAGCTTGTCCTTGAAGTCCGCCGTGGCGCGCACGCTTGCGCCCTCGCGCGCGAAGCGCTGCTTGATCCCATCCGCCATCTTGGCATTGACCACGAGACCGTACCAGACCCCGCCGACGATGTTCGGCCAGCCCAGTTCCTTGAAGGTGGGAACGTCCGGCGCCAGCGGATTGCGCTCGCCCGCGGTATAGGCCAGGGCACGGATGTGTCCGCTCTTCACCAGCGGCATGGTGCCCACCGGGCCGGCGACGATCATCTGTATGGTGCCGCCAGCCAGGTCTTTGAGCGCGGGTCCGGAACCGGAGTAGTTGATCTTCTCCATGCTGAGGCCGGCCTCGGCACGAAAGCGGTCGGTGATCAGCGCGATGGGGCCCGCGCTGCCCAGCGAACCCTGGTTCAATTTGCCTTGATTGGCTTTGACGTGCGCTACGAACTCGGCCAGGTTCTTCGCCGGCACCTGGGCATTCACCGACAGCATGAAGCCGTCGAAGCTCAGCGGCATGATCACTTCCAGGCTGTCGAAGCTGTAGCCGGGCTCCTTGTACACCAGCGGCGCGATGGCCGTGGTGGTGGTGGCAAGCAGGATGGTGTAGCCGTCCGGCGCAGCCATGAGCGCGGCGCGCGTGCCTATCATGGTGTCGCCCCCGGGCTTGGGCTCGACGATCACCGTCTGCTTCAGGTTCTCCCCGAGCTTGGCCGCGGCAACGCGCGCCAGCAGATCGGCGCCGGCACCCGGAGCATAGGGAACGATCAGGTGCACCGGGCGCGCCGGAAATCCCTGCGCCTGCACCGCGTTCAATTGCGCAATACCTGCAAGCAGCAATGCCGCGAACAGCGCGCGCCTCCACTTCAAGCGGTAACTGTGGCTCATGAAACGGCACCCTCCTTCTTGACAGTCGAAACGCATCATGTGCTCTGGCGTTTGGTCACTGTCGGGTTATATTCAATGGTGCGCTTGACACTACCCTAAAGGCGCACAAGAATCAATTTGCCCCACCCTCGTGCCGGCATCGTTCCAATGCGTCACTTACACAGCCAAGGAATCCGACTCATGTCCGCAGATCCCCGCAAGTCCATGCTCGCCTGGCGCCTGGCCGACTATGTCAGCGCCGCACGCCCGTCCGACCTGCCCTCCGAGGTGCGCCACGAGGCCACGCGCTCCTTCGTCAACTGGGTGGGCTGCGCCCTGGGTGGCTCGCGCGATGTCATCGCCCGCACCGCCGCCGAGGCGCTCTGCGAGTTCTCCGGCAAGCCGCAAGCCACGCTGATCGGCGACGGGCGCAGGGTGGACATCCTCACCGCCTCGCTGCTCAACTGCATCAGTTCCGGCGCGCATGCCTTCGACGACACCCATGCCGACATGGTGCTGCATCCCGCCGGCCCCATCGCCGCGGCCATCATGGCGCTGGCCGAACGAGCGCCGGTGAAGGGCGAGGACTTCCTGCTGGCGCTGGTGCTGGGCATCGAGGTCGAGTCGCGCCTGGCGCGCGCCATCGTGGTGCCGCCGGCCGAGTGCGACGTGGGCTGGTATCTCACCGGTCTCACCGGCGGCGTAGGTGCAGCAGCGGCGGCAGGGAAACTACTGGGCCTGTCCACGGAGCAGATCGTGTGGGCCTGCGGCATCGCCTGCGGCGAGGCCTCGGGATTTCGCGCCATGCACGGCAGCATGTGCAGCCCGCTGGTGCCGGCGCATGCCGGCCACACCGGGCTGCGCGCGGCGCTGATGGCCAGGCACGGCTACACCAGCACCGCGCACCACATCGAAGGCGACCGCGGCTTCCTGCATCTGTACTCGGACAAATCCAATCCCGCAGCCATCACCGACGGGCTTGGATCACGCTACGAGGTCATGCGCAACACCTACAAGCCCTATCCCTGCGGCATCGTCGTCCATCCCATCATCGATGCCGCCCTGGAGCTGCGCGCGAAGCACGCCATCGACTATCGCGCCGTGGCGCGCGTGGCGGTGAAGGCTCACCAGACCGCCCTCACCCTTGCCGACCGCTTGCATCCGGCCGACGGCATGCAGTCCAAGGTCAGCATCCAGCACTGGGTGGCGGTGTCCCTGGTGGATGGCGCCGCCGGCATCGCGCAGCTGGACAATGCGCGGGTGCGCTCACCCGAGATCGCGGCCATGCGCGAGCGGGTCAGCGCCGTGGCCGACGCCTCCATCGCGCCGGATGGAGCCGATGTCACCATCCACATGCAGGACGGCACGCAATGGCACAGCCGCATCGTTCACGGCATCGGCAGCGCCGACAACCCCATGAGCGATCGCGATCTGGACACCAAGTTCACCAACCTGGCGCGCGGCGTGATCGCCGAGGACCGGATCGCCGGGTTGATTGCGCAGTGCTGGCGCATCGGCGAACTGCCCGATGCGGGGAAAGTGGGACGGGCGGCAGCCTAGCGCAGCAGACTCACCAGCTCTTCGGCATTCTTCAGTTCACGGAAATTGCGTATCAGCTTCGCGCTTGTTTCAATGTTCTGTGCCGACAGCTTCGCAAACGGCGTGAGCGCGCGGTACTTGGTCTCGACGTCCGCCCAGTCGATGCCGAGGATGGCCGAGCCCCTGGGCGCATACACCGTGTTCGAAACACTTTTTCCATCCGTGGTCCTGATGGTCACGGTCACGCCGCGCTTGTAGCGCTCCAGGTTCTCCGTGGGCGGCGCGCCGACCTCCACCTTGTCGAGCAGCCGGCGCATCACCGGATTGTTGATCTTTTCTTCCGATGCATGCACCCAGGAGAAATCCCGGTCGGTCACGCCGGTCGCCAGGAAGTAGGCCGGGCTGTGAGCGATACCGATCAGGTCGGTAGGATGGCGCGGGCCCTCCAGCTTGCGCACTCCGGGCTGGGACATGATGATGGCTTCGACCGTAGCCGGATCGACATTGCCCTGGCGCGCGGCGTTCGCCGCCGCCTCGGCCAGGGCGTGATAGGGATGGCCGCCGGGAACCAGCTTGATGGCCATCTCGGTAAGGATGTCCCAGCGCTTGCCCAGATCGGCGGTGACGCGCGCGGCATCCGAGTGCAGGCCGATCACCTCGAAGAATCCCTCGGGCGCCTCGAGCAGATCGTCCCGGCCGGTGTAGCCCATGCCCGCCGCCTGGGCGGCGTTCACACCCAGCATGGCTGCGAGACCGGCGTGGTATTCCCGCGAGACGCTGGTCTTGGCCGCGGCCATGATGCCGCCGATGGAAGTGGCGGCCAGCACGATGGCATGGGTGGTCTGCGAGGCATCCAGCTTCATCAATCGCGCCGCCGCCACGGCACCACCGAAGATGGCCACCACGCAGCCGTGAAAACCCTTCTCGCGCAGGCCGGGAATCACCCCGCTGTTGATGCGCCCCGCCGCCTCGTAGCCCAGCACGATGGCGGCCAGCATGTCCTTGCCGCTGGCGCCGGTCTTCTCGCCCACGGCCAGGGTGGTCGCCGCCAGCGTGGTGCCCGGATGGACGATGTTGCGCAGGTCGCTGTCATCGGATGCCGCGGCATCGCTCATCAGCGCATTGATGCGTGCCACGGCGGCGATGGGCAGGCGCGGCGCATCGCCGAACCACACCGTGGCCTCGGGCGTACCGCCGCGTTGCTGCTCCAGCGCGCGCATGATCTTTGATGACTCCAGCGTCGAGCCCAGCGAGGCACTGGCGATGGTGCTGGACACCAGCATGGCCGCGTAATCCACGGCCTTGGGCGGCAGGGCGTCATAGCTCTGCGCGGTGATGAAAGCGGCAAGTTCGCCGGCGACGGTCATGGTGGTGTACTCCTTTTGGTATTGTTTGTTGAGCGCCTGCGGGAGCGAGGCCTGCGTCGGTATAGCGGCGGAAAGATTATAGATCGGGGCAGCTATTTGCCCCAAAGACTCGCAGACGCAAACGATGGGCAGTCCGGAACATCTGGCGCGTCGGAGACTTCGAAGATGCAGCAGCGATTAGCAGTATGAGGATCCTGCCGAAATGCTGGCACACCTGAGCACTCGATAAAATTTACGGACTTACCAGGCCTCTCGCAGGGACTCCAGTAGTAGTCCGCGCTCTCGGGCCAACTCGCGCTTAGGGTCAGCGTTAAAGGACTTGAGCGAACTATCGATGATTTTCTCAGCGCTGTCGGCTGGAATATTCAACCGAGTCAGCGAGGAAGGCATGCCCAGCGTGCTGAAAACATTCTCCAGCGCATTCTTGCCGCCCTAGACGCGTACCGGACAGGAGGCGAGACGAAAGTGGTAGAGATAAGACGTGTCCATAATGCCGACCTTTCATTCCATGGACTGAACGCTGGATGCAACATCCAGCTTCGTTTCAGACAGCGCGATGACCTCATCCGGCGTGAAGCCGGGTGCCACTGCTTCGATGACGAAGCGGCCATTGACCCAATGCATCACAGCCAGATCAGTCACCACCCAGTTCACGCACTGCCTGCCTGTCAATGGATAAACGCACTGGCGCCGCAGCTTTGGGCGGCCCTTGCTGTTGCAGTGTTCCATGGCAATGATAAGTTCTGTTCTTCCCGCCACGAGATCCATGGCGCCCCCAATTCCACCCAGCTTGACGTTGGCGGTACTCCAGTTGGCAACGTTGGCATTCTCATCGACCTCGTAGGCCCCCAGGATTATGGTATCGATGTGTCCACCTCTGGCCATCTCGAAGGAGGTGCCCGGTATTGCGGACACAAACTGCCCGGCAGATCGATATCTTGCGGTGCCAATTGGCCGATCTCCACAATCTCGTCCACCTCAATGACGGCTACCTTTGCGGCTTTGGCAAAACTCGGGTTGAAATTGCGCGCTGCACCTCGAAACTGCACATTGCCGGCCTTGTCCGCTCGGGCGCCGCTGAGAAGCGCATAGTCGAGATATATCGCATGTTCCAGCACATAAGGTCTTCCTTCGAAGTAACGAATGTCCTTTCCGGTGGCCAGGTCAATGTCAGCCCCGACGGGGGAATAGAAGGCAGGAATGCCTGCGCCGCCGGCTCTACAACGCTCTACCATGATGCCCTGTGTGACCATTTCCACCTCCAGTTCCCCGGAGATGATCTGAGCCTCGGACGCCGTATGGAGTCCCGGCCGAACCGTAAAACCGGTCATGACCTTCTTTATTTGCTTGTTTTCGGCAAGTAATTGGCCTTTTTCCCCCGGCCCACCAAGGGAATTGCATACGACAGTTAGATTACGCGTCCCCTGCTCGCGCAATGCGCGTATCAATGTATTGGGGAATCTGTGTCCCAATCCAAAACCCGCCAAGGCTATTGTGGCGCCATCGGACATATCGGCGATGGCACTTTCGGCTGATGCATATACTTTGTCCATGATTTTGGCCTACCCAACCGTATCGCTGGCTTTGTTCAAAAGCTCCCGGGCAATCAGGATCCGCTGCACCTCCGATGAACCTTCCCCAATACGGTTGTGCCTGATATCACGATAGAAGCGTTCTGTCGGAAAACCTTTTATCACGCCCATACCCCCGTGAATCTGCACCGCGCGATCCGCGATCTTGGCGACCATTTCCGTGCAATACAGCTTGCACATGCTGGGCCTGCTGCCAGTCTTAATCCCCGCTTCAATGTCACGATTGCGGATCGCATCTGCTCCAGCTCTGGTGACAAACTGATGCTCATTAGTACTCCTCAATTATTCGTGGAAGCGATGCTGTGCATTTACGTAGCCTGCACATGTGGCATGTCTTTCCAGCTACTCTTGTATTGGCATGCGTGCGAGCCTGCGTGAACAGGCTCGAGCGAACTGCTAGTTCAATTTCACACCGGTCTCCTGGACCAGCTTTGCCCAACGTGCCAGATCAGTAGCGAGGATTTGGCGAAACTCCATTGGCGTGGTGCCAGCCGGATCAATTCCGTCTCGCTCAAGTGCTGCGATAACCTCCGGTGCCTTGACCACCTTAGCGAATTCTGTGCTCAGCTTGTTCACAATCGACACAGGTGTTTTACTCGGCGCGAAAAAGCCAGTCCAACTACTGACGCTATAACCGGGAACACCCTGTTCCTCGACGGTCTGCACGTCGGGCAAAAGCTTGGAGCGCACGTTTCTCATGACAGCGATGGGACGAGCTTTTCCTGCCTTGATCAGTGGCATTGCCACGAGAAAGTTGACTGATGTCACGTCCAGGCGCTGAGACATCAAATCTGTTAATAGCGGACTTGCTCCTTTGTAGTGGACAAAGGTGAATTCTGTATTCGTATCCCTTGCGATCCAGGCACCGCTGAGGTGGCCTACACCGCCTGGCCCTGTAGTTGCGTAGTTGACCTTCCCGGGATTGACCCTTGCGTGTGCCAGGAATTCTGCGAAATTTTTGGCGGGGAATGATGCCCGCACAAGCAGCACAGAACTCTGGTCACTGATTTTGGTGATTGGCGCCAAATCCCTGAGCACGTCGTATGGCAAATTCGTGAACGTCGCCGGGGTTATGGTTATTCCGGACGTTTGAACCAGGAGCGTATAGCCATCAGGCGCTGCCTTAACGACATAGGTGATGCCTATAGTTCCCCCAGCGCCAGGCTTGAAATCAAGAACAAATGGCTGGCCAGTAAGTTCAGTCATTTTCTTTACATGGACTCGGGACTGTAGGTCTATGGGTCCGCCAGGGGCAATTGGGGCTACCACCGTCACTGGCCGGGATGGGTAGGATTCCACAGGCTCCTGGGACACTACGGGATTGCCATGCACGGTGGCCCAAAGTCCCCCGCACACTCCCAGCAAACGCAGCTTGGTCATTGTTTCCTCCTTATGCAATGGTGAATAAGTACTTCGATTTCACTCTCTGCTGCACTGCCATCCGGCCGCGTTTCCGCGCCAATGTCCTCTGAGTTACACGGGCCGACGCATATCCGGACTACTTGCCGACAATTACTCCCGTCGTGATCATGATTATTTTGTTATTGAACGTATTGTGAACCCATCCACGTCACGTCTCTGATATCACTGGTACTCTTGGCCTTTGCTGGCGAACCTAGTGCTTTGAGTGACCGCGCGGTGCTTTGGGCTTGCTCACCCACACCCCCGCCCCCATCAACAGTGCGCTGATCACGAACACCGTCAGCAGGCCCGCGGCCGAGGCGATGACACCGAAGATCGGCGGGGAGATCACACGTCCGAGATTACTCACGGCATGGCGCAGTCCCACGGTTTCGCCGGAACGGCCGGCGGGGGCACGGCTGAACAGCAGCATCATGGTGATGGGTTGTCCGCAGCCGAAGCCCAGGCCGAAGCAGACCGAAATCAGGCCCAGCATCCAGGGGTTGTGGAACTGCGGTATCAGCAGGAAGGTCACCGCCGCAACGAAGAAGGACAGGGCCAGCAGGCGCTGTTCGCCCAGGCGCATAACCAGCGCCGGGAGAAAGACCCGTATGGTGCAGGCGGCCGCCGCCGCCGCAGCCAGTATCGAGCCGATGGCCGAGGCCGAGAGCTTGATGCTGTGGCCGTAGATGGGCATGTAGAACATGTACAGGTCCTGTCCGATCTGCAGCAGGGTGGTGGTGAGAATGATGCCCATGACCACCTTGTCCGAGATGCGCTCCCTGAGCGAGGACTTCACCACGGTCGCGCGCTTGCCGCTGCCACCGGGAAGCGTGCCGCCCCAGATGGCCACCAGGGCCAGGCCGGCGATAAACAATGCCGCCGCGCCCAGGCTGGCGATGGCATGACCGACATGGTCGATGCCAAATCCGGCGACCAGCGGCCCCAGGATGTTGGAGGCAGAACCGATGAGGCTGGAGTTGCTGAAGTTCCTGGCCCGATCCTCGGGTTTGCTCAGCAGCCCCACCAGGTTGTGCACCAGCACGCTGCAGAAAACGAAGGACAGGCCGGCCAGCGCCCCGGCGACATACAGCGCCTGCAGTTTGGGCACGAAGTAAGGCAGGATCATTGCCAGCGTGCCCACCGTCATGCCGAACAGCAGCAGGCCGCGCGAACCGATGCGATCGGCCCACACGCCCACGGGCCAGGCGAGCACCAGCGGGAAAGCGAAGTACAGGGCCACCAGCACGCCGATCTCGGCGGGCTGCGCGCCCAGGTCCAGGGC
>CAXNIK010000128.1:0-9141 GCA_964202115.1 Burkholderiales bacterium
TGCCACATCGTCATGCTGTTCAGGCGATAGAAGCAGCTACAACTCATCATATGAAAAGGACAGGAACATGAATCAAGCAAAGAAGTGGATCGCAGGTTTGGGTATCTGCGCGAGCCTGGGACTTGCCGCCGCTGCTTTCGCCGCCTCCGACGGTGCCGCCACGGAGAACAAGGCCGAGGAGCACTCGCATGGTGGCATGCAGCACGGCCGCATGGGTGCCAATGAAGGCAAAGGCCCCCGCGGCCCGATGGCCAATGCCGCGCCGGAGCAGCGCCGCCAGCTTGCCCAGAACATGCACGCCCAGAAGCACGGTTCCGCGGCGGGCGGCGAGCATCGTCATGAGCAGCAGGAAGGAAAAGGTCACCGCGGCAACTCTCCGCGCGGCCCCGCGGCAGAAAAGCACCAGCACTAGGACGGACAACAGGGGCGGGGTAACCCGCCCCTGTTCTCTTTACATAGGCATTGACGTCCTCAGACGGTTTCCGGCCCTAGTCCTGCACGGGAAGATTGAGACGCTTGTAATCGCTGGCCATGTTCGCCGACTCTTCTTTCATCTTGGTAACGAACTCCTCCAGCGTGCCCAGCCAGGGCTCCTCATCGTTCTTCGCCAGTTGCGCTTTCAGTTCTGGCGATGAAGTGGCAAAGCGCATGCCCACCTGAAGCCGCTGAATAATTGGCCTGGGCGCAGCACTGGCGATAAACATGGCGTGCCAGGTACCCATGTCCATGCCCGGATAGCCCAGTTCCCTGAAGCTGGGAATATCGGGGAAAGCCTGGGTGCGCTTGGAGGAGGTCACCGCAAGCCCGAGGATTTTTGGATTCTTCATGCGCAACCGCGCCACGCCCAGGGTGGCGAAATACACGTGAATATTGCCAGCGTAGAGGGCAACGCTGGCCGGCTCCCCGCCCTTGAAGGGGATCTGCACCATTTCGATTCCGGCGGCCGCCTTGAGCCGCTCGGACAATATGGTCCCGCCGGCGCTGGGGCCGATGGAGCCGTAGTTCAGCTTGTCCGGATTGGCCTTGGCGTAGGCAATGAACTGGGCCAGATTCTTTGCCGGCACCGAATCGTGAATGATCATGGTGAAGGGGATTTCGCCGATCACGCCTATGGGCGTGAAATCCTCGAGCTTGTATTGCGGATCGCGATAAGCGTGCAAATTGCCGATCAGGCTGGTGGTGGAAAACAGGATGGTGTAACCCAGCGGCTGGGAGCGCAGCGCCTCGCGAATGCCGATGAGGCCGCCGGCACCAGGTTTGCTCTCCACGATCACCGTTTGCCCCAGATTCTCGCCCAGCTTCTGTGCCGCGACACGCGCCAGCAAATCGGAGACTCCGCCTCCGGTGTAGAAATAAATCATGCGCACCGGCCGTACCGGATAATCCTGGGCCGCAGCGCTGAAGCAGGCCGCCATGGCCAGGATGGCCGTAACTGCATGTATGAGTACACGAACTGACAGCATGCGGGGCTCCTTTGAGGTCCGGAAAGCACCCGGCTGACGCTCTGTGGCGTGCTTCAGGTGCTCCGGCAGGATAGCGCGGGCCAGCCGGTTTCCGCAATCTGCCTGCGGTACTTGCAGGTTCCGGAAACCCTCTTCGCTTATCATGGTCGAACCCAGATCACTCTCAACTAGGAAATTCATGATGTCTGCACTACCCGGCGCTGCTGCGCAACGCCTCGTCAATTGCCTGATTGCGCTGATCATGCTGTCCTTTCTGTCCTGGTCCAATATGGCACGCGCCCAGATTCCCGAGCCCGAGCAACTGGTGCGCGACATGACCGCACAAGTCATGGCGGATATAGAAAAAGACGCCGCGCTCAGAGCCGGTGATCGCCGCAAGGCCCTGCTCCTGGCCGAGGAAAGAATCCTGCCCCACGTGGATTTCGCCGAAGCCACGCGCCTTGCAGCCGGTCGCTCCTGGAATACCGCCACGCCGGAACAGCGCAGCAAGCTGACCGCGGAATTCCGCGCCATGCTGGTACGAACCTATTCCACCGCCATAGACCGCTACCGCGGACAGAAAATGGAGGTCATGCCGACCAAGCTTGCGCCAAACGCGACCGACGCCTCCATACGCAACCGCTACATCAAGCCGGGCGCGCCGCCGGTCACGGTGATCTACGCCATGCGCAAAGCACAGGACGGCTGGAAGATCTTCGACATATCGGTGGAAGGCGTGAGCCTGGTGCTCACCTATCGCAGCGAGTTCGAGACCATCGCACGCGAATCGGGCTTCGACGGACTGATCGCCCGATTGGTGGACAAGAACAAGGCCCCTCGCTAAGACGCAGATGCCCCCGCCGGCTGAAGCCCCAGCCGGCAGCCTGTGCCGGGTTCAGCGAAAGACCACCACCGGAATCCTGGAGTGCGTCAGCACCTGATGGGTCACGCTGCCCAGCACCACGCCGGCGATGCCGCGCCGGCCATGCGAGGCCATGAAAATCACATCGCATTTGCGCTTCCTGGCAGTGGAGATGATGCCCTCCCAGGCCACGGCATTCTTTCCGGTGAGCGCTTCGCATTGAACGTTCCTGCTGGTGGCCAGCCTTACCGCGGCATCAAGGTTGGAACGCACGGCGGAGACCACCGCCTTTTCCATGCTGACGATCATGTCGCCGGGAATGTCAAATCCGTCCACGCCGTACATGGCTGCGTTGTTTTCCATGGCCTGATAGAAAGTAATGCGCGCGTTAACGCTGGCTGCAAACTTAACGGCTGCCTTGACCGCCTTGTTGGCCAGCCTTGATCCGTCCGTTGGAACGAGAATGTGATCAAACATGGTGCTCCCCTTTATGATTTTTCATCAGGCATTGTCCCCCCCCCGCGGCAAGCGAGGCAATCCCGCCGCCGCAGTGATATCGCGCATTGCCGACCATGCGCGGCCAGCGGCCGGAACGCGCGGGAAATGAACCAGCCTCCTGCTAGACTCGCAGGCATGCATGTTCACCTGCTCGTTCCCGACTTATGCCGTCCCGACTGGCTCGAGCCCGGCATCTGCGCAGAGGACGTGCAGCTTGAATCTGCCGAGACGCTGATGGCCAAGGGCAGGCGCAGTCTGGCTGTGCAAGGCGTCAATCCAGAGGCCTGGCTGAAGATGCAATACATGGTCGAAAGCGCAGGTGACGCCGGCATCGCCGCATTGAGCCTGCTGGGCGATGGCATGGCACCGGGCGATGGCGCGTGGCTGCGGGCCGATCCGGTGCATCTGCGTGTCGATCGCGATTCCCTGGTGCTGGCCGATTCGGCGCTGTTCGGGATCTCAGGCGAGGAAGCCGGGACATTGAGCGACCATCTGAACGCGCACTTCGCGCCGGACTTTGAGTTCCTTCCGGTTCATCCCAGGCGCTGGTACGCCAAAGCGAGCAATACCGAGCTGCCATCCTGCACGCCACCATCACAGGCGCGCGGACGCCCGGTGTCGGCGCACCTGCCTGCGGGCGCAGATGCCATGCGCTGGCATGCGCTGATGAACGAAGTGCAGATGGCATTGCACGATCATCCGGTCAACGAAGCGCGCGAATTGCGCGGAGAGTTGCCGGTGAACAGCATCTGGTTCTGGGGCGGCGGGGTCCTGGAGCAGCCCTCCTCCCGGCCCTTCGACCAGGTGCTCGCCGATGATCCCCTGGCGCGCGGCCTGGCACTGGCATCGGGAGCCGCGGCGGCCCCTCTGCCTGCGGACGCTGCGGCACTGCTGTCCGCTGCCCATTCCGGCCGGGTGCTGGTGCTGCTGGACGCCTTGAGCGCACCGGCTGCCTACGGCGATGCACAGGCCTGGTCGGAGCAGGCAGCACGCCTGGAGGACCGCTGGTTTGCGCCGCTCCTCGCCGCGTTGCGCGCCGGGCGCGTGGGCATGATCACGCTGCACATGGGGACGCCCGCTGGCAGCCTGTCCGCCGAGACGGTGGCCACAGACCTGCGCCGTTTCTGGCGCAGAACCCGGCCCCTCGCCGCTTACGCCCCGGAATCCTGAACGTGAAGCCGGTCATTGCCAGGCGCCCGGTTTCGCTGCGCAACGAAGAACAACTGCTGCGCGAGGGCCTGCACCCGGTGCTGGCGCGCCTGGCCGCCGCGCGGGGCATAGGCGCGAGCAGCGAGCTGGACGATGCCCTCGCCAATCTGCTGCCTCCCGGCCTGCTGCTGGGCATGGACATCGCCGCAAAGCGCCTCGCCGATGCAGTCGAGCGCCGCGAGCGCGTGCTCATCGTCGCCGACTACGACTGCGATGGCGCCACCGCCTGCGCAGTCGGCTTGCGCGCCCTGCGCGCCCTGCGCTTCCAGGACGGGCGCGCCGCCGACGTGCGTTACCTCGTGCCCGACCGTTTCCGCTACGGCTACGGCCTCACGCCGGAAATCGTGCAGCTGGCCGCGCAACAACAGCCGCACATCATCGTCACAGTGGACAATGGCATCGCCAGCACCGACGGTGTGGCGGCGGCCAATGCGCTGGGCATCGAGGTCATCGTCACCGACCACCACCTGCCCGGCGCGGAACTGCCCGCGGCGACAGCCATCGTCAATCCCAATCAACCAGGCTGCACTTTTCCCAGCAAGGCCATCGCCGGCGTAGGCGTGATGTTCTATCTCATGCTGGCGCTGCGCGCGGAATTGCGAAAACGCGGTGCGTTCGGCGCCGCTGCCGAGCCCAATCTGGCGGACCTGCTGGATCTGGTCGCCCTGGGCACGGTGGCCGACGTGGTGCCACTGGATCGCAACAACCGCGTGCTGGTGGGCCAAGGCCTCAAGCGCATGCGCGCCGGCCGGCTGCAACCGGGTTTGCGCGCCCTGTTTGCCGTCTGCGGACGCGATCCGCGCCGTGCTGCCGGCTTCGACCTGGGTTTCCTCTTGGGACCCCGCATCAACGCCGCCGGCCGCCTCACCAACATGGGCCTGGGCATAGAGTGCCTGGTGACCGAGGACTATGGCCGGGCGCTGGAGATCGCGCGCAGCCTGGATGACCTCAACCGCGAAAGGCGCGTCATCGAAGGCGACATGCGCGAGCAGGCCGAGCGCATGCTGGCAGCACTGGATGTGGGCGATAGCTGCTCGCTGTCGCTATACGACCCGTCCTGGCACCAGGGCGTGGTCGGCATCCTCGCGGGGCGCGTCAAGGAACGCTGGCACCGCCCGACCATCGCTTTCGCGCGCAGCAGCGCCGCCACCGAGACCGCGGGCGAGGACGAACTCAAGGGCTCGGGGCGCTCCATCCCCGGCCTGCATCTGCGCGATGCCCTCGATCTGGTGGCCAAGCGCGAACCGGGGCTGCTGCTGCGCTTTGGCGGACACGCCGCGGCCGCCGGCCTGACCCTGAAGGAGCGCGACTACCCGCGCTTCGTCGCCGCCTTCGAGCAGGCGGTGCACGACATGCTGTCTGCCGACGCACTGGCGCGGCGCGTGGACACCGACGGCTCGCTGGAGCTGTCCTACCTGGAGCTGGGCATCGCGCGCATGCTGGAGGCGCAGATCTGGGGCCAGGGTTTCCCCCAGCCGCTGTTCTGCGACGAGTTCTCGGTGGTCAACCAGCGCGTCGTCGGCACCGCGCACCTGAAGCTGAAACTCAAACGGGCTGAGCGCACGCTGGAGGCCATGCTGTTCAATTCACTGGAGCCGCTACCGGCCACCGTGCGCGCGGCCTACCGCGTCAGCGTCAACGAGTTCAATGGTGTGCAGATGCTGCAGCTGGTGATCGAACACTGGGAGCCGGCCCAGTAAACACCCTACTTCGCGCGCGTCGCCACCCACTTGCCGGAGGTGGCGCCGGTCTTCACCGTGCCTTCTATGGAGTTGCCGGTGACGCGGCCGCTGTACTCGGCATTGCCGGCCTTGAAGGCAATCTGGTCGCCGCGCAGCTTGCCGCCCACTGCCTGCGATCCGCCGCCGGCCTCGACGGAACCGCTCACCATCTGGTACTTCTGTGTCAGCGTCATCTTGCCGCCGCTGAACTGCCAGGTGCCTGCCACCTTGGAGGGAATGATCCACATATGGGCTATGCACCAGTAGCTGCAGTCGCCGCTTTCGGTGGCGGTGGCGGTGTCGTCGTCCTCCCAGTCGCCCATGGTGAAGGAGTTGGAGACAACGCGCGTGCCCGGCTTCATGTTGAGCAGCAGCGGCCGCAACCTCAGGTTGAGGTCGGGCAGCAGGAACAGCGTGATCACCGTGGCCTGGGAGAAATCGGTCTGGAAAATATCAGCCTTGGTGAATGTGGCCTTGTCGCTGACCCCGGCCTTGGCGGCGTTGTCCTGGGACAGCTTCACCATGTCGGGGTTGTACTCAATGCCCTGCGCCTTGATGCCACGCTTGGCGGCGGCGATGACGGTGCGCCCGTCACCGGAGCCCAGGTCCATGAGGAAATCGGCCGGTGTCACCTTGGCCATGTCCAGCATCTTGTTCACCAGCACGTCCGAGGTTGGAACCCAGACGACGTCCTTGCCGGCCTGACCGACCTCCGGCTTGAAACCCGGGGTCTGGGCGCAGACGCCCGTCGACAACGCAGCCAGCAGCACGCTTCCCGCAAACAGCACTTTTCTCATCTCGTGCAATCTCATCGCAATCTCCTGTTGTCCTGTTGTCCTGTTGATCAGTTCTAGTCCTGCCGGTTTGTTCCGGTATTGCCCCGACGGTGCCGAATCAGCCCCCCCGGGTCGCAGTCCACTTGCTGCTCTGGCTGCCCGACTTCATCGTGCCTTCGATGGTATTGCCGCTGACGCGGCCGCTGTACTCGGCATTGCCGGCCTTGAAGGTGATCTGGTCGCCGCGCAAGCCGCCGGACACGGGGCCTGCATTTCCAGTGCCGGCGATGGCGCCTTGCACCTTCTGGAAGTCCTGCTTCAGCGTGAGCCTGCCGCCGCCACTGAACTGCCACGCGCCATCGACCTTGGCCGGAATGATCCACATATACGCCACGCACCAGCTGGTGCAATTGCTGTCTGTGGTGGCTGTCGCCGTTTCGTCGGACTCCCACTCGCTCATGGTGAAAGAGTTGGAAACGACGCGCGTGCCCGGCTTCATGTTGAGCAGCAGCGGCCGCAGCTTGAGATTGAGGCTGGGCAGCAGGAACAGGGTGATCACCGTGGCCTGGGAGAAATCGCTTTGAAAAATGTCCCCGTGCACAAAGGTCGCCTTGTCGGACACGCCGGCTTTGGCGGCGTTCTCCTGGGACAGCTTCACCATGTTCGGGTTGTACTCGATGCCGCGCGCCCTCACACCGCGCCTGGCTGCGGTGATGACGGTGCGACCGTCTCCGGAACCCAGGTCAATGAGGTAATCGGCCGGCGTCACCTTGGCCATGTCCAGCATCTTGTTGACCAGCGTGTCGGGCGTCGGCACCCACACCACATCCTTGCCGGCCTGGCCGACCACCGGTTCGAAAACCGGGCTCTGGGCGCAGGCGCCCAGAGCAAACAATGCCGTGGCCAGCAACAATCCAAACGACTTCCTATCGAGCTTCATTGACATCTCCTCTATATGCAACTCTTTCAACGCCTTGCCTTGACGACGATCACCACAAACGTCAGCAGCAGGACAATAAACCACACCATCGACCAGCCCGGTATGGACAAGCCGAGAAAAGCCCAGGACTTGGCAATACAGCTGCCGTCATACTGCAACAGCGGCGGAATCATCTTGCCCACTCTGGATGCGTCCAGCCAGCGCTCCAGCCAGCTGCCCATGCATTCCAATGCCCGTTGGGGATCGTTTTGCAGCTGGATCTGATAGATGGCAGCGGCAATTCCGGTGGCTGCGAACAGCCCGCCGAAGACGGCATAGAGCATGGTCCCGACTCTGCCGGGCCGGTGCAAGGCCGCCACCAGCGCCACCAGTGCAACAGCGATGTACAGCAGCCTCTGCGCGATGCACCACGGGCAGGGATCGAGTTTCTCCAGGTGCTGCAGATACAGGGCATAGCCGAGCAGGCCCAGACACACCAGAAAGATCAGGGTGAAAACACCGGCAGGAACGCCGGAAGCGGATTTCGTGGCCAAAGGTCTTACCGCAGTGATTGCCGAAGGCCAATAGGGTATCCGAGCGCGGCCCTGCTCGCAAACTGAGCGGAGGCAACTGAGCGGAGGCTTACCCGAAGCTGACAACGCCCGGATGTATAATCAGCCCCTTTTCCCGAGCATTCTGATGGAAGCTGAACGCCTCAACGCCATCGCCAACGCGCTTTCCGACCTGAACAACAGGACCGGTGAGCTGCGGAGGTATCTTTGACTTCGATCGGAAGAAAGAACGCCTGACCGAGGTCAGCGCGCAGCTCGAAGACCCCGGCATCTGGTCAGACGCCAAGCGCGCCCAGGACCTGGGGCGCGAAAAAAAGCAGCTCGATGTCGCCGTAGGCACCCTCACCGACCTGGGCTCGCAATTGCGCGACCTGGACGAGCTGTTTTTCCTGGCCCGCGATGAAAGCGATGACTCCACCCTGATTGCGGTCGAAAGCGACCTCAGTGGCGCAGCCAAGACCGTGGAAGGTCTGGAATTCCAGCGCATGTTCTCCGACCCGCTGGACCCCAACAACTGCTTCATCGACATCCAGGCCGGTTCCGGTGGCACCGAGGCCCAGGACTGGGCGCGCATGTTGAACCGCATGTACATCCGCTATTGCGAACGCAAGGGCTTCAAAGTGGACGTGCTGGAGGAGTCCGCCGGTGACGTGGCCGGCATCAAGAGCGCCACGCTGAAAGTGTCCGGCTCCTATGCCTACGGGCATCTGCGCACGGAAATCGGCGTGCACCGCCTGGTGCGCAAATCCCCATTCGATTCCAATGCGCGGCGGCACACCTCATTTGCCAGCATGTTCGTCTATCCCGAGGTGGACGACAACATCGACATCGAGATCAATCCGTCCGATCTGCGGGTGGACACTTATCGCGCCTCGGGCGCCGGTGGCCAGCACATCAACAAGACTGACTCTGCCGTTCGCATCACCCACCTGCCAACCAACATCGTGGTGCAGTGCCAGAACGACCGCTCGCAGCACCGCAATCGCGCCGAGGCGATGTCGATGCTGAAGTCGAAACTGTTCGAACTGGAAATGCGCAAGCGCCGCGAAGAACAGCAGAAGATGGAAGACGCCAAGACGGATATCGGATGGGGCCACCAGATCCGCTCGTACGTGCTCGACCAGTCGCGCATCAAGGACCTG
>CAXNIK010000129.1:0-9130 GCA_964202115.1 Burkholderiales bacterium
GTGCCAAAGGCGCGTTCCGAGCGCCCCCGCGCCTGCGGTGAATAGGCCGCGATCATGTCGATCCCCAAGTGCTTCATGGCTCGGCCAAACTGGGTGAGTGTCTCCCGATCGACCTTGCCATCGGCTTGGGGTGTGTGCCAGTAATGACTTAATAACCCTTTGACTTATTTGGGAATTCTTGTGTCGGTATTCATTAAGTCTTTAAATTTAATCGTATATTTCACCACCTGCACTCGAAGTTTGCTATCATTAACTACTCCGACTGGGTTTCGTGCGTCTGACGAACCGTTCTAGCCTGTCTAGGCTGGTCGGGCTTGAGCCTGAAGGTGGCTTGCCCGACTGATTATTTAAGCAAATGAATAATTATTCCAAGTTGCCGGTTCGGCAACCAGGGGTGCGTGTGAAAACAACTGGAGATGACCGGGCGAAGTTGAGTCCGGCGCAAACGAAAGGTGGACCATGCACAACCGATCAAACTTCCACGAGCGATATAAAAAGTCAGTAGCTGTGCTAAAGCGCGGATTTGCAATGCTTGGCCTCGCTGTCTTGCCCGTCCTGATGCTTCAAGCCGAAGAGATTTTGTCCAAGCAGGAATTGGGTATTCCATCGGCGTTCGGAGCTGTAAGGCACGAGCAAATCAACATCACAGAAGATAATCCTCGCCATAGAGCCATAGCCAATTATTTTTCCCGGCGCTATCGCATTGCCAGTGATGCGCTGGAGCAACTGGTTCATGCTGCCC
This sequence comes from Burkholderiales bacterium, assembly GCA_964202115.1. Taxonomy (GTDB): domain Bacteria; phylum Pseudomonadota; class Gammaproteobacteria; order Burkholderiales; family SG8-39; genus CAIYPG01. Next base: position 743 of record CAXNIK010000129.1, read on the forward strand.
ATATCACGGGACAAAAAATCGGCGTTGACCCATTGCTAATATTGTCGGTGATCGCAATCGAATCCCGTTTTAATCCCATCGCCGAGAGCGAAATGGGCGCCAAGGGCCTGATGCAGGTCATGCCCCGGCATCACCAGGACAAGCTGGCCAGTGTGGGCGGGGACAATGCCGTACTCGATCCTCAGACCAATATCCTGGTTGGTACCCAGATTCTCAAGGACTGCATACGCAGGGGGGGGGGGCTGGAGGCAGGTTTGCAGCTTTATGCCGGTGCTTATGGGGACCCCGATAACCTGTACGCGCAAAAGGTCATGGCGGAAAAAGATCGCCTCGATCAAGCCTTGCGGCGGGCCGCGCCGCAGCCTTCGCGCTCAGCAGCGGTAGCCGACAGTAGCGGCCGCGCTATCTGATCAGCAGTTTGTGCAGGCGGGACACGCCTTCCTCCAGTTCTTCCATCGAACGCGTATAGGCAAAACGCACATGCTGCTTGGCACGGTGCGTGCCAAAATCCACACCCGGAGTGATGGCAACTCCCGCATCTTCCAGAACGAGCGCCGCCAGCGCTGAACTGTCGTTCCCGAATTTTCTGCATCCTGCGTAGACATAGAAGGCGCCTGTCGGGACTATCGGCACATTGAACCCCAGTTGTAGCAAAGCAGGCACAAGGAAATCGCGCCGTCGCAGGAACTCAAGGCGACGCGCTTCCAATACTGCAAGTGCATCGTTGCCGAAGGCTCCCAGTGCGGCATATTGTGCCGGTGCGGAAGGGCAGATAAAAGCATTCTGAGCCAGTTTTTCGATGTCTCTTACGCGCTCTTCCGGGATCACCATCCAGCCAATGCGCCACCCGGTCATCCCGAAATATTTGGAGAAGCTGTTGATAATCCAGGATCGAGGGGCGGATGCAAGCGCCGTCCGGCAAGGCTCTCCGTAATTGAGCCCTTGGTATATCTCGTCGACGATGACAAAACCGCCCTGGTCATGTACCCAGCCGGTAATGGCCTGCAAATCATGTTCTGCAATGGTGGTCCCTGTGGGATTGGATGGCGAGGCCAGCAGTACCCCGCGCGTACGCCGACTCCAGTGGCGTTGTACATCATTCAGTCGCGGCTGATACAGGGTTTTTTCATCTACGGGCATTGCTACTGGCCTGCCGTCAAAGATCCGCACGAAATTCGGGTTGCAGGAGTAACAAGGATCGGGCATCAGCACTTCATCGCCTGGATTGATTAACGCACCCATGGCCAGAACGAAGGCACCCGAGGCACCCGTCGTAATGGCGATGCGCTCCGGCGGGACCTCGACGTTGTAGGATTTTTGGTAAAACCCGGCGATGGCGATACGTAGTTCGTCAATCCCCAAGGTGCTGGTGTAGCCCAGAGTGTGATCCCGCATGGCAGTCATCGCGGCCTCTATCACCTGCGGAGGCGCACCAAAATTGGGCTGGCCGATTTCCATATGGATGATGCTGCGCCCGGCCGCTTCAAGCTGGCGTGCGCGCTCCATCACTTCCATGACATGAAACGGCTGGATCAAGGACATCCGGTTTGCGGCCGAGCCGGTGTAGGTCGTATTGAGGCTGGCAGGAATATCGTTCACGATGAAATTGATTTTTCAGGACATGCCCATGACCGGCTCCAGCAAATCCGGCAAAGCGATAGGTATAATGCATGCGGTACTTCTGAATAACGATAACGCATTCACGGATCGGAAGCCATCATGGACGAGACGCAGAAAAAGAGCGCGCTCGATTACCATCGCCTGCCGCGCCCCGGAAAGATTTCCGTCACGCCGACCAAGGCCTTGGTTAATCAGCGTGATCTGGCTCTTGCTTATTCCCCAGGCGTGGCCGCGGCCTGCGAGGAGATCGTCCGCGATCCTGCGGAAGTCCGCAATCTGACCTCACGCGGAAATCTCATCGGGGTGATCACCAACGGGACCGCGGTGCTGGGACTGGGGGCGATCGGCCCGCTGGCAGCCAAGCCGGTCATGGAAGGCAAGGCGGTCCTGTTCAAGAAGTTTGCAGGCATCGATTGCTTCGACATAGAAATCAACGAGCGCGATCCGGACAAGCTGGTCGATATCATTGCGTCGCTGGAACCGACCTTTGGCGGCATCAATCTTGAGGATATCAAGGCGCCGGAGTGTTTTTACGTCGAGCGCAAGTTGCGGGAACGTCTCAAGATACCGGTGTTCCATGACGATCAGCATGGAACATCCATCATTGTTGGTGCCGCTGTCTACAACGGACTGCGCATCGTTGGCAAGGACATATCCCAGGTCAAGCTCGTGTGTTCCGGCGCCGGGGCGGCGGCGCTGGCCTGCCTGGATCTTCTGGTATCGATGGGCCTGAAAATGGAAAACATCCTGGTGTCCGATATCGCCGGTGTCGTGTACGAGGGGCGCAAGCAGGAGATGGATGCCAACAAGGCCCGTTACGCAAAGACAACCGCGGCGAAAACCCTGGACGACATCATCGGCGGGGCCGACATCTTCCTGGGTCTGTCTGCGGGCAAGGTGCTGAAACCCGAAATGGTCAAGCGCATGGGTGACAAGCCGCTGATCCTTGCACTGGCTAATCCGGAGCCGGAAATTCTCCCCGAACTGGTGAAGGAAGCAAGGTCGGACGCCATCATCGCGACCGGCCGCTCCGACTACCCTAACCAGGTGAACAACGCGCTGTGCTTTCCCTTCATTTTTCGCGGCGCGCTGGATGTCGGGGCGACGCAGATCAATGAGGCAATGAAACTGGCAGCGGTGTACGCCATCGCCGAACTGGCCACTGCGGAACAGTCCGACGTAGTCACCTACCGCCAGCAGAACCTGCGCTTTGGTCCCGACTACATCATTCCCAATCCCTTCGATCCGCGGCTCATCACCGTCATAGCACCCGCGGTGGCCAAGGCGGCGATGGAATCGGGTGTGGCTGATCGCCCCCTGGATGATCTGGCGGCCTACCGCATCTCGCTGCAGCAATTTGTCTATCACTCCGGCCTGATCATGAAACCGCTGTTCACCGCGGCGAAGATTGGCCCCAAACGCCGCATCGTCTATGCCGAGGGTGAGGATGAACGGGTGTTGCGCGCGGTCCAGGTGGTCGTGGACGAAGGTCTGGCCAAGCCCATCCTCATCGGCAGGCCAGAAGTGCTCAGGCGTCGCATAGAGCGCTACGGCCTGCGCATACGGCCTGATGTGGATTTTGACGTGGTCAACAACGACTCGGATCCCCGTTTTCGGGATTTCTGGACCGAATATCACAGGCTCACCGAGCGCCGGGGTGTTTCCGTGCAGTACGCGCAGATCGAAATGCGCCGGCGTCTGACCCTGATCGGGGCAATGATGATGCATCGGGGCGAGGCTGACGGCATGGTGTGCGGAACTTTCGGCACCTACAGCCTGCACCTGCACTACATCGACCAGGTCATCGGTCGTCGGCCCGGAGCAAAGCACTATTACGCGATGAACCTGCTGGTGCTGCCCAACCGCACCCTGTTCATCTGCGACACTCACGTCAACCCCGATCCCTCAGCTGAACAGATCGCGGAAATGACTCTCCTCGCGGCCGAGGAAATCCGGCGCTTTGGCATAGTCCCCAAGGTGGCGCTTCTGTCCCACTCTTCCTTCGGCAGCAGTGAAGCGCCCTCTGCGGAAAAGATGCGCACCGCGCTTGGTATCGTCAACCGTCTGGTTCCCGACCTGGAGATCGAAGGGGAAATGCATGGAGACGCCGCTCTCAGCGAGTCGGTGCGGCGCAATGCTTTTCCCAACTCCCGCCTGAAGGGTGAGGCCAATCTGCTGATCATGCCGACGCTGGACGCAGCGAACATCTCGTTCAATTTGCTGATGACCACGGCGGGCAACGGAATCACCATAGGTCCGGTGTTGCTGGGCGCTGCAAAGCCCACCTGCATCGTCAGTCCAGCGGCCACAGTGCGCCGCCTGGTGAACATGACCGCATTGCTGGTGGCAGATGCCAACGCCGTGCGTGAACCGATACAGATGCGGATGTTTTCCCGGCCTGCCTGAACGCCATCATGGCCACCGTCAAGCCGGCGCTTGAACATCCGGGCTCCAGAGTAGGTCTGGTACTTACTGGGGGTGGGGCGCGAGCCGCCTATCAGGTGGGTGTCCTTAAAGCCGTGCGCGAACTGCTGCCTGCACATGCCGCCAATCCCTTTTCCATTCTTTGTGGCACCTCCGCTGGAGCAGTGAATGCCGCAACATTGGCTGTGCTGGCTAATGATTTCGATGCGGCCGTAAGCCATCTGCTGAGTGTCTGGCAGCATTTTCACGTCCACCAGGTCTATCGTTCGGATGTGCCGGCGATTATGCGCACCGGCGCCAGCTGGCTGGCGGCAATGATGCTGATCAGGCGCAGGAGCCCGATATCACTTCTGGACAACTACCCCTTGGGACAAATGCTCAGGGACGGCCTGGACTTCGACCGGGTGCAGCAGAATATCGATTCTGGATGCCTGTATGCCGTGTCCATCACCTGCTCCGGGTATTCCTCCGGGCAGAGCGTGTCTTTCTACCAGGGCGACGTGGACTGTGTGCCCTGGGAGCGCACGCAGCGCGTCGGTTGCGCCATGCCCATCTGTGTCGAGCACCTCATGGCGTCCAGCGCGCTGCCCTTTCTGTTTCCGGCGGTCAAGATCAATCGCGAATACTTTGGTGACGGTTCCATGCGCCAGGTAGCACCCATCAGCCCGGCTTTGCACCTGGGCGCCGATCGTGTATTTGTTGTGGGCACAGGACGACAGACCCAGGATGCGGCGAGGGTGCGCTCAAACATATACCCGTCACTCGCGCAGATCGCAGGGCACGCGCTGAACAGCATATTCCTCGACAGCCTGCATCTGGATATCGAGCGCCTGCAGCGCATCAACCGCACCATCAGCCTGATTCCTCCGGAAAAGCTGCAAAGCGCCAATCTGCCGCTGCGCAAAGTCAACGTGCTGGTCATGACACCCACCAGGCCCATCGAGCGGATCGCTGCCGAGCATCTCAAGGAGCTGCCCCGCACGGTGCGTTTTCTGCTGCGGGGTATTGGTGCCATGAATCGCAGCGGCTCGAATCTGGCGAGCTACCTGCTGTTTGAGCCGGGTTTCTGCAATGCCCTGATTGACTTGGGCTATGAAGACACCATGGCCAGGCAGAACGAGGTTCGCAGCTTCCTGGTCACCGGAGAATCCCAGCGTGACGATATTGCGGCATAGCCGGATGGTGGCGCGCAACTGCTAAACTGGAACGGCACAGAACAGGAGTACTCCTTCCATGAGCCAGCCGCCCAGCACGCCTGATCCATTCGAGTTTCTCAAGTCCCTGTGGGGGCCATTCGGTGTGCCTGTCCCGGGGGTCATGACGCCCACGCTGGACGTGGGTGAGCTTGACAAGCGCATCACCGATTTGAAATCGGTGGAAAATTGGCTGAACATGAATCTGGGCGTGCTGCGCATGACCATACAAGGCCTGGAAATGCAGAAGGCAACGTTTGCCGCGGTACAGGGCGGTATCGCCGAATCGGCCCGGGCCATGCAAGGCGCGATGCAGCCACCCGGAGCAGCCCAGGCACCCCAGGATGCATGGTTCGACATGCTGCGCCATGCCCAGGAAGCGGCTGAAAAAGCGCGTAACAGCAATCCCTCCGGCAAGAAGTAGCGTTCCTGCGTTGATGTCCCCAGGAGGAAGTCCTGAAGCACCATTTATGGCTGAACTGTTCCCGCCGATAGAACCCGTCGCCAGCGGCATGCTGCAAGTGGACAGGCTGCACGTGCTTTACTGGGAAGAATGCGGCAATCGCGACGGCATTCCGGCGGTGTTCCTGCATGGCGGTCCCGGGTCCGGCAGTTCGCCCAAACATCGGCGTTTCTTCGATCCCCATGCCTATCGCATCATTGTCTATGACCAGCGCGGTGCAGGCCGCTCCCGGCCTCTGGGGGAACTGCGTGACAACACCACTGCGCACCTGGTGGCCGACCTGGAGGCGCTGCGCCGTCATCTGGACATAGAGCGCTGGCTGGTATTCGGCGGCTCCTGGGGAAGCACGCTGGCGCTGGCTTACGCGCAATCCCATCCGGATCGCTGCCTGGGCCTGATATTGCGCGGTATCTTCCTTTGCCGCCGCAGCGAGATCGACTGGTTCATGCGCGGCATGCGCACTGTTTTTCCGGAAGTCTGGCAACAGTTTGCAGCTTACATTCCCGAGCATGAGCGTGGTGAGCTGCTGCAGGCCTACTATCGCCGCCTGATCGACCAGGATCCGGCTGTGCATATGCCGGCGGCGCGGGCGTGGAGCCGCTATGAAGGCGCTTGTTCGACTTTGCTGCCTGATCCGGAGACTGCTGCACATTTTGCCGATGTCACGGTTGCCTTGGGATTGGCGCGAATAGAGGCGCACTATTTTGTCAACGACGCCTTCCTGCCGGAAAACTCGTTGCTCAACAATGCTGCCCGCCTCCATGACATTCCCGGCTGCATCGTGCAGGGCCGCTATGACATTGTCTGTCCCATCATCTCGGCGCACGAATTGCACGCTGCCTGGCCTCAGGCCGATTACCGGGTCATTGCGGATGCCGGTCATGCCGCCTGGGAGCTGGGCATACTGGATGCCTTGATGGCTGCTACCGAGCGCTTCAAGTCCTGTCATGCCTTCGTCTGACGGGGCCTGACAGGACTTGAGTTCAGGCTGCCTGTTCCAGCATCGCACCCACCTGCTGGGCGGTACGGCCGGCCGGTTGGCGCAACGGAGCCAGCCTGCTTTCCAACTGTCCCAACTGGCCGAACAATTCATGCACTGACGCATAAAGCTCACGGCCAGCATGTGTCAGGTGGACTTTTCGGCCGGATTGCTCAAATAGCTGCAATCCCAGCGCATTGGCCAGTTTTTTCATCTGGATTGAGACCGTGGGCTGTGCCAGATGGAGTTCCTCGGCGGCGCGCGTGAAACTGCCATGCCGCGCAACGGCTTCGAATACCGAAAGCTGGGTGAGTGTGCCGTGGCGGAAGTAACGTCTCAATGCTGCGTGTTTCACAGAGATCTCCTGAAAGCGATGCAAACGAAAACGCGGCCTTATCCCTGTGGACAATGGCCGCGTTAACAAGACCATTGCCCGGCGGGCAAAGGTCTCGCTTGCAGGCGCCAAAACTGGCTGGCTGCCAGCAGGACCGGGCGCGGAGCGAACCAGACGCCGTCTTGACGACCCTGCTGCGAAAAGCTACTCCCCTTTGGAGGAACCGCAACTTTGATACGCCTGCATTTAAACATGCCGAGAAATGTAAGGCAACTGTCAGCTAAACACTGTCAGCTAAACGGCATGCCTGCTCCCAAGGTCTGGTTTCCGGGCACCTTCCAGGTCACCTGCCATTGCAAATCTCTATTTTTTATTACCCTCGGCCCCTCGGACAATCCCGCGTCCGGCCTGCATCGGCCGGAGAAATGCAAAGGGGAGTAGCCCGGGCAGGCGGTTGCGGCGGTACGCCGCTGACGCAAGCCTTGCGTCCGTCGTCAACACGCGGGAAACCGCCGGCGGCGCATGCGCTGGATTGCCTGTAATACACGGGCTGCTTAGCGCGGGCAAGACCTTCGCCAGCAACGGCGAAGGTCCGCCCATTTTCCGTTGCTGCAAAGGTCGCGGCGGCAATGGAGAGAGAAATGGAAATATTTTCCCCGGAGTTCATGTCTGCACTGGCCGCCATCGTCGTCATTGACCTGGTCCTGGCCGGCGACAACGCCATCGTCATCGCGCTGGCCGCGCGCAACGTTCCCAAACACCTGCAGAAGAAGGCCATCGCCTGGGGAACCATCGGCGCGATCGTGGTGCGCAGTTCCATGACGGTTGTGGTGGTGTGGCTGCTCAAGATTCCCGGACTGTTGCTGGCCGGCGGCGCATTGCTGGTATGGATTGCCTACTAGCTGCTGGCCCAGGCCGATGGCGAGTCGGACCATGAAATAACCCCGGTGGATTCGTTCTGGGGAGCCATGAAGACCATCATCGTGGCCGATGCCGTCATGGGTCTGGACAATGTGCTTGCTGTGGCAGGCGCAGCCCAGGGAAGCTTCCTGCTGGTGGTGCTCGGGCTGCTGATCAGCATACCCATCGTCATCTGGGGCAGCACCCTCATCCTGAAATGGGTGGAGCGCTTTCCCGTCATCATCTATCTGGGTGCCGCCGTGCTTGCCTGGACCGCGGCAAAGATGGTGTTGAGCGAGCCCCTCATCAAGGAATGGCTGGAAGGCAATGCTGTCATTGCCCCGGCGGTGTACGCGCTGGTGATGGGAGGGGTCCTTGGTGGGGGCTGGTTGTGCAATCGGGTTGTCAAACAGCCCGAGCAGGCAGCCTGACGGTAACTGGCCTGATGCCTGGTAGGGCCAGGTTCCAGGCAAGA
>CAXNIK010000130.1:0-9114 GCA_964202115.1 Burkholderiales bacterium
ACAGAGGAGGAGAACTTAAAACCAGACTATTTGTTACACTTATCCACAGCTGCTGATTCAAAAAGTAGCAACCAGTCCTGGGTCAACCGCCAATCGGCAGCCTGGGTCAAGATTCATTCAGCGCAAACAGGTGTTGCATACGCTGGAAACTGAGCCGGCCGATCCCCATATTGGTATTGGCGGAACACTTTTTACAGTTCGCTTTAGATTCTCTACCTAATCCATTCAATTTGCAAGAAATTATGGCCAGGTTGCCCATACTACAATATCCAGATGCACGCTTGTATAAAAAAGCCGCGCCGGTGGTGAAATTTGACGCTGAATTGCGCCAATTTGTCGAAAATATGGCCGAAACCATGTACAACGCGCCAGGAGTGGGGCTGGCAGCCACCCAAGTGGACGTTCACAAGCAGGTGATCGTTATCGACACTTCGGCAGAGCACAATCAGCTGCAGGTTCTCATCAACCCGGAAATTATGGAACGGGACGGACTGCAGTATTGCGAGGAAGGTTGCCTTTCGGTGCCTGGCGTATATGAAGAAGTGGAACGTGCACAGCGTATCAAAGTGCGTGCCCAGTCGATCAAGGGTGAATTCTTCTCGCTGGAAGCCGACGGTCTGCTGGCCGTGTGCATACAGCATGAGATGGACCATCTGCAGGGCAAGGTGTTTGTGGATTACCTGTCCCGCCTGAAGCAGAATCGCATAAAGGCCAAGCTACAGAAGCAGCAGCGCCATACCGCTTGAACGAGCGCTCGCCGCGATGCTGGAATGCCAGCATCGCGGTCCCCTCCGCAGTTCGGAATCTCAATGAAACTGATATTTGCCGGTACGCCGGAATTTGCCGCATGTGCCCTGCAGGCCCTGCTGAACAAGGGCCATGAAGTTGCCTTGGTGCTGACCCAGCCCGACCGGCCGGCCGGCAGAGGCATGAAGTCGCTTGCGTCACCGGTCAAGCAATTGGCGCAATCCGCCAGGCTCACCATGCTGCAACCGCCGACCCTCAAGGATGCGGCAGTTCAACAGGCATTGAGAGAGGTGGCCGCGGAAATCATGGTGGTCGCCGCCTACGGACTGATACTGCCGCAGCCGGTTCTGGACATTCCCAGGCTGGGAGCACTCAATATCCATGCCTCGCTTCTGCCGCGCTGGCGCGGGGCAGCCCCGATCCAACGCGCCTTGTTGGCAGGAGATAGGGAAACGGGCATCTCCATCATGCGCATGGAGGCCGGCCTGGACACAGGACCTGTTCTGCTGCAGGAGGCATTTGCCATCAACCCGGATGACACGGCGCAGACTCTGCATGACCGGCTGGCCGCGTTGGGCGCCTGCATGATCGTGCAGGCGCTGGAGGCGCTGGCCCAGGGCGGGCTGGATGCCCGGGCGCAGCCTGAACATGGCGTGACTTATGCCCAGAAGCTGAACAAGGCGGAGGCCCGCATCCACTGGAGCAACACCGCTGAAGCCATAGATCGCAGCATCAGAGCCTTCAATCCATTTCCGGGTGCTCAGTCCTCACTGAAAGGAGCAGAGCTCAAGTTTTGGCGCGCTGCCGTGACCGCCCGTCCGGACATGGCTGGCACAACACCGGGCCAAGTGATACAGGTGACCAGGGATGGAATTACCGTGGCCTGTGGGCATGGTGCTGTGGAACTGGTGGAGCTACAGCGTCCTGGAGGCAAGAGGCTGCCGGCGGCGGAATTCCTGCGAGGTTTTCCCATCGCCCCCAGTGATTGTTTCGAACCGGGATAAAAGCCCGGGTCTATAATCCGCCGGCCAACCTTACCCACATCGTGTCGCTCATGCAGACGCGCCCTCTTTCTTCCTCGACGCTTCCACCCGCAGACCACGCGCTGGCCGAGTCATTGGCCCTGGCCGGTGTGGTGATAGGTCGGGTGTTGGGAGGCGACAGCCTGACGCGGGCCATGTCCGAGTTGAGGGCCACAGGAGCGCTGCGTGCAGCGGTGCAGGATCTGTCCTACTCCGCCCTGCGTGACTACGGCTGCTGTGATGCCGTTCTGGCGCGTCTGACCATGCGGCCGCCGGCCGCGTCCTTGCGCGGATTACTGCTTGCAGCCCTGGTGGAACTGCGCGACGGACCGCAAAAGGAACATGCCGTGGTGCACCAGGCCGTCGAAGCCGCCGGCCGCGTCGCCCCGCGCGGAGGGGCTGCAGCCAAAGGTCTGGTCAATGGGGTGTTGCGCAATTTCCTGCGTCAGCGTGAAGACCTGCTGCGCTCGGTGCTCGCCAGCGAAACCGGGCAATACCGCCACCCGCAATGGTGGATAGAAAAATTGCGCACGGCCTGGCCGCAATCCTGGCCAAGTCTGCTGGCCGCCGGCAATGAAAAGCCGGCCATGACACTGCGAATCAATGCGCGTCGCTCCAATGCTGCAGACTACATGCGCCGTCTTGAGGCAGCGGGGATCGCCGCGACACGGCTGGATACGCACGCCGTCCAGCTCAAGCGGCCCATGGCCATTGAAAGCTTGCCAGGATTTCGCCAGGGCGAGGTCTCGGTTCAGGACTGGGGAGCGCAGCAGGCCGCGGTGCTGCTGGACGTTCGACAGGGCATGCGTGTCCTGGATGCATGCGCGGCCCCTGGTGGCAAGACCGCACATATCGCGGAACTGGCCGACTGCGATCTCACCGCTGCCGATATCGATTCCCTGCGGCTGGAGAGGGTCAGAGGCAATCTGGAACGACTGGGCCTGAGCGCAAGCGCAAGCCTGCTGGCTGCAGACGCCATGCACATGGATTCCCGGCTCGGCCGGTTCGATCGCATCCTGGCGGATGTTCCATGCACGGCAAGCGGAGTGGTCCGCCGGCATCCGGATATCAAATGGCTGCGGCGCAAGTCGGATGTGGGCCGCTTCGCCGCCACGCAAAAGGCCATGCTGGATGCGCTGTGGCAACTGCTGCTGCCTGGTGGACGCATGTTGTACGCAACCTGTTCGGTGTTTCCCGAGGAAAACAATCTTCAGATCGAGGCGTTTCTCGCGCGCAGCGCCGATGCCCGGCGCTTACCCTTGGCTGGCATGCACGCGGGTCTGGGGGTAGTGACCGATGGGCAGATATTTCCCGGTGGGTGGAGCGATGGTTTTTACTACGCGCTGCTGGAGAAACTGAGCTGATGCGCCGCCTTGTTACAACCTTGGCCCTGGTGATGTTGCTGGGAACCTGGTTTGTCCCGCAGGCCGGCGCGAGTTCCATAGAGGTCAGAGCAGCCGCGCTGGAGCTCAGTGAAGAGGGTTATGCGGTCAATGCGGACTTCGACGTCAATCTGACCTCGCGCATCAGCGAAGCGCTGCAGAGCGGCGTGTCGCTGTACTTCCAGGTGGAATTCGAGCTGATCAAACCGCGCTGGTACTGGTTCGACGAAAAGACTGTTGCAAGCCGCCTGCAGTACCGCCTGACCTACCATGCATTGTCGCGGCAATACCGGCTGTGGACCGGCACCCTGCACCAGCCTTTCGGAACGCTGGATGAAGCCTTGCGGGTGCTGGGCCGGGTGCGTTCCTGGACAGTCCTGGAACGCGATCAGGTCAGTGTCAGCCAGTCTTACCAGGCCGCGGTGCGCATGCGGCTGGATCAGAGCCAGTTGCCTAAGCCCTTTCAGCTTTCGGCCATCACTTCCCGTGAATGGACTCTCGAATCGGACTGGAAGCGTTTTTCGTTCACGCCGCCAGCCAATCGCGGCGCGGAAGACAAGGCGGTGAAATGACCTACGCCCTGGTCATCAGCGCCGCATTGGGCACCATTCTGCTGTTCCTGTTGGCCGCGGCCAGCAGCAACAGCGCCTTGTTTGCACAGTACTACCCGCTGCTGCTGGGATTGAATGCTGCCATCGCCGCCGCTTTGCTCGGCCTGGTGATTTATCAGTTGACGGTGCTGGCGCGGCAGCGCCGTGCCAAGGTATTCGGCTCCCTGCTGACATTGCGGGCCCTGATCATGTTCGCCATTGTCGCCGTGGTTCCCGGTGCCCTGGTCTACACGGTGTCGGTGCAGTTCCTGACCAAGAGCATCGAATCCTGGTTTGACGTGCGCGTGGACAAGGCGCTGGAAGGCGGCCTCAATTTGGGTAGAACCGCGATTGATTCCCTGCTGACAGATCTCGCCCAGAAGAGCCGCACCATGGCCCTGGAACTGTCCGACATGAGTGATGCCGAGCGCACGGCGTCCCTCAACCGTCTGCGCGAGCGAGCCGGCGCAGAGGATGCGCTGCTGGTCACCCCCGGTGGCATGGTCGTGGCCGGCGCCAGCCACGATCTGGGCAAGCTGTTGCCCTCCATCCCCACGCCCTCCCAGTTGCGTCAGACCAGAGCCAACCGCAGCTACGCCGCGATCGAGCCTGACGGCGGCAAGGGGCTGGTGCTGAGGGTCATCACGCCATTGAGCAGTCTGCGCCTGTCCGATGAACCCCGGCTGCTGCAACTCACCCAGCCGGTGCCGGCATCCCTGGCGGAGACCGCGGAGAACGTCCAGTCGGTCTATCACCAATACCGTGAACTGTCGCTGTCGCGGCAGGGACTGAAGCAGATCTACATACTCACGCTCACGCTGACCCTGCTGCTGGCCCTGTTCGGCGCGCTGGCGCTGGCCTTCCTGCTGTCGCGCCGGTTGTCGCAGCCGCTGGCGGTGCTGGCAGAGGGCACCCAGGCTGTGGCCCGCGGCGATTTCAGCGCCCGGGTGCCGGTGACCAGCCGCGATGAACTGGGCATCCTGACCCAGTCGTTCAACAGCATGACTGGGCAACTGGACGATGCCCGTTCTGCCACGGAAAAAAGCCGCGCGCAGCTGGAGACCGCCAAGGCCCATCTGGAAAGCATACTGGTCAATCTGTCTGCCGGCGTGCTGGTGTTCGACAGCGCGCTGGCGCTGACCATCGCCAACCGCGGCGCAGAAGAGATATTGCGCGATGATCTGTCGGTGCTGATCGGGGAGCCGTTGCACACCTGGCCCAAGCTCAATGACTTTGCCGCAGCCATCGCCGAAGAATTCAGCCTCCACCATGCCCAGGCCTGGCAGCGCCAGCTGGAACTGGGACACAGCGGCTCGGTGCTGCTATTGCGTGGGTCGGCCTTGCCCGGGGGCAGCGGCGGCGGGTTTGTGGTTGTGTTCGACGACATCACCCAGCTCATTGCCGCCCAGCGGGCCACCGCCTGGGGTGAGGTGGCCAGGCGCCTCGCCCACGAAATCAAGAATCCGTTGACACCGATACAGCTGTCCGCCGAGCGCGTGCAAGCCAAGCTCGCCGGGAAGCTTTCCAGCGAGGATGCGGCGGTCATCGATCGCGCGGTGCGAACCATCGTGGCCCAAGTGGCATCGATGAAGAATATGGTCGACGATTTTCGCGAGTACGCGCGGCCTCCGACGCCGCAGTTGACGACGCTGGACCTGAACGATCTGGTGGCCGAAGTGCTGGCGCTGTATGAAAACGCCAGCCTGCCATTGACCGCGCGCCAGGCTGCGCAACTGCCCCCGGTGCAGGGCGATGCAACCCAGCTTCGCCAAGTGCTGCACAACCTGCTGCAGAACGCCCAGGACGCCTTGTCCGGCTCCGGCAACCCGAAAATAGAAGTGGTGACTGAATATTCCGGGAACAAAATATGGTTGCGCGTGAGCGACAACGGCTGCGGATTTCCCGAGGCCATCATCAAGCGTGTGTTTGAACCCTATGTCACCACCAAGCCCAAAGGCACCGGCCTGGGGCTGGCCATCGTCAAGAAAATAATCGACGAGCACCACGGCTCGATCTCCATCGAGAATCGCCAAGATCGAGGCGCAGCAGTGAACATCTCATTTCCCCTGGCAGCATGACAAACATATGGCCCAAATACTTGTAGTCGACGACGAAATCGGCATCCGTGAGCTGCTGTCGGAAATTCTTTCCGACGAAGGCCATTCCGTGGAACTGGCCGAGAATGCCACTCGCGCCCGGGAAGCGCGCCTTCGTACGCGACCGGACCTGGTGCTGCTGGACATCTGGATGCCCGACGCCGATGGCATCACCTTGCTCAAGGAATGGGCCTCCAACGGGCTGCTCAACATGCCCGTGGTGATGATGTCCGGGCACGCCACTGTCGACACCGCCGTGGAGGCGACCCGCATCGGCGCCCTGGATTTCCTGGAGAAACCCATCGCCCTGCAGAAGCTGCTGGGCACGGTCAAACGCGCGCTGGCACAGCATGGTCCGCGTCCGGGCAGGGTGCTTGGTGTCGCCGACCTGGGAAAGTCCCAGATCGTGGTCGAACTGAGGAAGCGCCTGGCGCAGGCAGCTTCCGGCAAATCCTCTGTATTGCTGCGCGGTGAGCGTGGCGCCATGCCGGAAATCTATGCAAGGGCCTTGCACCAGCCCGGAGTGCCCTGGGTGAATGCCGCGGCGGTGCTGGGCAAGGGAACGCAGGATGCGCAGCAGGCCGCAGGCGGCGTGTTCTTCATTGATGACCTCGCCAAGCTCTCCACCAACCAGCAAAAGCACCTTGCCTTCATCGCAGCGAATGCCGACCGCGCCAAGACGCGTCTGGTGTCATTCAGCAGCGAAGGGCCGCGGCGTCTGGTTGAATCCAGGGGCTTTGACGCTGCCCTGGTCTCGCGCCTGTCGGAGATCGTGCTGGCCATACCGCCCCTGCGCGAGCACCTGCAGGACGTGCCCGGCATCGCCGGTGTAATGCTGGCGCAACTCACCGAAAGCCGGGCCTGTCCCCCGCGGCGTTTTTCCGAACAGGCGCTGGCCGCGCTCGGGCAGCACGGGTGGCCGGGCAATCTGGAAGATCTCAATGCCGCCGTGCGCACGCTGGCCGTCACCGCCTTGTTGGAGGAGATCAGCGCGGCCGAAGTCGCCGAAGTGGTGGCTCAGTTCGCCGATGAAACAACCGCGGCATCCTCCGCGGTTCCGCTTGACATGCCCTTGCGCGAAGCCAGAGAAGCCTTTGAGCGCGCCTATTTCGAGCGCCTGCTTGCGCTGGAAGGCGGCTCCATCGCCAAGGTGGCGGAAAAAAGCGGGTTGGAACGCACCCATCTGTATCGCAAGCTCAAGGCGCTGGGCATTTCCACCAGCCGTAAAAATGGCGATTCCTGAAGGAGTAAAATTCGCGCGCTTCGTCCGACGTGGTCTACGTGGTCTTCTCGGCCGCTCTGGTCCCGCCACATTGACGGATGCGGGCGGAAGCACAGGAGCAGCACTTTGAAGATCGTCATTCTCGGCGCCGGGCGGGTCGGGCAGTCGCTGGCCGAAAGCCTGGTGTCCGAACAGAACGACATCACCGTGGTGGATACCGACGAGGCGCGCCTGCGCGAACTGCAGGACCGCCTGGACCTGCGCACGGTGGCGGGAAACGCCTCGCACCCCTCGGTCCTCAGCAGTGCCGGCATCGAAGATGCCGACATGATGATCGCTGTCACCCAGAGCGATGAAACCAATCTGGTGGCCTGCAAGCTCGCCGCCAGCCTATTCAATGTGCCCACGCGCATCGCCAGAATCCGGGCAACGGAGTTTCTGGACAACGAACAAGTGCTGGGCAAGGACGGCTTTGCCGTCGATCTGTCCATCTGCCCGGAGCAGATCCTCACCGATTACATCGTCAAGCTGATTGAATTTCCCGAGGCCTTGCAGGTGCTGGAATTCGCCCACGGCAAGGTGAGTCTGGTCGCGGTGCGGGCCTTTCAGGGCGGCCCGCTGGTCAGCCATCCCCTCAAGGACCTCCCCCGGCACATCCCCGGCGTCGATGCGCGCGTGGCGGCCATATTCCGGGGTGATCGCTCCATCGTCCCTGAGGGCGACACGGTGCTTGAGCCCGGGGACGAGGTGTTCTGTCTGGCCGCGACCCAGGACCTCCGCCAGGTCATGCGCGAACTGCGGCGCATGGACAAGCCGGTGCGCCGGGTGATGATCGCCGGTGGCGGCAACATCGGACTGCGCCTGGCCCAGGCGCTGGAGAAGGACTACATCGTCAAGATCATCGAGTTCAGCAAGCGTCGTTGCGAAGTGCTGACACGCAGGCTGAACGAGGCACTGGTGCTGCAGGGCGATGTCACCGATGAGGCGCTGCTGGAGAGCGAGGACGTGGCGGCCATGGACGTCTTCATCGCCGTGACCAACGACGATGAGAACAACATCATGTCCAGCCTGCTGGCCAAACGCATGGGCTCAAGACGTGTCATTTCACTCATCAACCGTCGCGCCTATGTCGACCTGCTCCAGGCGGGCAGCATAGACATCGCCATATCCCCCGCGCAAATCACCATAGGCACGCTGCTTGCACACGTGCGCCGCGGCGATGTGACCCAGGTGCACAGCCTGCGCCGTGGCGCCGCCGAGGCCATGGAAGCGGTGGTGCACGGCGATCTGGAATCCTGCCGGCTGGTGGGGCGGCGCCTGGAGGAAATCGACCTGCCCAAGGGGACGACCATAGGCGCCATCGTGCGCGGCGATGAGGTCATCATGGCGCATCACGACACGGTGATACGGGCCGAAGACCATGTCATCGTGTTCGTGACCGACAAGCGCATGCTGCCCAAGGTCGAAAAGCTGTTCCAGGTCGGCATCAGCTTCGTCTGAGCCAAGGGTATAGGGTATAGCGCAGCATGGTCCGAGTCCTGCCCGTCCTGAACATTCTGGCGTTCATGATTCTGGTACTGGCCGGATTCATGGTGCTGCCCCTGCTTGTTTCGGTGTGGCTGTCCGACGGTGCCACCAGCGCCTACCACGAGGCCATACTGATCACCGCGCTGGCCGGATTGGTCCTGTTTGCCGCGACCCGGCATCGCAAGCAGGAATTGCAGACGCGCGACGGTTTTCTGCTGGTGTCGCTGGTGTGGACCGTGCTCCCGGCTTTTGCCATGCTGCCCCTGCTGCTCAGCATTCCGGGACTGTCGCTCACCGACGCCTACTTCGAAGGCGTGTCCGGCCTCACCGCCAGTGGCGGCACCGTGCTCACCGGTCTGGACAGCCTGCCCGGGTCGATCAATTTCTGGCGCTGCCTGATGATCTGGCTGGGAGGGATGGGGATTGTCGTGCTGGCGGTGGCGGTGCTGCCGTTGCTGGGCGTGGGCGGCAGCCAGGTGTTCAAGGCGGAAATTCCCGGTCCCATGAAGGACAACAAACTCACCCCGC
>CAXNIK010000131.1:0-9102 GCA_964202115.1 Burkholderiales bacterium
GTCGTGCCGGCATTCATGGACAAAGCCCCTTTCGATCCAATCAAGGATTTTGCCCATATTTCGCTGATCACCATGGCGCCTTACATGGTGGTGGTGAATCCCAACGTGCCGGCCAGGACCTTCCAGGAGTTCATCTCCTACGCCAAAGCCAATCCCGGGCAGGTGAACTTCGGCGTGTCGGCCCTGGGCTCCATCATTCAGCTCGGCGCGCTGTGGATATCCAGTGCCACCAACACCAATCTCACCCTCATCCCCTACAAGGGAACCGGTCCTGTTCTGCAGGCGCTGCTGGCTGGAGAGGTGCACGTCAGCTTCGGCAACCCCATCAGCACGCTCTCGCTGGTCAAAGCCGGGAAACTGCGCGCCCTGGCGATGACCAGTCCGAAGCGCTCCAAGGCATTTCCCGACGTTCCCACTGTCGCCGAGTCAGGCATACCGGGGTTTGACGACACCACCTGGCATGGCTGGCTCGCCGCCAGGGACACGCCGCGCGATATTGTCAACCGGCTCAACGCAGCGGTCGTGAAAATGGTCAATGCTCCCGAGATGTCGGCCAGGCTGCTCGCCGATGGCGCCGAGGTGGTGGGCAGCACGCCGGAGCAATTCGTGCAGCAGCTCGCCTCGGAAGCGCCGCGCTGGCGCAAGCTGGTGCAGGACACCGGGGCCAAGATGGAGTAGCGGCTGCATGCATGCAATCATCATCGGCGCAGGCGCAGGCGGCCTGATCGCAGCGGAGATCCAGTTCGATCATCGCATCGACTGGCAGGCAGAGGAAGGCTGGACCGCGTCGATTTAAACGATGTCCATCAGGGCAAGGCCGCTCACTCGACCTTGATGCCCACCTTGCGGATCAGGCTGGACCATTGCTCGACATCCTTGGAGATGCGCCGCGCAAATTCCTCGCGGCTGTCTGCCACCACGTCCATGCCGTTGTTGCGCGACCAGTCACGCATGACCTGCCCTTGCAGCACGGCAACAGCCTCCCGGTGGACTGCATTCAGGATGTTGGCCGGCGTCTTGATCGGTGCCAGCAACCCGTACCAGATGCCCACGTCGTAGGGCGGCAGGCCGGTCTCGCTGGCCGTAGGCAGTTCCGGCCAGAAGCCGGCGCGCTTGGCTGTCGAAACGGCCAGCGCCCGCACCTTGCCCGAGGTCGCCAGCGGCTTGCTGCTGGTAATGGTCAAAATGGCGAAGTCGATTTCGTTGGCCAGCAGCGCCGTGGCAACCGGCCCGCCACCCTTGTAGGGCACATGTTCGGCCTGGACGCCAGCCATGGCGAGGAACAATTCCGTTGCCAGGTGCAGCGAACTGCCCAGGCCGGGCGTGCCGTAATTGAGTTTTTTCGGGTTCTGCCTGGCCAGCGCAATCAGTTCGGCCACCGTCCTGGGCGTTTGCTGGTTATTCACCAGGATCACCGTAGGCAGGGTAACGATCGTGGTCACCGGCGCGAGGTCACGCCCGACTTCATAGGTCGGATCTTTCTTCAGCAGCGCGTCAGTGATGATGGCAGCGCTGTGGAACAGCAGCGTATGGCCGTCGGGTGCCGACTTGATCACCCAGTCGGTGCCCACCGCACCGCCCGCACCCGCGCGGTTTTCGATGATGACGGACTGGCCGGTCTGCGCCGACATCTGCTGGGCAAACGTGCGTGACAGCGCATCGGTGGCACCGGCCGGTGCAAAGGGCACCACGAGACGCACCAGTCGCGACGGATAGTCGGCCGCCGTCGCAACACCCGACAGCGCAGACAGCACGCACAACAAACCCGCTCCCAAACACCTGGCTGTTGAGTAGAACATTCCATCTCCTTTTATATAAGTCCGGCCGGTCAAGCTGCCGGTCGGATTTTCACCAGCGCATCCACCGCCAGCACACCGCCCTTGCCGGGCATCACGAAAACCGGATTGAGTTCAATTTCCTGCAGCGAGGCATCGCAGGCGGAAAAACGCGCCGCAAGACCCAGTGCTGCATCGATCAATGCGACAGCATCCGCCGCCGGCTTGCCGCGAAAACCCTGCAGCAAGGTGGACAGTTTCAGGCGTCCGACCAGGGCGCTCACCTGCTCGCGCGTGACCGGGAACGCGAGATAACCGATGTCACGGAACAATTCAACGGCGATGCCACCGGTACCTATCGCCAGCACCGGGCCGAAGTCGGGATTGCGTATCACCGACAGCACCGCCTCCACGCCGGCGGGAATCATCTCTTGAACCAGCACCCCGGCATCGGCCCTGCCCAGGCGCTGGCGAACGGTCGCAGCCGACTCCGCCACGGCCGCGGCCGATGACACATTGAGCAGGACCAGCCCCATTTCGGTCTTGTGGTCGGCATCAGAGGGCAATGCCTTCACTACCACGGGAAACTTCAGCCCAGCGCAGGCTGCGGCTATGTCATCAGTACCAGCCAGGATGCGCCATGCAGGCATGCCGATCCCGGCCAGGCGGAGAAAGTCCGCGGTTTGTGCCCAGCTTGCGGGCGCCATGGCCGCCTTGACCGGCGCGGCCGCCACCGGCACCGGCCGCGACAGGATCTCGCGGCCCTTGTACATCCAGCTCAGAAAGCGGGTCGCGTCGGCCGCGTCGCGCGCGCAAAGCACGCCGGCCTCGAGGAAGCCGCGGCGCACCTCGGGGGCCAGCCGGTCACCCAGAAACGTGAGAATGGCGGGCACGCCCATCTTCGTCACCAGCGCCTTGAGGGACTCCTCCTTTTCGACCACGTCCAGCGGTCCGCGGTTGGCAAACTGGATGATCAGTGCTTCGGTGTTGGGATCATCGGCAACCAGCTTCAGGCTGGCGTCGAACATGCCATGATCGGACAGCACCATGGCGGTCAGATCGGTCGGGTTCTCGGCCTGCCCGAAGGCAGGCAGCACCTTTTTCAGCGCCGCCACCGTATCGGAGGCAAATGTCGCCAGCGGAACATCGTGCGCCTCGCACAGGTCGGCTGTCAGCGCACGTGTTCCGCCCGGAATACTGAACACCGACACGCCCCCGTCGCTGCCGCGCCGGGGCGGAAGCGGGCAGAAGGTAAACACTTCGGCCGCCTCTATCAGGTCAGTGAGGCTCTGCACCTGAATGACGCCAGCCTGATCCAGCACGTCACGATAGACGGCATAGCTCGATGCAATCTTGCCGGTATGCGAGGCCGCGGCTGCCTGGCCAATGGCACTGTTGCCCGACTTGAGCGCCACTAGCTGTATCTTGCGTGCGCGGGCCCGCGCCGCCAGCGCAAGCAGCCGCCCGCCGCCACTCAGCCCCTCGATGAAAAGAAGCACCACTTTCACGTCGTCCTGCTCGATGATCCATTCCAGATAATCGAGCACGTTCATCACGGTCTCGTTGCCCACGCTCACGACGTAGGCACAACCCACGCCGCCGTCCTGTAGATGGCGGGCGATCGATCCGGTAATGGCGCCGCTTTGTCCAAGAATGGCGATGGGTGCATGATGCAGGTGTTCGCGCCGCGCCGCCGAACCGAAGGTCAGCAGCACCCGGCTCCTGACCGACCAGACACCCTCGCAGTTGGGCCCTACGACAGGCATGTCGGTGGCGCGCGCCGTTTCGGCCAGCTCGGCTGCCAGCTCACGCCCGCCCTCCACCTCCTCGAAGCCCGAAGTGAACACGATGCACGAACCCATGCCCTTGCGGGCGCAGGCGGCCACAGTGGCCACCACTTCTTCGGCCCCCACCATGACCAGCGCCACATCGGCCGGTTCCGGCAGCGCCTCGATGCTCGGGTAGCAGGTCAGCCCGGCGAGCTCCGGATACTTGGGATTGACCGGATAGATCTTCCCGGCAAAGCCGGTCTTTTGCAGGATGGCGAGCGGCGCGCCGTTAAGCTTGTGCGCATTTCCCGAGACACCGATCAGGGCCACCGAGCGGGCGCGGAAAATCCGTTCAAGACGCTGGTTGAGCGGGGCAGCTGTGCTGGCCTTGGATTGCATGCGGGTTCCTGACTGTCATCACTGCAGCCGCCACCGGACGGCCGCCTGGATTTCCTGCGCGTGTTTTCGTGTATGTGTACGAACCTGGCGCCAGTGCGCGCTAGTCTTCAAGCAC
The DNA here is from genome assembly GCA_964202115.1 of Burkholderiales bacterium. Classification (GTDB taxonomy): domain Bacteria; phylum Pseudomonadota; class Gammaproteobacteria; order Burkholderiales; family SG8-39; genus CAIYPG01. Next base: position 4,059 of record CAXNIK010000131.1, read on the forward strand.
CGCGCTGGCCGCGCGCGCGGTGGCCTCGTCCAGCTGCAGCAGGCCGCGCAGCACTTCATCGGTGTGCTCACCGAGCAGCGGCGGCGGTCGCCGCAGATCTCCACCGCAGTTGCTGAAGCGAAACGGCACGCCCAGCTGATGCAGCTCGGCGCCCTCGTAAGGCATGGACTGGACCATGCCCGGAGAGATCTGCTGCAGGTCGGCAAACGCCGTGGGCAGGTCATTCACCGGAGCCGCGGGCACGTCGGCCGCGTCGAGGATATCCAGCCACTCGCGCGTGCTGCGCGCGCTCATCAGCCGGTTGATCTCGGGGATCAGCTCGCCTCGATTCTTCACCCGTAACTGGTTGGTGGCAAAACGCGGATCAACCGCCAGTTGCGGCTGACTGATGGCATTGCAGAATTCCCGGTAGGTCTTGTTGGTGCCCGCGCCCACCACCACATAGCCATCCGAGGTGGTGAAAGCCTGGTAGGGCACCAGTTGCGGATGGCCCGAGCCGATCGGCGCCACCTTCGCCTTGCCATCGAGAACGGCCACCGAATAATTGATGAGCAAGCTCATGGTGGCATCGAGCATCGCGATGCTCACCTCCTGCCCCTGGCCGGTGCGCTCGCGGTCGTAGAGCGCCGTCAGGATGGCCGTTACCATGTAGATGCCGCCACCGAAATCGGCAATCGACGCCCCCTGGCGCAGCGGGTCACTGGACCCCTCCATGCCGGTGATGCGCATCACGCCGGAGCGCGCCTGCACCGCCACGTCCATGCCCGGCTTGCTGGCCATGCTGCCTTCGGTACCATAAGCCGAAATATTGGCGTAGATCAGGCGCGGATTGAATTTGCGCATGCTCTCGTAATCCATGCCCAGGCGTTTGGTCACTCCGGGTCTGAAATTCTGCACCACGATGTCGGCCCAGGCCGCAAGTTTCTCCATGGCGACGCGGCCCTCGGGCGACTTCAATTCGATGCACACGCTGCGCTTGTTGCGGTTGATGGCGAGAAAGTAATCCCCTCCCACGCGAGGAATGTCGCCGTGGAACTTCTCGCTCACATTCATGAAGCGCGTGGAATCGCCACGCCCGGGCTTTTCCACCTTGATGACATCGCAACCAAGGTCGCCCAGCACCATGGTGCAATAAGGACCGGCCACCGTATGCGTGAGATCGAGCACCTTCAGGCTGTCAAGAGGTTTGCGCATCGTGGACGCTCCTAGGACTGCAGCGACACGTCGCGCGAGGGCAGGCGCACAACCGCGGTGCCGTTGCAATTCTTCTCGCCACGCTGGTTGGTGCCCCACCACTCGATTTCGACCAGAGCTTCCTTGCCTTCCTTGCGCTTTTCGACGACCTCGCCAGTGAGCTTGGTCAGGTCACCAACAAGATTGGGCTTGGTAACACGACCGCCGAATTTCCTGACGAAACCGTGATCGCCCATCCAGTTGGTGACCAGATGCGCACCCCAGTTGGTGCGCTGCCAGCCCTGGTCGTAGGCACCGGGCATGCCGATCTCGTGGGCGATCTCCACATCGAAATGGCCAGCCGCCGGATGCATGGGAATGTTCATCGATGGCGAGTAATAGACATTGGCGGGATGCCGGTCGCGCTCGGCAAACGCCATTTTCATGACGTTGTAGACGGTGCGACGGCCGGAGTAAAAGCCAACGATGTCCACCAGCGTCAGCGGCCCCTTGTAGAGCACCGGCAGCGGATCACCGATGCTGGTATCTTCCCAGTAGCGCGGCTCGGCGCCCCGGCGGTATTCATTGCGGTAGGCTGCCGCTATTTCTTCCAGTTCCTCGTCGGAATAGCGATGTGGTGCATCCTGAGTCTTCGGACGTTCGAACTTGAAGCCGGCGCCGGTTCGCGCCCGCGGCACGCGCAGCGTGTCGTTCTCCACGCGACAAACCAGATCCCCGTGCTGATTGGAAAAGAGCACTTCGCCCACCTGATTGACAAAGCGGGCCACGGCCTTGCCTTCTTTAACCTGGACATCGATTACCCGGGCGCGGGCCGTGATGGTGTCCCCGGCGTACACCGGCTTGAAGTGCTCCCAGCGCGAGCCGGCGTAGATCCACTGGATGCCTGGAAGCCCGGGGGCAATGATGGCACTGTCGACGGTGAACAGAAAGGTCGGCGGCGCAATCACGTTGCCCCAGACGGTGCGGCGCGCATAGGACAGATCACAAAACAGCGGGTTGTCATCGCCCACGCTGTAGTTGGTCCAGCGACGAATGTCATGCAGGGAAATCGGCTCGTACTGCGACGGCATATGCACATCGCGGCGCAGCCAGACACCGATCAGCGTGCGCGCCTTGTCGATCTGCTCGTCAGTAAGTTGTGGAAAGGCCTGGTCGCCCTTCATCAGTTTGGGCGCACCCGCTTCTTCCGGCTTGGCCGTATTCGACATCCTCGGTTCTCCATCTGGGATTGGGATCAGGTGCAGGCGGCATAGCATCTGCTGAAAGACCAGCCAAGTTTTGCATGCTGCCATTTGCATGTAAAAGGCAGCATGCATGCCATGTTAACATACAGCATTATTGAAATTAAACGGGAAAGTGGCGTACACGGAAGCCGGCAAGGCCACGTGTGCTGAGTTTTCAGACCCAGTCCCGGCCAACTGAAGGAGTGACCATGTCCAATCCGACCCTCACCCGCGACCTCGGTGCGTTTGTCTCGAGTCTGCGCTATGAAGATGTCCCTGCTGCAGCGATCCAGTCCGTGATGACCGCCTTCGCCGACACCATCAGCGTGGCCGTGGCCGGTTCGAACGAAGATGCGCCGCAGTTACTTGAAAAAATGCTCGCACCAACCGGCAATGAGGCAACCCTGTTTTCAGGCGGCCGCGCATCAGCGCTCGACGCAGCCTGGATCAACGGCACTGCCGCCCACGCGCTTGATTACGATGATGTCGCACAGCAGGGCGGGCACCCCAGCGCGCCGCTGGTCTCGGCCATCCTTGCCGAGGCCGAAGCACTGGGCGCAAGCGGCAAGCAAATGGTGCTGGCTTACCTCACCGGCTTCGAAGTCTTTGCCGATCTGGCGCGTCGGGACTCTGACCAGCATCACAACAAGGGCTGGCATCCGACCGGCATCTTCGGTGGCATAGGCGCGGCGGCGGCCTGCGCCAAACTGCGCGGCCTGGATGCAACGCAAGCGGCCATGGCGATGGCTATCGCGGCATCCCAGTCCTCTGGGATGATGTCCAACTTCGGCACCATGACCAAGCCCTTTCATGCCGGCCGGGCGGCACATTCAGGCGTGGCATCGGCGCGTCTGCCCGCGATAGGCTTTACCGCGGCGCTGGACACCCTGGAAAACAATCCGGGCTTTCTGACTGCCGTCTCTCCTGCCGGAAAGGTTGATCTGGAATCACCGACGCGCGCCGGAAAACAGTGGCAGATCTGCACCACCAATCGCCTCGCCATCAAGAAGTATCCGGTCTGCTATGGCGGACACCGCGCCCTCGACGGCATGCTCGACCTGCTGCAGGCGCACGCCATCAAGCCGGGGGACGTCGAGCACGTGACGGTTCGCCTGAGCCGCCGCAATGCCGGCATGCTGCGCAATCACCAGCCCAAGACCGGGCTGGCCGCCAAATTCAGCATGCATTTCGCCATGGCCTCGGCGCTGCTGGCCCGGCGCGCCGGTCTTGGCGAACTGTCCGATGCATTCGTCAACAAATCGGAGGTTCAGGAACTCATGCAGCGCGTCAGCATGGAACCGGATGACCGCAACGATCCGAAGCGGCCCGGGTTCGCCATTCATGACCAGGTCATCGTCAGGATGCGCGATGGCCGCACGCTGGACAGCGGGCCGATTTCCAACATTCGCGGCGATCCTGAATTCCCGCTGCAGAAAAACGATGTCTGGATGAAGTTCGAGGATTGCGTGCAAACCGGCAACCCACGCTTGCCGGCGCTCAAACTGTTCGACACCATCATGTCGCTGGACCAGTTGCCGGCAGCCCGCGAACTCATGTGCGATTTTTCGCGCTGAGCAATGGGCGTGTATAGCGTACATCCATAGCATGCTGCCTCGCATTGCCCCGGTCAGCCGGGAATTGATCCTGTCCTGTATCACCGGGCGAATGCTTGGACAGCAAAGATCGTACTGATACTGCCTTAACTGGATGCCTACCCAACCAACCGGAGGAAGAATGATGAAGCAGCGATCAATCCATGCTTTTCGGACACTGTTACTCGGATTGGCACTCGTTCTGGCGGGGTCTGTTCAGGCCCAACAGTACCCGATCAAGCCGGTACGCATCGTCACGCCCTACGCACCGGGCGGCAGCACCGACATCCTGGCGCGGCTGATCGCAGTCAAGCTCACCAATATCTGGCGCCAGCAAGTCTTCGTCGAAAACAGACCCGGTGGCAATACCATCATCGGTAGCGACCACGTCGCCAAATCGGCGCCCGATGGGCAAACCTTCATGCTGCAGACAAGCGGCCACGTCATCAATCCAAGCCTTGTGAATGCTCCTTACGACGCCATCAAGGACTTTACAGCAGTGGCGACCGTGGCCGCTGGCGAATTCATGCTGGTGGTTCATCCATCAATGCCGGCCGGCACCCTGCAGGAATTCATTGCGCTGGCCCAGTCCAGGCCGGGGCAGATCAATTACGCCACTTCCGGCGCGGGTTCATCGACTCACCTTGCCAGCGAGCACTTCAACATCGCGGCAAACGTCAAGATGACCCATATTCCCTACAAGGGAGGCGGACCGGCATTGATAGACCTGCTGGGCGGGCAGGTACAGGTGTCTCTGAATGTGCCGCTCGCCTTGATTCAGCATATCAAGGCGGGCAAGCTGCGCGCCTTGGCGATCACCGGCGACAGCCGCATTTCGTCATTGCCGCAGGTGCCGACCTTTGCCGAGGCGGGCCTGCCTACCTATGACGCCAAGAACTGGTATGGAATTTTCGCCCCGGCCGGGTTGCCACGGCCCATCGTCGATCGCTGGTCGACGGAAATGACCAGGATCCTGTCCATGCCCGACGTGAAGGAGAACCTCATTGCGCAGGGCATGGATCCTTTTATTCAAAC
>CAXNIK010000132.1:0-9013 GCA_964202115.1 Burkholderiales bacterium
GGGGAACTGATAAGGGCCATAGTTGTTGGAGCAGTTTGTGCTGAGGGTGGGCAGGCCGTAGGTGTGGTGATAGGCGCGCACCAGGTGATCTGACGATGCCTTTGATGCCGAGTATGGGCTGTTGGGGGCGTAAGCCGTGGTTTCCGAAAAGGCCGGGCCTTCCGGACCCAGCGAGCCGTAAACCTCATCGGTGGATACATGCAGGAAGCGAAATCCGTCCCGCTCCGCACCGGTCAGGCTTTGCCACCATGCGCGGGTCTCTTCCAGCAGGTTGAATGTGCCCACCACATTGGTCTCAATGAACGCGGCCGGCCCAAGTATGGATCGATCGACATGGCTTTCAGCCGCGAAGTGCAGGATGGCTCTGGGCCGGTGCCGGGCGATCACGCTCTTGAGCAGCGCTTTATCGCAGATGTCGCCGCGCACGAACACGTGTCCGGGGTTTCCCTTCAATGCCTGCAGATTCTCGGGATTTCCGGCATAGGTGAGCTTGTCATAGTTGACCACCGGCTCACCTCCTGCACTGAGCCAATCGATGACAAAGTTGGATCCGATGAATCCGGCGCCGCCGGTTACCAGAATGGTCATGGAGTAATTGCTTTCTGCAAAGCCAGTACCTTGGCGTATTTGGTGAAGCTGTTCATGCAGCCTATGCAAACATGTATCAAACCGGGCAGGCCGTCGAGAAATCCCAGGCGAAACAGGTAAAGCTTGATGAATCGCGCCACGGGGGACAGCAGCAACTGGAAAGGCGTGACTGTGCAACCCTGCTTGTGCATCCGCTCCGCCTGCAGTGTGGTGTAGAGATTCTGCTTGTCCAGGTAACGCTCCAGGGTTTCCGCGGAATCATGCAGGAGATCACCCTGCAGGCGTGCCACCGGCTCCCCGGCGATGACTTTTTCATGCACGGCATCGTCGCTCCAGTCTGCCGCGGCACGATGAAACAGGCGCACGCTCCAATCCGGATAGCCCTCCCCATGCCTCAGCCATCTGCCCAGAAAGCGGTTGCAGCGTGCAATGGCGAAGACCCGGGCCTTGGGGGAACCCAGCTCAGCCCGGATGCTCGCTTTGAGTTGATCGCTGACGTATTCATCCGTGTCCAGGCAAAGCACCCAGTCGAACGACGCCTGCTGCACGGCAAACTGCTTTTGCGGACCATATCCCAGCCAGGCCTGTGCTATCACCCTGGCTCCGGCTGACTTTGCCAGGTCAGTAGTTGCATCGGTCGAGCCTGAATCCACCACGATGATCTCGTCACAGAACGATACGCTGGCCAGGCACGGACCAATCCGTGCCGCTGCGTTGTGGCTGATGATGACGGCTGAAAGTGGCAAGGTGAGGGATGAAAAATCGTATAATCAATATGTTGCGAGCGCTATTTTAAACGAATAGCAAGCCCCGCCCTAGTGCCTGCCCATGCTACGTATCCTGTTGGTCAAGACTTCCTCCCTGGGCGATGTCGTCCACAATTTTCCCGTGGTGAGCGATATCCGCAGGCATTTCCCGGAAGCGGCCATCGACTGGGTGGTGGAAGAGCCTTACCTGCCGATGGTGCGCCTGCATCCTGCAGTCAGGCGGGTGATTCCCGTGGCATTGCGCCGATGGCGCAAACGCATGCTGGAGCAGCACACCTGGAAGGACATCGGCGAATTCCGGCGCATGTTTCATGTCGAGGAATACGACGCCATTATTGATACCCAGGGCTTGCTCAAGAGCGCGCTGATTGCCAGGGCGGCCCGTGGGCGCCGTCATGGATTCGATGCGTCTTCGGCACGTGAAGGGATGGCTGCCAGGCTCTATGACGCCACACACCATGTTCGTCGCGGCCAGCATGCGGTACTTCGCAACCGCCAACTGGCTGCCGCGTCGCTGGGTTACCGGCTTGAAGATCCGACCGACTACGGCTTGAAAGCGGTCAGTTCCGGCCGGCAAGCACGGCCTTACTGCATGCTTTTGCACGGAACCAGCCGCGCGGACAAGCTCTGGCCCGTGGATGCGTGGATGGCGCTGGGCCTTCTTCTGGAAGAGCGCGGATACGCATGTGTACTTCCCTGGGGCGATGACGGGGAGCGCGGCCGCAGCGAGCGCATCGCCGCCGGATTGCAGCAGGCCAGCATTCCAGCCCTGCTGCCCCTGGAAAAGATGGCTGAGCTGCTCTGCGGAGCGGCCGCTGTCATAGGCGTGGACACGGGACTGGTGCATCTCGCAGCGGCACTGGGAAGGCCTGTGGTTGCGGTTTTTTCCGGTTCAGACCCGGCGCTGACCGGGGTATACGGCGCGCCTTTGGGCCGCAACCTGGGATATCAGGGCGCTCCACCGAATCCGCAAGAGGTAATTGCGGCGCTCGCGGACATGAAAGCGCTGTGATGTGGAGGCTGGGCTATAGCCTGCTGCTGTGGCTGATGCTGCCCTGGGTGCTGGCAAGACTATGGTGGCGCGGAAGGCGTGAACCCGGCTACCGATACCGGATCGGCAGTCGCTTTGGCATCTATCAACCGAGGTCTCCGGCTCAGGCCCGACCGCTGATCTGGGTGCACGCGGTTTCTGTGGGAGAAACCAGGGCCGCCCAGCCCCTGGTGGAGGCTTTACTGCAGACGTATCCAGGCCATGACCTGCTGCTCACGCAGATGACGGCCAGTGGCCGCGAAGCCGCCCGACAGTTGTACGGCGCAGCAGAACGCGTTCATCTGGCCTGGCTGCCCTATGACTATGCATGCGCTGCACGGCGGTTCCTCGGCCATTTCCGTCCCAGCCTGGGCATCGTCATGGAAACCGAGATCTGGCCCAATCTACTGGCCGAGTGCGCCGCGGCAAAACTGCCATTGCTGCTCGCCAATGGACGTTTGTCGCTACGCTCGGCGGACCGCTACGCTCTGGTCGAGCCATTGGTGCGCACTGCCTTGTCACGGTTTTCAGTCATTGCCGCGCAGACCGAGGCCGACGCAGAGCAATTCCGGCGGCTGGGCGCGCAGCGTCTGGAGGTTGCGGGCAACCTCAAGTTCGACGTGGCGCCGCCGCCGGAGGCTGCCGTGCTGGCGGCCGAGTTTCGCAGGCGCTACGGCCCGCGCAAGGCGCTGCTGGCGGCATCGCTCAGGGAAGGCGAGGAAAGGCTGATCATCGATGCAATGCAGGCTGCCGGCGGTTTGGCCCAGAATGCCCTGCTGGTCATCGTGCCGCGCCATCCCCAGCGTTTTGAAGAAGTGGCCTCCTTGCTGTCCGGGAAAGGCTTGGCGTTCGTGCGTCGCAGCCAAGGGTGGGATGTGCCGCTCGACTGCCCTTGCGTGCTGGGCGACAGCATGGGTGAAATGGCTGCCTATTACGCTGCCTGCGACTGCGCGTTCATTGGAGGAAGCCTGCTGGAGTATGGCGGGCAGAACCTGATTGAAGCCTGTGCGGCCGGGGTGCCGGCATTGATAGGACCGCATACATACAATTTTGCCGAATCTGCCGAGGCTGCCGTTGCTGCAGGAGCAGCCCTCAGGGTGACGGAGGCGGCTTCGGTCATCGAGACGGCCAACCGCCTGTTAGGCAACGATGAACTGAGGCGGAGCATCGGCGATGCCGGCCTGGATTTCTGTCGCAGGCATCAGGGCGCAACTGCGAGAACCGTGGATTTGTGCCAGCGCCTGCTGCAACCCTAGTTTGGCTTGCTGCTGCGGCGATTCAGTTGGAGCCGAGCAGCCTGTTGACTTCCTCCAGGTCGGACTCGGAAAGATTGCCTGTTGACGCTTTCAGGCGCAAACCATTCATTAGTGTGTCGTAGCGTGCCCGTGACATGTCTCGCCGGGTGGAGAACACCTGTTGTTGGGAATTGAGAACGTCAATGTTGATGCGCACTCCCACCTCATAACCCAGCTTGTTGGATGCCAAGGCGGTTTCCGACGAGATCAGCGCCTGTTCCAGAGCCTTGACCTGGGCCATGCCATTGGTTACGCCCAGATAGGTCTGGCGCGCATTGAGCGCGGCTTGCCGGCGGCTGTTTTCCAGATCAGAGCGCACCTTTTCCTGAAGCGCCAGCGCCTCACGTACGCGCGAATTGGTGGCCCCACCGGCGTAAATGGGCAAGGCCAGCTGCAAACCTATGGTGGCTGATCTGATGTCGCTGCCGGCGGGGCCGGCGCCGGTTGAACCGGTGGTTGAAGAACTGCCGATGGTGCCGACCAGGTCCAATGTGGGGTAATGTGCCGCGCGGTTGCGCTCTACCTCACGGGACGCGATTTCCAGGGCGGCCTCCTGCACGCGCACGGCGAAGTTCTGCCGCTGCGCGGTATCCACCCAGGTTTCCATGACAGCTGGCTGAGGAGCTGTCAATTGCAGCTGGGATCGCACCGGTGTGAGCGCGTCGGGGAAACGTCCGATCAGCTGTTGCAGCGCGCGTTTGCGTATTTCAAGGTCGTTTTGGGCGGCAATTTCCTGTGAGGTGGAAAGATCGAATCGCGCCTGGGCTTCGTGCGTGTCGGTGATGGTGGTGGTGCCGACCTCGAAATTGCGCCTGGCCTGCTGCAATTGTTCGGTAATGGCATTTTTCTGCGCCTGAATGAAGGCCAGGCTGTCCTGCGAGGCGAGCACGTCGAAGTAGGCCTGCGCCACTCTCAGGACCAGATCCTGGCCGGCCTGCCCGAATTGAGCTTCGGCCTGTGCCACCTGGAATTCCGCTTGCTGGTACTGAGCCCAGTTGCCCTGCCGATACAGGGGTTGATTGAGTGTCACTGTCCAGGCATTGGTATTGAATTGACGCGTGCCGAAAACGGCGTTGGGGGTTGCGGCGCGCACTTCACCATCGGTGAAGGTGGAATTCCCCGTGAGGTTTATGGTGGGAAGAACGAGTGCGCGGCCCTGGGTGAGGCGTTCGCGTCCCGCTTCCAGGGTGGCCCGTGCCGAGGTAAACACGGCATCGTTGGCACGAGCTTCGCGGTATACCTGCAACAGGTCGGCGGCCCGGCTGCAGGGGGCGATCAGCATGGCAGTCACCGCGGCAACCTGGATTGCCTGCATCCGGACAGATCGTGTTGTAAATGCTATTGACATGGCAGCCATTTCAATAAGTTGGCATGGCGTGATCGACAGTCTTCGCCCAGGCGTCTACACCCCCGCTCAGGTTGTAGACCTGTTTGAAACCGTGCTGCTCCAGAAAATGAGCCACTTGCAAACTGCGGGCGCCATGATGGCAGATAGCGATGATGGGCGCATCTTCCTCCCACTCCGTGATGCGCCCGGGAACGGCCTGCATGGGGACATGGACGGAATCCTCGATATGACAATGGGAGTACTCCCAGGCTTCCCTGACATCGAGCAGCAAGGGCTTTTCCCCGTCTGTTCGGGACAGCCAGTCGGCCAGTTCCACAGGAGTGAGTTGCTGCATTTCAGGCTTGCCTGGACATGGACCGCCGGTTCACGGTTCAGAATGCGAACCGTTTAGGCTGGAGCGCGTTCTTAAGAGGAGGGAAGCAGGTTTCAAACAAGTCGGTTGAGGCATATGAACCCGGCTCTGCGCGGCTGACCAGCCGGGCGCTCATGACCGGGGCATCGCCGATGATCGCAAACAGCCGGCCGCCCGGCCTGAGCTGGCCGAGAAAGGAATGGGGAAGAACGGGCACGGAACCGGTGATGACAATGACGTCATAGGGGCCATGCTTGTCCCACCCCAGGGCGCCGTCGCCCAGTTCCAGCGTGGCATTGTCTATGCCGTGAGCTTTAAGGGTCTGTTCGGCGCCAGCCTTGAGTCTGGCGTTGATTTCCACGGAAAAAACGTGCTGGGCACGCTGTGCCAGCAGCGCTGTCAGATGGCCTGTGCCCGTGCCAATTTCAAGCACGCGCTCGTTTTTCCTGATTGCCAGTTCCTGCAGCACGCGTGCTTCCAGCTTGGGCTGCCACATGCGCTCGCCTTCGCCTATGGGTATTTCAAGGTCGGAAAACGCCACATCACGATAGGCCCCGGGCACGAATTCCTCGCGGCGAACCACATACAACAAATCCAGCACGTCCTGGTCAAGCACTTCCCAGGTCCGAATCTGCTGCTCCACCATATTGAAGCGTGCCTGTTCGAGGTCCATAGTCGCCTTTCAAGAGCGCGCAATTCTAGCATCGCTTTCCGGCGTCGCGAGCGCGCGACCGGGATACTGTCAGCTTGGTGTGTAACAGTCCTGGGAAATTTGTAACAGTTTCGAATCCCGACTGCCTCCGGGCCGGTATTGGCGCTTGCACAGGGCCAACGCTTGGAGTAGCTTGTAGCGGAACGCAGGGGTCCTGGCGAGGTGCAACACGCCGGGTGAGAAACACCCTCGGAACCTGATGCGGATAATGCCGCCGAAGGGACGCGTCGCAGCCTTGGCGCTCCGTTCCTTTGGTCTAAAGGAGCTAGCCATGGCAGCAGCAAACCCAAAATTCATAGCAGCGAACGCCCAGGTCGATGAGGCGGCGGTGCAGCCTTTGCCGCAGTCGCGCAAGATCTACGTGGAAGGGTCGCGTCCGGATATACGCGTGCCCATGCGGGAGATCTCTCAGTCGGATACCGACGCCTCATTCGGAGCGGAGAAAAATCCGCCCATCTTCGTCTATGACTGCTCCGGTCCCTACACGGATCCGCAGGCGCACATCGATATCCGCCAGGGGCTGCCCGCGCTCAGGGCGCCGTGGATAGCGGAACGGGGGGACTCAGCCGAACTGGACGGGCCGACCTCTCTTTACGGCGCCCAACGCCTTGCCGATCCCGGGCTTTCGGCCATGCGTTTTTCCCTCAAGCGCAAGCCGCGCCGCGCGCTCGTCGGACGAAATGTTTCCCAGATGCACTACGCGCGCAAGGGCATGGTCACCGCGGAGATGGAGTTCGTCGCCATACGGGAAAATCAGCGCCGCCGGGAGTATCTCGAGTCCCTGAAATCCTCCGGGCCGCAAGGCGCCAAGCTTGCCGAACTGATGATGCGGCAGCATCGTGGTGAATCCTTCGGCGCGGCGATACCGAAGGAAATCACCGCGGAATTCGTGCGTGACGAAGTGGCCAGGGGGAGGGCCATTATTCCGTCCAATATCAACCACCCGGAATCCGAGCCCATGATCATAGGCCGCAACTTCCTGGTGAAAATCAATGCCAATATCGGCAATTCGGCAGTGACCTCCGGTATCGCTGAAGAAGTCGAGAAAATGACCTGGTCCATACGCTGGGGCGGTGACACCGTGATGGATCTGTCCACCGGCAAGAACATCCATGAAACCCGGGAATGGATCGTGCGTAATTCCCCGGTGCCGATCGGCACCGTGCCCATCTATCAGGCACTGGAGAAAGTCGACGGCAAGGCCGAAGACCTGACCTGGGATATTTTTCGCGACACGCTCATCGAACAGGCCGAGCAGGGGGTGGATTACTTCACCATCCATGCCGGCGTACTGCTTCGCTATGTGCCGATGACGGCCACGCGCATGACCGGCATCGTCTCGCGCGGCGGCTCCATCATGGCCAAGTGGTGCCTCGCACACCACAAGGAAAGCTTTCTCTACACCCATTTCGAGGACATCTGCGAGATCATGAAGGCCTATGACGTGGCCTTCTCGCTGGGCGACGGCCTGCGTCCTGGCTCGATTTGGGACGCGAATGACGACGCTCAACTGGGCGAACTGCGTACCCTGGGTGAACTCACGCAGGTGGCCTGGAAGCATGATGTACAGGTCATGATAGAAGGTCCGGGCCATGTTCCCATGCAGCTCATCAAGGAAAACATGGACCTGCAGTTGAAGGAATGCTACGAGGCGCCTTTCTACACGCTGGGGCCGCTGACCACCGACATCGCGCCCGGCTATGACCACATCACCAGTGCCATTGGTGCTGCGCAGATCGGCTGGTACGGCACGGCCATGCTGTGCTACGTGACGCCCAAGGAGCACCTGGGGCTGCCCGACAAGAAAGACGTCAAGGACGGCATCATTGCCTACAAGATCGCGGCGCATGCGGCCGACCTTGCCAAAGGCCATCCCGGAGCGCAGATTCGAGACAATGCCTTGTCCAAGGCCCGCTTCGAATTCCGCTGGGAAGACCAGTTCAACCTGGGGCTGGATCCGGATACCGCCAAGGAGTATCACGATGAAACCCTGCCGCAACATGGTGCGAAGGTGGCGCATTTCTGCTCCATGTGCGGGCCCCATTTCTGCTCCATGAAGATCACCCAGGACGTGCGCGATTACGCGGCACAGCAGGGCTTGTCGGCCGAGGATGCGCTGAAGAAAGGCATGCAGCAGAAATCGATTGAATTCGTGAAGCAGGGCGCGGAGATTTATCGCAAGGCCTGACGCATGCAGGGCATGGGGTGAGTAGAATGCGCACCCTATGGACAGCGCGCTTCTGCTCAAGGCTGTGATACTCGGCGTCATTGAAGGTTTCACCGAGTTCCTGCCCATCTCCTCCACCGGCCATCTCATCCTGGCGGGTCACCTGCTGGACTTCAACGACGAGAAGGGCAAGGTATTCGAGCTGGTGATCCAGACCGGGGCCATGCTGGCCGTGGTGTGGGAGTACCGCTTGCGCTTCTGGGGGGTGCTGTGTGGACTGGGGAGCAGTCAGGAAGCGCGGCGCTTTGTCACCAATCTGGCCGTTGCCTTCATGCCCGCTGCCATTCTTGGACTGGCGTTTGGCAAGTACATCAAGGCGTATCTGTTCAAGCCCGTGCCGGTGGCGACGGCATTCATCGTGGGCGGTTTGATCATACTGTGGGTTGAGAGGCGCAGCAGCAGCGCGCCGCGAATAGAGCGGGTGGACGACATGGGTTGGAAGGATGCGCTCAAGGTCGGTCTGGCGCAGGCCATGGCGCTGATCCCGGGAACATCGCGTTCAGGCGCGACCATCATCGGCGGCATGCTCTTTGGTTTGTCCCGGCGCGCGGCAACCGAGTTCTCGTTCTTCCTTGCGGTGCCGACGCTGATGGCTGCCGGAGCCTATGATCTGTACAAGAACCGCGACCTGCTTTCCTTGACCGATCTTCCGTTGTTTGGCGTGGGCTCCATTGCTGCCTTCATCTCGGCATTT
>CAXNIK010000133.1:0-8967 GCA_964202115.1 Burkholderiales bacterium
TATCCCTCCACCGGAGCGGCCGAAGCGGCGATCTACGCGGGACAGGTGCATTTGCTGTTTGCCAATGCCTCGCAAGTATCGAAAAAGGGCGGCATGTGGTCCATCGCGGTCACCGGTGACCGCAGGCATCCCAAATTTCCAGATGTGCCCACTTTCATCGAACTGGGGCTTCCCCCGGTGCCTGGCGCGGAGTACTCCATGCACGCGCCGGCGGCCACGCCGAGGGCGATCATCGAGCGTCTGCACTCGGCCGTCTCCCGGGCCCTGCAGCATCCTGATGTGGTGGCGCGGATGGAAAAGCTCAGCTACGAGATGGTTAACGATTCGCCGCAGGCCGCGGTAAAGTATCTGGACATGCAGATCAGGCTGGCTAACGACGTGGCGAAGAAAATCGGCCTCGAGCCACAATGACAGGAGTGTTGCTGAAAAGGGGGTACAAGTTGCGAGACTTTCGTTGTTTCGTTTTATTCATGCTGCCCGCGGCTCTCGTTTGTTCCTCTCCTTCAATGGCGCAGACTGCCCTCTTTCCCTCGAGACCCGTCACCATTGTCCTTGGGGTGGCTCCCGGTGGTGGTACGGACTTTGAGATGCGCTTCTATACCACCAAGATGTCCGAGTATCTGGGACGACCTTTCCTGCTCGATTACAAGTCCGGTGCAGGTGGAATAGTCGCCACCGCTTTCGTGGCCAAGGCGCCGGCGGATGGGCACACCCTTCACGCGCTGTCTGGCAACTTCACCCTGATGCCGGCCGTCAACAAGAATCTGACATTCGATATCCTGAATGACTTCGCGGCGGTTTCTCTGATGAGCGAACAGCCGCAGATATTTCTGGCAAGTCCAACTTTTCCGGCCAGGAACTTTCCCGAGATGATTGCCTATGCCAGGGCGAATCCGGGAAAGATCAGCGTCGGCACCACCTCCCAGGGTGGAATTAATCATTTCATGCACATCTGGCAGCATTCCCTTACCAATACCAAAGTTACTTACATAGGGTACAAGGGCATGGGACCACTCTTGCCGGACCTGTTCAGCGGTCGCCTGGACGTGGCTGCCATCGTGATCACCCAGGCCATTTCCCTTGCCAAGTCCGGCAAGGTGCGCGCACTGGGCACGTCAATGTCGACACGAGCCGAAGTGTGGCCTGATCTTCCCACGATCGCAGAGCAAGGGGCACCGGAATTCAATTTCAAGAGCTGGGTCGGCATTGGGGCTCCCGGCAAAACGCCGGCTGCCGTGATCGACAAGCTCAGTGAAAATTTTGCAAGGGTCGCTAAGGCCAGCGACGTCAAGGAAGCCCTCGCGACGCAAGGCACGGTGTTGATCGGCAGCACTCCGGCTGAGTTGAGAAAACTGATTCTCACCGAGACGACACGGTGGAAAAAGCTTGTCGAGGAAAGCGGCATCATCGTTGATCAGTAGTCGTGAAAAATCTGGCGATGCACATCAATCTGAGCGAAAGAGAAAAGCCATGAATCAAGTCCTGCAAGAAGTACCGGTAAGGAAGACTGGGCCAAGTGACAGCGAACTCGCGCAGCAGTGGCTGACATCCCTGGAGGCTGCTTTGCAAGCGGGGAACGCGGGTGCGGTTGCCGCGCTTTTTACGCCAGATGATTGTCATTGGCGCGATCTCCTCACCTTCACCTGGCATATCACGCCATATCGTGGTGCCAAGGACATCGGTGCGGGGATGGTGTTGGGGCAGGCCATGGCCAAGGCGCGCGGCTTCGCCCTGGCCCGGCATCGCATCGCACCGCGCCGCATGCAGCGGGCTGGAAACACGGTAATCGAGGCGATCTTTAATTTTGAGACGGAAGTGGGACGGGGCTATGGTGTGCTGAGGTTGCCGGTGGACAACCCGCGTCAGGCCTTCCAACTCATGACCAGCCTGCACGAACTGAAGGGTTTCGAAGAGCAGCTTGGGCTGAACCGGCGCACCGGCTCGACCTACTCGCGCAACTTTGGTGGCCTGAACTGGAAGGACCAGCGCCTGAAGGCGCAGCGTTACGAGGACCGTGAGCCCGAAGTGCTGATCGTGGGAGGTGGGCAGGCCGGACTCACTGCCGCGGCGCGCCTGGTCAATCTGGGTGTGGACACGCTGGTCATCGACAGGCACGAGCAGATCGGTGACTGCTGGCGCAAGCGTTACCACTCGCTGGCGCTGCATAACTACACCGACATCAATCACATGCCTTACATGCCGTTCCCGGCAACCTGGCCGAAGTACCTGCCCAAGGACATGCTGGCCGACTGGTTCGAGTCCTATGTGTGGACGATGGAGATCAACTACTGGACCGGCACCGATTTCGTCCACGGCAGCTACGACGAAGCCACCGGGACGTGGAAGGCGCAGGTGCGCCGCTCCGACGGCACCGAACGCACGCTTCGCCCG
The DNA here is from genome assembly GCA_964202115.1 of Burkholderiales bacterium. Classification (GTDB taxonomy): domain Bacteria; phylum Pseudomonadota; class Gammaproteobacteria; order Burkholderiales; family SG8-39; genus CAIYPG01. The sequence continues at coordinate 2,392 of CAXNIK010000133.1, forward strand.
AAACACATCATCCTCGCCAACGGCGTGATCGGCGCCCCCAGCATCCCCGACCTGCCCGGCCTGAAGGACTTCAAGGGCGACGTGATGCACGTGGAGGGGTTCAGCACTGGTGCCAACTGGCGCGGCAAAAAGGCGCTGGTGCTGGGCACCGGCAACAGCGGTCACGATGTGGCCCAGGACCTGCACGCCAACGGCGCGGACACCACCATCATCCAGCGCGGTTCGACCACGGTGGTGAGCGTTGATCCCAGCGCCAAGCTGGTGCACGCGCCCTTCATGGACGGCACGCCCATTGACGATGTCGATCTCATTGCAACCACCAATACCATGCCCATGACCCAGAAGAACATGCAGAACCTGGCCAAGCGCATGATCGAGCTGGACAAGGACCTCATCGCCGGCCTTAAGGCCAAGGGCTTCAAGTGGGACATGGGCGAGGACAATGCCGGCCATCAGATGAAGATACGGCGACGTTTCGGCGGCTACTACCTGAATTGCGGGTGCTCCGAGCTCATCATCAGTGGCGAGGTGGGGCTGATGCAGTACGAGACTATCGAAAAATTCGTGGCCGAAGGCGCGCTGCTCAAGGATGGATCCATCAAGCCTGCCGACCTGGTGGTGCTGGCCACCGGCTACCAGCCGCAGCAGCGCGTGGTGGCCAAGCTCTTCGGCGAGGCCATGGCCGAGAAGGTCGGCCCAGTGTGGGGCATCGGGCCCGACGGCGAAATGAACAACATGTGGAAGCGCACGCCACAGGATGGCTTGTGGTTCGTCGGCGCCGGCTTTGCAAACTGTCGTCAGTACTCAAAGTTCGTTGCCCTGCAGATCAAGGCGATAGAGGAAGGGCTGTTGTCCAAGAAACGCGCCGGATAGCGGCGGGGCTTCGGCCGGGCTCGATGCCCATCAACCAGGAAGGACAGCATGGACAGAAGCACCGCCACACTCGTGGATTTTGCCCTGGCGTTTTCCTCGCAGCCCCTGCCCGATGCGACAATCCACGAATGCAAGCGTCGCATTGTCGATACGCTGGGATGTGCTTTTGGCGGGTATGACGACACCATGAGCCGGATGGCGCGCAAGCTGGCTGCGAGCCAGGCTGGCACGCCGAGTGCCACGGTCTGGGGCACGACTGCTTCGACCAGCCAGGAGGCGGCCGCCTTCGCCAACGGCGTCATGTCACGAGTGCTGGACATGAGCGACACCTACCTCGGCAAGAGCGGCGGTCATCCCTGCGACGCGACAGCCGGCATCATGGCGGTGGGCGAGGCGGCCGGCGCGAGCGGCATGGACATCATCAAGGCGGTATCGCTGGCCTATGAGATCTATTGCAGCTTCAGCGACTCGGTGGATCTCAACACCAGCGGCTGGGACCACCCGGTGTACGGTGGTGTGGCCTGCGCCCTGGGCATCGGCAGCCTGCTGGGATTGACGCGCGAGCAACTGGCCAACGCCGTTTCCCTCAGCATTACGCCCAACATGGCCTTGTACCAGACGCGGCAGGGCGAGCCGTCGAGCTGGAGGAGCTGCGCGGCGGCCAATGCCACGCGCAATGCCATCTTTGCCGCGCAGCTCGCGCGGGAAGGTTGCGTGGGACCGGCAGACGTCTTCGAAGGCAAGAGCGGTTTGTGGAGGGCAGCGGGGAAGTTCGAATGGGCGTTTTCACCGGCCGGCGCGCCGCACAAGATCACGCGGACGCACATGAAGCGTTACCCGGTCTGTTATTTCGGACAATCCGCGGCCTGGGCGGCCGTTCAGGCAAGCACACAGGTCAACAACAATGACATCACCGAAATTGAGGTGTCGACCTTTCGCAAAGCCGTGGCGGTGATGGGTTCGGAACCGTCACGATGGGCGCCCGAAACGCGCGAAGCGGCGGACCACAGCCTGCCTTTTGTCGTTGCCACCGGGCTGCTGCACGGCGACATTACTTCGCATTCGTACAGCCATGAGCGCCTTACCGACGGCAGCATAGCCAACCTGATGAGCAAGACCCGGGTCTTCGAGGATGCCAGCTTGACTGCGCAGTTTCCCGATTCCTCGGCCTGCCGCCTGGTGATCAGGACAACGTCCAAAGAGCCGCTGGTCATGGAAGTGCAGCACGCAAAGGGGCACGTCGACTTCCCGATGGATGACGCGGAGGTGGATGCGAAGTTCTTGGAGCTGTTCCGTGAGTATGGCGATGAGCAGCATGCCAGCTCGGTATTGGATACCCTTTGGAGGATCGAGCAAATTCCTGATATTCGTCAACTCGCGAATGTGATGGCCAATCATGCATTCCATGCATAGAATCGCGCCTAACTTCGAGGGCGCCTGTTGAGTCGAAATCGCGAACTGGAGGAGACCGCAATGAATTTACCAAAGAATTGGCAGGTTGCGCCTGCTGCACTCGTCTGCGCATTGATGTTCGCCGCGCCTGTTCAGGCGCAGGGCGGTTATCCAAACAAGGCGGTCCGCTTCATTCTGCCGTTCGCGCCAGGAGGCAGTACCGATGCAATGGCCCGACTCACGTCGCAGAAACTCACCGAGATATGGGGGCAAACGGTCTATGTTGACAGCAAGCCTGGTGGCACCAGCACCATCGGCTCGCAAGAACTGCTTCGGACTCCGCCTGACGGTTACACCATGCTCTTCGTGAACAACGACATGGTGATCAATCCCACACTGATGCCGAACCTGCCCTACGACACCCTGAAAGATTTTGCACCCGTCGCGACGATCGCCCGCAGCCATTACATGCTGGCGATCAATTCAAACGTGCCGGCGAGAAGCCTTCAGGAGTTCATCGCCCTGGCCAAGTCCAAGCCCGGGGAACTCAACTCCGGAGGCACCAGCACGGGCAGCCCGCAGCACCTCGTCAACGAACTGTTCAACACTTTGGCTGGCGTGGCGATCACGTACGTGGCATACAAGGGCGCCGCGCCCGTCATGACCGACGTGCTCGGAAATCAGATCCAGATGACGTTCAGCAATCCCATGCAAATTGGGCCGCACGTCAAGGCAGGCAGGCTGCGGGCGCTGGCGGTGTCCGGTGACAAGCGTTCGCCCAACTTGCCGGACGTCCCGACCTTCGCAGAGGCGAACATGCCGAACTTCAGCGGTACCAATTGGTTCGGCATCGTGGTCCAGAGCCGTGTGCCCACGGATATCATCAACAAGATATCCGCCGACATGATCAGGGTGCAGCGAAGCAACGACTTCCGCAATCAGCTGCTGAGCCAGGGAGTCGAGCCCTTCCTGTCCACCCCCGAGGAGTTCGCATTCCTGATCCGAGACGATATCGCCAGGTACGCAAAGGTGATCAAGTCTTCGAACATCAAGCTGCAATAGTCGGATCACGCGGCGACGCCCGCGTGCTTTTCCTTTGGGCGAACACATGCAGTACGACCTATTGATAAAAGGAGGTCTCATAGCCGATGGTTCGGGCGGGACCTCGTACGCGGGAGATATCGGCATTCTCGACAGGCGAATCCATGCGGTCGGCCGCGCAAGCGGCTCCGCGCGGGAGGTGATCGACGCGGGGGGCCTTATGGTTGCGCCTGGATTCATCGACCACCACACCCATCTGGACGCGCAACTGCTGTGGGATCCGCTGGCGAGTTCCTCCTGCTGGCATGGCGTGACCACTGTGGTGACCGGCAACTGCTCGCTGTCCCTGGCTCCTTGCAAACCGGAGCACCGGGGTGACCTGATCAGCTGCTTCGCTCGCGTGGAGGCGATTTCCAGAAAGGCGCTGGAGGCGGGCATCGAATGGCAGTGGGAATCCTTCGGCGACTATCTGCGCACGCTGGAACATCAGCGAGGAGTCAATGTGGCCTGCCTGATCGGCCACAACGCGGTCAGGCAGTACGTCATGGGCAGCGATGCGACCGAGCGCGCGGCGACGCCCGAGGAGATAGCAGGCATGCGTCGCATCGTGAAGCAGGCCATGCATGATGGGGCCGCCGGGCTGTCGCTCAACCAGAGCAAGCATCATTTTCGTGAGGACGGAAAGCCCATTCCGGCAACCGTGGCCGACAAGCATGAGTTGCTCGAGCTGGCCGCGGTGCTCAGGGAGTGCGGGCACGGCTATGTGCAGGTCAATGGCGGCAGCATGGGATCGGAGGTTTCGCCGGCTGACAATTACAAGTTCCTGCGCGAACTGGCGCAGGCCTGCCGCCGTCCCATCCTTTTCAATCTGATCTCGCACAAGTGGCAGACTCCGCATATCTGGAAAGAGGCGCTGGAACTGGGGGCCGAGTGCCTGGCACAGGGCTACCGGATCCACGGCACCACCAGCACCCTGCCGACGACGTTCCAGTTCAATCTCCTCAACGTGCAGGTGTTGTTCGACAGGATGCCCAGCTGGGCGCCACTCATGTTCGTCACTCGCGAGGAGCGCATGAAAGGCTTCGCGGATCCGGTGTTGCGATCGAAGCTGCGCTATGAGGCATGCGAGGATCCCAGCGCCAAGGGCTTCCACAAACGCTGGGATCTGGTGACCATCCAGGAAGTGCGTCTCCCGGAAAACCGAAAATGGGAGCGCAAGACCGTGGCGGAATTGGCCGCTGCCCAGGGCAAGCATCCTGTGGATGCCTTTTTGGATCTGGCTCTTTCGGAGGACCTGAAGACGGAGTTCAAGACCATCATCGGCAACGGCGACAAGGACGCGGTGGGACAGATGCTGAATCATCCAGCCACGATTGCAGGCACGTCCGACGCCGGTGCGCACACCTCGTTCTTGGCTGACTACGGGTACTGCACGGAGCTGGTCGGCCCCTGGGTGAGAGACCGCGGCCTGATGAGCATTGAGCGTGCGGTGCACTTGCTGACCATGGTGCCTGCGTCCATCCTCGGCCTGCCGGACCGCGGCCAACTGCGCCCCGGTTACATGGCCGATCTGGTGCTCTTCGATCCGGTCAAGGTGGGGCCATGCGAACCCACCACTGCGAGCGACTATCCCGCAGGTGAGATCCGCCAGGTCCAGGAGGCCCGTGGGATTCATGCAACCATCATCAACGGACAGGTGTTCGTCAGGCACGGAAAGCACACGGGAGCCTTGCCCGGCCGGGTTCTGCGCCATGCCCCTGCGGCCACCTGAGCAGTAGCGCCGTCGCCGTCTTCGCTGAACGCCGTAATTCAACTGAGGAGCTTTGCAGATGAGCGCGACACCGACAGCAACGGAATGGATCACCGGATGGGCGCTTAAGTCACCTCCCCGGATCGATTACAGCTTCGTCGATGCCTCGGGGGAGTGGGGGCAGGGCCGCTGGGCCGGCACGGAGGCATACGACCTCGGGCTGACCGTCGCGTCCCACGGAAAAATGTCAGCCCGGCATGTCCGCATGGCACGCACGCAGCCTGCGGCGAGCACCGACTGGGAGGCGCTGGATGCCGATTTCCATTTCCTGTACGTCCTGAAGGGGAGCGCGAAAATCGAGGACGCCACAGGTGAGCGGGTCACGCTGAAGCCCGGTGCGACCAGCTGCCTGCCGGCATTCTTTCGCCATCGCCTGCTCGATGTCTCCCCGGATTTTGAAATGCTGGAGGTGCTGTCGCCGGCCGTTCCTGCCGTCGTGAAGGGCAAGGACACCGCGTTGCCAGAGCGGGCGCGGCGCTTCACCGGTCTGCGTCCCGAGTTCCGGTTCGAAACCGCCGACTGTTATCAACAGGGAGCGGGTCCCCGGCGGTTTTTCCGCTATCGCGACCTGAACACGCGAGGGCCGACGGAAGGCAGGATACACATACACGCCATCCAGGCTGTCGAGCCAATGCAGGGGGGGACCGGATGGCACAAGCACACCATGTCGCAGCTGTTCTGGGTTACTCGCGGCAGCGCAGGATTCAATATCGAGGGACATGGCGAGATCCGGCAAGTCGTCGCCGGAGACGCAGTCTGCGTGGCGGCGGGCATGCGTCACAATGTTCCGACATTCAGCCTTGATTACGAGCTGATTGAAATGTGCATCCCGGCGGACTACGAAACCATCGACACCGAACCGCCGAAGTTCGAGGTCTCGCGCGATTCCAGGGCCCCGACCTGACAGGCTCGCCACCGCAGGAGGAGGCGACATGAAACTCAAAATGAGAGACGACTGGCTGGGGCAGGTGCAGGAAGCGCCCATCGAGCCGGACTATCCCATCATAGACGCCCACCATCATCTGTGGCTGGACCATCCGAGGCGCGATTTTTCCTACAACATCGCGCAGCTTGCCGCCGACGCCACTGCGGGCCACAACATCCTCGCGACGGTGTTCGTCACCTGCACGACTCAATATCGCGCCACCGGCCCCGGGAATCTGAAGCCGGTCGGCGAGACCGAATGGGTGAGTGCCTGCGCGGAGGAGTATGACCGCCTGCATCCTGGAGCTCCGGATCTGTGCGCGGGAATAGTGGGCCACGTGGATTGCCGGCAGCCTCCCGAGCTGGTCGATGAGGCACTACAGGCGCATAATTCCATTTCCATATCATTAGTGTAATAATAGCGGCATCTCATCAACCCCTTGAGGTGTGCGATGGCCAGACCGGCGCGTGGTGCGGAAGTATTGGACATGGCGCAGGAAATGATTCTGCATGCGCAAACAATTGACGAATTGAGG
>CAXNIK010000134.1:0-8949 GCA_964202115.1 Burkholderiales bacterium
TCCTGAGGCAACAGAAATGCACTGCGCATCGCAACTTACCCCTTACTCATATTGGAGAGATCATGTCGAGTCGTGAACTGGAAATTGCAAAGATTCAGAAGGACTGGGATAGCAACCCCCGCTGGAATGGCATCAAGCGCGGCTACACCGCCGCCGACGTCTATCGCCTGCGCGGCAGCCTGCTGGTGGAGCACACCCTGGCCCGCCGCGGTTCGGAAAAGCTGTGGAAGATGTGCAACGAGCGTCCTTTCGTGAATTCACTGGGCGCCTCCACCGGCAACCAGGCCATGCAGCAGGTCAAGGCCGGCCTGCCCGCGATCTATCTGTCCGGCTGGCAGGTTGCCGCTGATGCCAACGACAGCATGTCCATGTACCCGGACCAGTCGCTGTACTCGGTGTCCAGCGTGCCCAGCGTCGTGAAGCGCATCAACAATGCGCTCACCCGCGCTGACCAGATCCAGCACATGGAAGCCCAGAACGGAAAAGCCGGAGACATCGATTTCTACGCGCCCATCGTGGCCGATGCCGAAGCCGGTTTCGGCGGCGTGCTGAACGCCTTCGAACTGATGAAGAACATGATCGAAGCGGGCGCCGCCGGCGTGCACTTCGAAGACCAGCTGTCCTCGGCCAAGAAATGCGGCCACATGGGCGGCAAGGTGCTGGTGCCCACGCAGGAAGCGGTGCAGAAGCTGGTCTCCGCCCGCCTCGCAGCGGACGTGCTGGGCGTGCCCACGGTGCTGCTGGCCCGCACCGATGCAGAAGCGGCCACGCTGCTGACTTCCGACATCGATCCCTATGACAAGGAATTTCTCACCGGCGAGCGCACGGCTGAAGGCTTCTATTGCGTCAATAACGGCTTCGAGCAGGCATTGTCACGCGGCCTGGCCTATGCCGAGTATGCCGACCTGGTGTGGTGCGAGACCGGCGTGCCCGATCTGAAGTTCGCGCGTGACTTCGCCGAAGGCATACAGAAGAAGTTCCCGGGCAAGATGCTGGCCTACAACTGCTCGCCGTCCTTCAACTGGAAGCGCAGTCTGGACGATGCCACTATTTCCAGCTTCCAGCGCGAACTGGGCGCTATGGGCTACAAGTTCCAGTTCATCACCCTGGCGGGCTTTCACTCGCTCAACTACTCCATGTTCGAGCTGGCGCATGGCTACGCCCGCAACAACATGAGCGCCTTCGTGGAACTGCAGGAGAAGGAATTCGCCGCGGCCGCCAAGGGCTTTACCGCGGTCAAGCACCAGCGCGAAGTTGGCGCCGGTTACTTCGACGAAGTGACCATCGTGGCGCAGGGCGGACAGTCCTCCGTCACGGCGTTGCACGGCTCCACCGAAGATGAGCAGTTCTTCGACGCATCCAAGGAGCAGAAGGCCAAAGCGGCCTGATCGTTTCCCGCTAGCAAAGAAAAGCCGCGCCAAATGGCGCGGCTTTTTTCATGGAGCGTGAGACTCCTTGATAATAAAAAGCTCGATCAGCCTTTTAAAAAGCTGATGATGTATTGATTCTGATCATAAATAACAGCTTACATCTTCTCGATTTTCGCCGTCCGTACGATCCGCCCCCAAATGTCGAAGTTCCTGCGCACCAGCGCCCCCAGTTCCTCCGGTGAAGACGGCGTGACATCGTAGCCCTGAAAATTGAGCTGCTTGGTGACCTCGGGGTCGGCCAGCGCGGCGCGCGTGGTCTGGTTGATCTTGTTGACCACCGCCGGCTGCATCTTCAGCGGGCCCATGACGGCGTGATAGATATTGGGCAGATCGAAACCCTTGGCACCGGCCTCTTCCATGGTGGGGATGTCGGGAATGTCCTTGTGCCGCACGACATCGGTGACGCCAATGATGCGGAACTTGCCCGAGCGCGAGAATGGCAGGATGTGGCCCAGCCCTGCGAACATGAAGGCGATCTCGCCCGACAGCAGGGCGGTGGTGGCCGGGCCGCTGCCCTTGTAAGGGATGTGCACCAGCGGTATGCCCGAGACCGCCTGCAGCAATTCTCCCGCCAGGTGGTTGGAGATGCCGATGCCGGCCGAGCCGTAGCTTGCCTTGCCGGGATTCGCTCTGGAGTAGGTCAGCAGCTCGGCGACCGACTTGTACGGTGCATTGGCATTGACTGCCAGCACATTCACTGTGCTGACGGCCTTGATGATGGGGGTGTATCCCAGGGGATCGTAGCTCAGCGACGTGTACAGATGGGGATTGAGCGCGTGCGAGGAATCGGTGGTCCAGAACAGCGTGTAGCCGTCGGGCGCTGCGTTTTGCACGAAGCCGGCGCCTATGGCGCTGCCCGCGCCGGGTTTGTTGTCCACGATCACCGGTTTGTTGAACAGCTCGGCCAGCCTCTTGGTCACGGTGCGCGCGGCGGTATCGGTGGCGCCGGCCGGGTAGGCGACGACCACGCGGACCAGGCGATCGGGATATTCCTGGGACATGGCGTGCGGCGCGGCCAGCGACAGGCCCAGAATGGACATCATCAGCGCTGACTTCAGTGGTGGCGGCACCAGTGTCTTGCTTGGCGCTATTGGCATTGCGATCTCCTCGTTTTGATTTGATGACCCACGTCGTTTGCCGGTGGGTTAGACACTAGCCTGACGCATGTGAACTCATCAGGCAATCCCTGTGTGCCGTTCCTGTGTGCCGTTCATAAATACACACAGTGATGCGATATGTAGACATGGAGTAAGGTAGCGTCTGCTTGGCTGGATCACTTTTTGAACTGTACTGAAACTGTACTGAATTGGGAGAGGGCGACGCAATGATCAAGAAAACATCAGTCAATGCCAACCGGCGGCGCGTGCTCGGCACCCTGGGTGCGCTGGGCGCAATGGCGTCTCTGCCGCAGATCGCGCGCGGGCAGGGCGCGGGGGGATTCCCGGCGCGCTCCATCACGTTGTATTGCCCATGGACGGCGGGCAGCAATACCGATCTGCTGCTGCGGCAACTGGCGGAAGGCGCGGCGCGTGAACTGGGTGGCAGGCAGCGCATGCTGGTCGAGGTCAAGCCGGGAGCAGGCGGTGCGCTGGGTGCTGCCGCGCTGGTCAATGCCAAGCCGGACGGCTATACGCTGGCGCAGGCGCCGATCAGCGTGTTCCGCTTCCCGCACATGGTGAAAACGAACTTCGATCCGATCAGGGATCTCACCTGGATCATCAACACCACCGGTTACACCTTTGGCGTGACCGTGCGCGCCGATGCACCGTGGAAGACCTGGCAGGAGATGATCGCCTATGCGCGCGCCAATCCGGGCAGGCTGCGCTACGGCACCTCGGGCATAGGCACCAGCCTGCACCTCACCATGGAGGACATCAATCAGCGCGAGAAGATCGACATGTCGCATATTCCCTACAAGGCGCAGAGCGACACAGTGATTGCGCTGCGCGCGGGAGACATCGAAACCATCGCCGGAACGCCGCCATGGGAGCTTATCCAGCAGGGCACCTTCCGGGTGCTGAACACCTGGAGCGAGAAGCCCAACCGCCGCGCGCCGGACGTACCCACGTTCAAGACGCTGTATGGCATCGTCGCCAATTCTCCCTGGGGCATAGTTGGTCCCAAGGGCATGGACCCGGCGGTGGTGAAGACGCTGCACGACGCCTTCAGAAGGGCTGCCTTCGACGACCAGAAGTACCTGCAGATGCAGGATACCTATGGCATGGAGTCGTACTACATGAGCAGCGAGGAATACACCGACTGGGCGAGGAAGACCGCCGAGATCGAGAAGGCGGCGGTGTTCCGGCTGGGGCTGCAGGCGAAGTAGGCAGCGCTCGCTACCGGTAGTGCCTGTCCAGGAAACTGCGCACCACCGGTCGCAACCCAGTCGGGTTGTCCAGCGTGATGTGGTGCTCGCTGTTTGACACCTCGGCAAGTTCCAGTTGCGGGCAGCCGGCCCTGGCGCTGGCGATGATCTCCGGCGTGAGGCGTTTGCTCAGTCCGGCCTTCACCAGCAGCGTCGGGATCTTGATCTGTCCGAAATGGCGCATGCCGTTGATGGGCGTGCGCGTGCCCATGACGCGGCGGTCGATCTTGTGCCGCCACTGGCCGTCCTCGAACTGGCGCGCGGCGCGCGAGGCCATGTAACGCAGCATTTCCGGCGTGGCCTCGGTTTCCAGCGGCCGCAACTTGAAGTCGGCGACATAGCTTTCCAGGGTGGCGTGCGCCTTGCCGCCGTGCTGGCTGCGTGCAGTCAGTCCGGCCAGGTTTTCCTCGCCGATGATCAGGGTCGAGTCGATGATGACGAGCGCGCTGGTCCGCCCCGGATGGGTGGCGGCATATACCAGCGAGATCATGCCGCCCATGGAATGGCCCATCAGCACGAAATCGCGCAGGTCCAGCTTCCCGGCGACCTGGTTCAGGTCGGAGACGTAGTTCTCATAGTTGTAGATGGGCGGTTCGGCCCAGGCGCTGTCTCCATGGCCGCGATTGTCCAGCGACATGACGTGAAAATCGCGGGTGAATTCCGAGGCCACGAAATCGAACCAGTGGGCGTGGGCGCCGCCGCCGTGCAGGCACAGCATGGGCCGCTTGCCTTCGCCGCCGTAGTCCAGGTAATGCAGGCGCACGCCGTTGACTTCTATATTGCGGTGGGTAAATGGGGCCGGGTGGAGGATTCCACCCGGCAACTGGTCATCCGGCATTGCATATACTCCATGAAGTCCTTGGACCCCGGGAATGTATGCGAAAACAGGCTTGAATGTACATGGCGTCTGGTGGATTCAAGTTTTCTCGGTGCTGGCGAAGATGCTCTTCCGCGCTGGACTCAGTTGCTCCAAAAGCGGATCATGGCGCCCGAGTAGGCGCTTGCCGCGGCGGTGGATAGAAGACCGAGGGCGTGTGCTTTCTCACGGATTATCTGTCATGGAGGAGATGGCAATGCGTACCACGCTGGCAGCAATCGGCCTTGCGGCGCTCATGATGTCCGGCGTCGCAACGGCCCAGGGCATCGACAATTATCCGTCGCGTGCCGTCACCATCATCGTGCCGGTCGCTCCGGGTGCGGCCACGGAGAACGAAGGCCGCATCTGGGCGAACAAGCTCAGTGATCTGCTGGGACAGCAGTTTGTCCTGGACTTCAAGCCTGGGGCTGCCACCACGTTGGGCTCGGCCTATGTCGCGCGGCAGAAACCCGACGGCTACACACTGGCTTTCGCCAATTCCAGCCTGCCGCTGGCATCGCTGCAGTTCCGCGATCTGTCATTCGATCCGGTGAAGAGCTTCGAGCAGATCTCATTGCTGGGCAAGCGTGGCGCTCTGCTCGCGGTCTCAAACCACCTGCCCATCAGGAACGCCCAGGAATACGTGGCCTATGCCAGGGCCAATCCCGGGGCCATTAACTTTGCCACCTCCGGCAATGGTGGCATCCAGCACATGGTGGGCCTGTGGTTTGTGAGTGCCACCAACACCAAGGTGACCTTCATTCACTACAAGGCCGCTGCCGCGGCCTTCCCGGATTTCCTCGCCGGCCGGGTGCAGATGATGCCGCTCACCTACAGCGGCGGCTACGCGCCCATGGTCAAGCCCGGCAAGGTGCGCTCCATAGGCACGGCCAACCTGCAGCGCAGTCCGCTGGCACCGGACATGCCCACGCTGGTGGAGCAGGGCGTCGCGGACTTCGAGTATCCAAGCTGGCTGGGCATCATGGCGCCGGCGAAGACGCCCGCTGCCATCATCAACAGGCTGCAAGGGGAACTGGCAAAGATAGGGAAGCTGCCGGAAACCCAGCAGAAGCTGGGCGAGGACGCCATCATCGTGGCAAGCACGCCGGAGCAGTTCCGTCGCGCGATCGCCGACGAGACCGAACGCTGGCGCAAGCTGATTCAGGAAAACAACATCAAGTTCGAGGATGCCAACTGAGCATGCGTTGAACGAAACGGCTGGTGCCACAACTTGACTGAAGGAGAGGAACCCGATGCCTGTCATGTCCAGAGCAAGCTTGTCCCTGCTGGCTGCGATGCTGATGCTGCCGGGACCGGTTTTCCCGCAAGCGGAAAACTATCCTGCGCGTCCGGTCACCATCATCGTGCCGCTGGCTCCCGGTGCGGCTACCGATGCCGAGGGCCGGGTGTGGACGAACAAATTGAGCGAAAGCCTGGGCCAGCAGTTCGTCATGGACTTCAAGCCGGGTGGCTCGATGACCCTGGGTCTGTCCTATGTCGTGCGTCAGAAGCCCGACGGCTACACCTTGACCTTCGTCTCTTCGACATACACCTTGTTGCCGGTGCTGTTCAAGGAGTTGCCTTTCGACACTGCAAAGAACCTTGAGCCGGTGTCGCTGCTGAGCAAGCGCGGCGCCATCCTGGTGGTGTCCAACAACCTGCCGGTGCATACCGTGCAGGAGTACATCGCCTACGCCAGGGCCAATCCGGCGAAGATTAATTTCGCCACCTCGGGCAACAGCAGCGTCCAGTACATGATGGGTTTGTGGCTGGCCAGCGCCACCGATACCAAGGTGACATACGTTCACTACAAGGCCTCCAGCGCGGCCTATCCGGACCTGATCGCCGGCCGCGTCCAGATGCTCCCCACCACCTTCAGCGGCGGCTATCCCATCGTCAGGACCGGCAAGGCGCGGGCAATAGGTGTGGCCAATCTGCAGCGCTCCAAGCTGATGCCCGACCTGCCCACGGTGGTGGAGCAGGGCATACCGGACTACGAATATCCCAGCTGGATAGGTCTGATGGCCCCGGAGCGGACGCCCGTGGCCATCATCAACAAGCTGCATGCCGAGGCCGTGAAGATAGCCAAATTGCCCGACGTGCAGCAAAAACTGGGAGAGGACACCACGCTGGTGGCCAATACGCCGGAGCAGTTCCGGCGTCTGATTGCCTCTGAAACGGAACGCTGGCGCAAGCTGGTGGTGGACAACAACATCAAGTTCGAGGAAGCCAACTGAGCTCGGGCCGGGGCGGCGTTCGCGTGCCGCGGCCTGGCCACCCTCGTTCCGGCAGTCCCGGCTATGCCTTGCTGGCCGCGCGGACCTCAATCTTCGCCGAGCGTGCCAGTTCGCGGTGAATGCGGGCAACACGCTCGACTTCGCCCTTGGCCGGGAAGCGTTCATAGAAGCCCTGGGTCTTGAACTCGGCAAGCTGGCCGTGCCAGGGCGCCAGGCGCATTTGCCAGCGCGCCACGCGGCCCTCTTCGGGATCGGCGTCCTCGCGGGCGAGATCGGCGCACACGCGCAGCATGGCCTTGAGGGTCACGGGCTTGGTGACCATGAAATTCGCCTCGCCCCAGGCCTCGCCCCAGACCTTCTCCGCCGCCTTGAGGAAATCGCGCACCGTGCCGTAGTACTTTTCGCCCACGCGCGAGCTGCCGCCGGCCACCTGGATGCGGCGCCAATCGCGCTTCACCCAGCGATACAGCTCATTGAACAACTCCGCCTGGAGTATCCATTTGTCCTTCTGGCTGCGCCCGCCCAGGCGGTTGATGCGGTAGCGCAGCGGGCTGTCGGCTTCACTGTACAGGCTGGCCACGAGTTTCGAGGCGAACTTGCGGTCCGGCGCCGCCCAGGACACGCGCTCGTACAGGTCCACCAGATGGCTCTTGTTGATGCGCGTGGGCGTGGAATTGATGATGACGAACATTTCCGCGGCGAAGTCCTCGCTGCGGCCGTCGAAAATCATGCAGGGGACGTTGATGCTGTCGGCCTCTTCCGGATGCTGCTGCAGGTAAAAGCGCAGCGCCGCCAGGCGATGCTGCCCGTCGATGATGAGAAACTTGGAGGAGGGCATGGACAGGTGGCCCACGCCTTCGCCGCCGGCGGTGCGAAAGTTGAGCTTCTCATGCGTGAAGAGGAGCACCGTGCCGGGTATGGGCGGCTGGGTGACCGCCGTCTCGTAGAAATTCTTGAGTTGCTTCACCTTGGCGCGCGACAGCGTGCGCTGAAAGGCCTGGTCGGTTCGCTCTATCTTCGCAATGAACTGTGCGATGTCATCGTTCTCGGCGATGCGGGAGGCGGCGATCTCCTCGTTCTCACCGAAGAATCGGCTGATGAAGCGCACCTGGGACATCAGCTCCGAGGCACGGTAGCTGCCGAAGTAAAAGATACTGTCTTTTTGGCGAATCTGCGTGGCAAGCAAGGCGGCCTCCCGGGGATTTGTGATCACCAATAAATGCTGCGCGGCGTGTCATTATAGCCGCGCTTCTGCCCAACAATGACAGGGAAAATGCCTCTGAAAAGGGCAGATCCGCGTTCAGGCCGTGGTCAGGCCGTGGTCAGGCCGCAGTCAGGCCGGGTAGTTCTTCAGTTCCCGGGCGATGAGCATGCGCTGGATTTCGCTGGTGCCCTCGTAGATCTGGATCACCCGGGCATCGCGGTAGTAGCGCTCCACCGCATAGCCTTCCAGGTAGCCGTAGCCGCCGTGGATCTGGATGGCCCTGGAGCACACCCACTCGGCCATTTCCGAGGCCATGAGCTTGGCCTGGGAGGCTTCCGACAGGCAGGGCCTGCCCAGGGTATTCAGATGGGCCGCATGCAGCATCATCAGCCGCGCGGCGTTGATGCGCGTATGCATGTCGGCCAGCATGTTGGCGATGCTCTGATGGGAGGCGATGGCCGCGCCGAACTGCTGCCGGTTCCGCGCATAGTCCAAAGCCGCCTCGAAGGCGGCCCGGGCTATGCCCACGGCCTGGGCGGCGATGCCGATGCGTCCGGTGGCCAGGCTGGACAGGGCGATGGCCAGGCCCTTGCCGCGTGGGCCGAGCAGGTTGTCCTGGGGGATTTCGCAGGCTTCCAGCGATACCACGCAGGTGTCCGAGGCGCGGATGCCCATTTTCCGTTCCGGGGGATGGACGATGAAACCGGGCGTGTCGGTGGGCACCAGGAAGGCCGACAGGCCCTGCTTGCCCAGCCCGGCATCGCTGACGGCGAAGACCACGGCCAGCCTGGCCCGCCTGGCGTTACTGACGAACTGCTTGGTGCCGTTGAGCACCCATTTGCCGTCGCGCAACTCGG
>CAXNIK010000135.1:0-8834 GCA_964202115.1 Burkholderiales bacterium
GCCGATGCCGCCCATGAGCGCATGGAAATGTTCCGCACGTTGTACCACTGCCCCAAGCTGGTGATCGCCAGCGTCAATGGCCCGGCCATAGGCGGCGGGGCGGGTCTGGCCCTGTCCTCCGACCTGATCATTGCGGCTGAGGAATCGCATTTTGTCTATCCGGAAGCGAAACGGGGACGTGTCCCCGGCCTGCTGCTGGCGAGCCTGAGCCGGGCGCTGGCACCGCGCCGCGCGCTGGAGCTGATCCTGTCCGGACGCAAGCTCTCCGCCGCCGAGGCGCTGCAGCTGGGCGTGATCAACCAGGTCGTGCCGCAGGCGCGGCTGCGCGAGGAGACAATGGCCTATGCGCATGACTTCGTCACGCCGCACCTGGAGGCGCTGCGCGCCACCAAGGCGCTGTTTCACCAGGTCTGCGACATGGATTACGACCGCGCCCTGGAACTGGGGCGCGACGTCAATGTGCAAACACGCGTGTAAACACGTCCTGCCGGCGGCATGTCGTCCGCCTCGTAAAGAAGTGCTGAACCAAGGCAGCCATGCTGTGGCAGGATGTTGTAACCAATAATATCGGGGGAGCACATGGGAAAGCTGGACGGAAAGGTCGCTATCGTCACCGGCGCGGGCGGCATGCGGGGCATAGGGCGCGGCATCGCGCTCAAGCTGGCCAAAGAGGGCGCGGACGTGGTCATCTCCGACTACCAGCGCAAGCGCGAGGATCTGCCGCCGGGCGAGGTGAAGAGCAACTGGCGCAGCATCGACAGCGTGGCCGAGGAAGTGCGCGCGCTGGGACGGCGCTGCCTGCCGGTGTGGTGCGACCTTACCGTCAGCGCGCAGATCGAGTCGCTGGTCAAACAGGCCGTGGATCACTTCGGTCACATCGACATCATGGTGAGCAATGCCCGCGCCATCATCGGCCGCGACCGCGTGCCGGTCACCGAACTGCGCGAAGACGTGTGGCAGCACTTCCTGGCGGTGAACACCACGGCGGTGTTCCTCGCCACCAAGTTTGCAGGGCAGGTGATGCTGAAGCAGGGCAAGGGCGGGCGCATCATCAATATTGCGTCGGATGCCGCCAAGCGCGGCCGGCCAACCACTGCCGCGTACAACGCCTCAAAGTTCGCGGTGCTGGGCCTGACCCAGTCCTCAGCCATGGACTTCGCACCGCATGGCATCACCGTCAACGCCGTCTGTCCCGGCGCCACCGACACCGACCGCATGAACTACAAGGAAGAGGCGGACGCGAAGAAGAAAGGCATGTCGCTGGAGGACTACCGTGCGCAGGTGGTGAAGGACACGGGCAAGCGTGTGCCGGTGGGGCGCATGGGGCAGGCCGAGGATGTGGCCAACCTGGTGGCGTTTCTGGCCTCGGATGAGTCCTCATTTATCACGGGGCAGGCTTATAACGTGAATGGCGGGTCGCTGTTTCATTAGCATGGAGCGCCTTGTTGGCGTCGGGGTTGATCCTGGCGATGATGGCCGGCGCCATCATGACGTTCCAGCCGAAGGACTGGAAGCCCTCACTGTCGTTGATAGAATGCTGTGGCTGAGAACGATTATAGATCGCCGCGGGTGCAGGCAACGCAGGCGTAAGCCCAACAAGGAGACACTCATGAAGCTCGTATCACCGGAAGGACATGCCCAGCCCTTGAGCGTGGGTGCGTCGGCGCGGCCGCGCACGCTGGAAGGCCTGCGCGTAGGCCTGCTTGACAATGCCAAGGCGCCGGTGGACAAGATGATGGCGCACATCGAGACCAAGCTGAAGGCGAAGTATCCCGGCATAGAAACCTACACTGCGTCAAAAGTGGCCGCATCGCGCCCGGCCGAGGCGAGCATGCTCAAGAGCCTGCGCGACAACTGCGACGTGGTGATCAACGCCCTCGGGGACTGAGGCTCCTGCACGTCGTGGAGTGTCCACGACTCAATCGAAGCCGAAAAGCTCGGTCTGCCCTCGGTGCTGCTCATCAGCACTTCCTTTACCGCGCTCGCAAGAGGCCAGGCGAAATCGCTGGGCATGCCGGCCATGCCCACAGTGGTGCTGCCGCATCCCATCGGCGGGACGCAACTGGATACGGTGCTGGCCAAGGTGGACAAGGCCTTCGACGAGATTCTTGCCAAGCTGACCACGCCGTTGCCCTCCGCGGGCGGCGCTGCCGCGGTGGTCAAAGGCAGCGAGCGCGTCGAGATCGCCTGCACCGACGAGTGGACCGACCTGCAGCGCGAAATGAACGCACGCGGCTGGGGCGACGGCCTGCCGCTGGTGCCGCCCACCGAGCAGCGCGTCGCCGCCATGGTGGCCGGGGCCGGTCTGCAGGCGGGGCAGGTGGTCGCCATCGTGCAGCCGGGCATGGGTGTGGCCACGGTGGAACTCATCGCCGTCAATGCCGTCATGGCGGGCTGCCGTCCGCAGCACATGCCGCTGCTCATCGCCGCGGTGCAGGCCATGGTCGAGCCGCAGTTCAATCTTTACGGCTGCCAGGCCACCACGCACCCGGTGGCGCCGCTGCTCATCGTCAACGGGCCCATCGCCCGCGCGCTGAACATCCACAGTGGTGCCGGCTGCTTCGGGCCGGGACCCTGGGACAACGGCGTGGTAGGTCGCGCCGTGCGCCTCATCCTGATGAACATCGGCGGCGCGGTGCCGGTGGAAATCGACAAGGCCACCATGGGCCATCCGGGCAAGTTCAGCTTCTGCATCGCCGAGAACGAGGCGGAAAGCCCCTGGCCGTCGATGGGTGCCCAGCGCGGCATTGCCCAGGGGGTGAGCTCGGTCACGGTGGTTGGCGGCGAGGCGCCGCACAACATCAACGACCACGAAAGCACCACCGCGGGCGGCATCCTCACCACCGTGTGCGGCACCATGGCCGAGTCCGGGCAGAACACCGTGTACTACAACGGCGAACCGCTGCTGGTGCTCAGCCCCGAGCATGCGGCCACCATCGCCCGCGAGGGCTGGACCAAGGAGGATGTGCAGCGCGCCGTGCACGACGATGCGCGCATTCCCATCACCCGCTTCTCGCTGCAGAGCATCGAGCGGCGCCTGCACCGGCGCATGCGCATCCGATACAAGGGGCGCAACATCTCGCCCGATACCCTGGTGTCCATCGCCCAGCGCTGGGAGGATGTCATGGTCATCGTCGCCGGCGGGGCGGGCAAGCATTCCATGTTCGTGCCCACCTTCGGCGCCACGCGCTCGGTGACGCGCGCCGTGCTGAAGGCCGATGGAAGCCCGTGGATGCCGGAGGATGTGAAGTAGCATCGTATTCATATGATCGTCGCCAAATGATTGTTGCCACATGATCGTAGCCAAATGATTGTTGCCACGGCGGGCCACATCGACCACGGCAAGACCACGCTGGTGAAGGCGCTGACCGGCGTGGACACCGACCGTTTGCCGGAGGAGAAGGCGCGCGGCATTTCCATTGACCTGGGCTTTGCCTACCTGCCCATCAATGATGGCAAGGGACTGATCGGTTTCGTCGATGTGCCCGGACACGAGCGCTTTGTGCGCAACATGATCGCCGGCATCTGCGGCATCGATTTCGCGCTGATCGTGGTGGCCGCGGACGACGGCATCATGCCGCAGACCGAAGAGCATGTGCAGATCCTCGACCTGCTGGGCATACGCGCCGGCATGATCGCCATCACCAAGTGTGATCGCGTCGATGAATCTCGCGTGGCCGAGGTGGCGGTGCAGGTGCAGTCGATGCTCTCGGCGACCACGCTCGCCGGCGCCGCCTGGCTGCCGGTGGCGGCGACCACCGGCCGTGGCGTGCCGGAACTGCGCGATGCGCTCATCGATGCGGCGCTGGCCACCGCCACGCGTTATCGGCCGGAACGGCATTTCCGCTACGCCATAGACCGCGCCTTCACCGTCAAGGGCAGCGGCACGGTGGTGACGGGCACGGTGTTCGACGGCCAGACGGCCACGGGCGAGCGCCTGATGGTGGCGCCCGGCGGCGCCGAGGTGCGCGTGCGCCAGATCCAGATCCATGGGCAGGTGGCCGAGCGCGTGTCCGCCGGCCAGCGCTGCGCGCTCAACATCGCCGGCGTGTCCGTGGCCGATGTCGGTCGCGGCGGCTGGGTGCTGGCGCCGCCGGTGAATCGCCCCACCCGGCGTCTGGAGGTGCGCTGCACGTTGTTGCCGCAGGCGGCTATTCATTCCCAGGCGCTGGCCCACTGGACGCCGGTGGATGTGCACATCGCCACGGCGCGGGTGCGCGGCCGTGTGGCCATGGATGCGCGCAAGCCCATGACGCCGGGCGAGACGCGCGTGGTGCAACTGGTGCTGGAGCACGACATCGTCGCGGCTCACGGCGATCGCTTCATCCTGCGCGAGCCCTCGGCCCGGCACACGCTGGGCGGGGGCGCGGTGCTCGATCCCTTCGCGCCGGCGACCCGGCGCGGCACGCCGGCGCGTATTGCCTATATCGAGGCACTGCAATGCGATGACGCACAGGCGGCGCTGAAAATGCTGCTGGCCATGCCCGGGGAGGTGCTGGACCTGAATCGCTTCGAGGCCACATTCAATCTCACCTCCGAGCACGCCGCCGGATTGCTGGCGAACGAGGGCGCGGTGCTGATCGGGCGCGACCGGCGCCATGCCCTGTCCAGCGTGACCCTGGCTGCAATGAGCGAGTCGGTGATGAAATCGCTTGCCGACTTTCATCGCGAGTCACCGGCAGTGCCGGCGCAGGGTGTTCCCAAGTTGCGCCGTGCCGCCGCGCCGCAACTGCCGGCGCCGGCCTTTCTCGCCCTGCTGCAGCACCTGGCGGGCGAGGGCAAGGTGGAAGTGCAGAATTCCACCGCGCGGCTGGTGAATCGTGGCGAAGCGGCCAATTCCGAGGACGACGCGCTGTGGGCAAAACTCATGGCCGCCTTGCAACAGGGCGGGCTTGCGCCGCCACCCGTGGACAAGCTGTCGCAGGAGATGGGCGTGCAGGAGAAAGCGCTCAAGGACCTGCTGTTCCGCCGGCGCACCGGCGGCGAGGTGCTGCGCATTCCCGGCGAGCGTTACTACCCGCGCGCCACCATGGCCATGTTTGCCGCCACCGCTGACATGGTGGCAAAGGCCCAGCCGGGAGGCACCTTCACCGCGGCGCAGTTCCGCGATGCCACCGGAATCAACCGCACCCTGTGCATCGAGATTCTGGAATTCCTTGACAGCCTGGGCATCACCCGCCGCGTCGGCGATGTGCGCAAGCTGGTCAAGGACCGCATACCGATACTGGGCGATTCGCCGCCCTGTCCCAAACCGACGGTATTGCCTTCGGCCACGCCGCCCAAGCCCCCCGGGGCCAAGAAAAAGACCGTGCGACGCTGGTAGGAAAAGTTTTTCCAATCCGGTGCTTTTTATCGCAAAATAAGTATAAACATCGTGCCCGGTGCGTCCTGTTCACAGGACGCTGCCGCATCACTCACCGAGGAGGAGATATGTCAAAGAAGGAAACTGCCGCGAACCTGCGTGCGCTCGCGGCCGGACTGGCCGCAGCGATGCTTTTCGGTTCGGCATCGGCCCAGGATTTCCCATCACGCCCGCTGCGCATGTTCACCATGTTCGCCGCCGGCTCGCAGTCGGATCTCGCCGCGCGCTTCACCGCCAGCAAGCTCACCGAGGTACTGGGCGTGGCGGTGATCGTCGAGAATCGCGGCGGCGCAGGCGGCCTCATCGGCACTCGTGAGACGCTGCGCACCACGCCCCTGGGCTACAGCCTGCTGTTTGCGCAGCAGCAACTGGTGGGCAACACCGTGGCCTACCGGGACCCGCAGTACAAGCTCGACGATTTCGCCGTGATGGGCGTCATGGGCATCACCTTCTATGCCCTGATCTACAACACCACCTCCATCCCGGCCAGGACATTGCCGGAGTTCATTGCCCTGGCCAAGGCCAATCCGGGCAAGTTCAACTACGGTTCGCTGGGTGCCAGCACCGGCAGCAACATACTGGCCACGCGCTTCCAGGAGATGGCCGGCATCCAGATCGAGGCCGTGCCTTTCAAGGGTGGCGATCCGGCGGCGCAGGCGCTGCTCGCCAATCAGGTGCAGTTGTACTTCGCCACCCTGAATACGGCACGGACAAGGATGCGCAATGCGCAGATACGCGGCTTCGCCGTGACCGCCGACCGTCGCTCGCAGATCCTTCCCGACCTGCCCACGTTCAGGGAACACGGCCATCCGCTGGAACTGGGCTCCTGGTCGGCTGTGGTGGCGCCTGTGGCAGCGCCTGCACCCATCCTGCAAAAACTCAGGGAGGCCATGGTCAAGGTCAAGGCCGATCCTGCCACCGTGGAGCAGTTGAAGAAACAGGAGATCGAAGCCTGGACCCGATCGGTGGAGGACTTCACCACCTATATCAAGGCGGAGGGCGCAGCGCTGGCCGCCGACTACAAGCGCCTCAATCTCGAGGTCATCGACTGACCGCGGCGCTCGCGGCGCGCGTCTCATCCGTCCCATTCACACTCTTGCTGAAGGATCAGCCATGTTGAAGACTGTCATTGCATCCGCGCTTGGCGCCGTTCTGGTCCTGGGCGCAGCCACCGCATCTGCCCAGGACTTTCCCTCGCGCCCGGTACGCCTGGTGACCATCTTTGCCCCGGGCTCGGCCTCGGACGCGAACGCACGCTTCCTGTCGGGGAAGATGATGCCCATCCTCGGCCAGCCGGTGCTCGTAGACAACAAGCCCGGCGGCGGCGGGCTGGTGGCCACCCGCGACGTGCTGCGCTCGCAGCCGATCGGCTACAGCTTCCTGTATTCGACGCCCGAAGTGATGGCCAATACCTTCGCCTACCGCGATCCGGGCTACAAGCTGGACGACCTGATTGTGATGGCGCCTTTCGGGCTGGGTTCCTACGGGCTCATCATCAACAACAAGGTGATACCGGCGAAGACCGTCGCCGAGCTGGTTGCCTTTGCCAAGGCCAATCCGGGCAAGCTCAACTACGGCTCGCTGGGGCCGTCCGCGGCCAACACCATCCTCGCCGAGCGATTCAAGCAGGCCGTCGGTATCGAGCTGGAGGCCATACCCTTCAAGGGCGGCGAGCCGCTGGCCGTGGCCCTGCTCGCCGGCCAGATCCATGTCTACTTCGCCACCTTCAACACCGCCATGCAGCGCATGAAGAACAAGCAGGTCACCGGGCTGGCCGCCACCTCGCTGGAGCGCATGAAGGCCATGCCGGAGCTGCCGACAATGAAGGAAATGGGTTATCCAGACATGGTGATGACCTACTGGTCGGCGACTTTCCTGCCGGCGGTGACGCCGCGCCCCATCGTGCAGCGCCTGCATGACGCCGTGCGCCAGGTGACCTCGGCCCAGGAAACGAAGGACCTGCTCGCCAAAAACGCCATCGAGACCTGGCCCGGCACGGTGGAGCAGTTCTCCACCTTCATCCGCAAGGAGACGGCCGATCTGCAGGCTGACTACAAGCGCTTGAAAATTGACGTGATGGAATGAGTCGCAGATGAGTCCAACTGAAGCACAGACCAGAGAGGCAATTCCATGAAGCTGCAGAGAATCGCAACACCGATGACCAGATTGACGGTAGCGCTGTCCCTGTTACTGGGCAGCTTTGGCGCCCTTGCGCAGAACTATCCGTCGCGCCCGGTGCGCGTGATCGTGCCTTTTCCCGCCGGCGGCAACACCGACATCATGGCGCGGCCCTTGTCCAGCAAGCTGGCCGAGATCTTCGGTCAACCATTTCTGGTGGACAACCGTGGCGGCGCTAACACCATCGTTGGCGCCGAGATCGCGGCGCGTGCCACGCCCGATGGGCACACGCTGCTGGTCGGTGCGCAGAACACGCTGGCCATCAATCCCTATGCCTACAGCAAACTGCCCTATGACGTGAAGAAGGATTTTGCCGCCATCGCGCTGCTCACCGATTACAACTACCTGCTGGTGGCGCGTCCGGGCTTTCCCGCGAACAACGTTCCCGAACTGGTCACCTACGCCAAGGCCAATCCGGGCAAGGTGAGTCATGCCTCGGTGGGCGAGGGCTCCTCCGGACACCTGGCGCAACTGCTGTTCGAGTCCATGGCCGGGGTCAAGATCATCCATGTTCCCTACAAGGGCAATGCGCCCATGGTTGCCGACCTGCTGGGCGGCACCGTGGACCTGGCGCTGATGGGGCTGGCCTCCATACAGACGCTGCACAAGGCTGGCAAGGTCAAGCTGATCGCCGTGGCCGCCGACAAGCGCCTGGCCGAGCTGCCGGATCTGCCCACGGTGCAGGAGGCCGGTTATGCCGGCTTCACTTCCGGCACCTTCCAGGGAATGTTGACGCAGGCCGCGGTACCGCGCGCCATCGTTACCCGGCTCAATCGCGAGATCAATCGTGCCCTGCAGAGCCCGGAAGTGAGAACGCCGCTGGAAGTTCAGAAGGTCACGCTGGGCAGCGGCACGCCTGAGGATTTCGCCAGGCGCATCGCCTTCGAGGGCCAGCGCTGGGAGAAAGTGGTGAAGTCGGTGAATTTGAAATTTGACTGAGGCGGCAGTCAGAGTATGGTTTCGCCAGAGGCGGAGCGCTTTGCGCGATCGCTCAGCAACAGAACGGAGGAGTTATGAACGGCATCCTGTCATCGTTCTGCCTTGCTGTGTCCGCCGTCCTGGTCACCGTTCCGGTTGTGGCCACGGCGCAGGGCGCGGCGGATGATTACCCCAACAAGGCGGTGATGCTGGTCAATCCACTCGCAGGCGGCGGCTCTAGCGAAATCGACTTTCGCCGCTACATCCAGAGCATCCAGAAGCACGCCGGGAAGCAGTTCGTCATCGACAACAAGGGCGGAGCGGGTACCACCATAGGCACGACCCATGTGGCCAAGGCGACGCCGGACGGTTACAC
>CAXNIK010000136.1:0-8749 GCA_964202115.1 Burkholderiales bacterium
GGCGCATCCATGGCCATGCATGTGGCCGGCTTCAGCACCCACTACATGCGTTCTGACGAGACGCGCGGCGGCCTGGTCATGAAGGGTGATGAGGGCGGCATACAGATGGCCGCCCCCATCATCAGCAAGCTGGAGTTCGGCTCCATGAAGGACGTGGCGGCAACGGACAATTCCGGCGTCAAGGGCATCTTCGACGTGCTGGGCCGGGCCGGAGGCCTGGCCAATGCCGGCGGCGCCGCGCGCAGCAAGTCAGAAAGCGTGGCCGAGGCCAATGGCCCTGCCTATGCCGCAGCGGCCGTGGATGCGTTGGGCACCGCTACCGGCACTTTCGCCAAGTGGTTCCAGAAGTATCCGGCGAAGTGAGCTGAACAAGTCTGGCAAAAAGTAGGGAGGAGGAGAACCATGCAGAACTTGAAAACGCTGATGTGCGCGCAGGTGTGTGCACTGGCTGTGGCGAACGCGGCGGGAGTGTGTGCGCAAACATCAACGTGGCCTACCAAACCAGCCACGTTCATCGTTGCCGCGGTCCCCGGTGGATCGAACGAGGCAGAGATCCGGCTGTATTCACATAAGCTCACCGAAAACAATCCGGGCAAGCAGTTCATCGTCGACTTCAAGCCGGGTGCCGGCGGAACGCTGGCCGCGGCCTACGTCGCCAGGCTCACACCGGACGGACACACGCTGCTGGTGATCAGCCCGAACTACACCATCGCGCCGTCGGTGTATCCGGACATCAGCTACGACCCGGTGAAGGACCTGGTTGGGGTGACCATGCTGAGCAAGCGTCCCACCGTGCTCATGGTCCACCCTTCAGTGCCGGCGCGCACGGCGAAGGAATATTTCGCCCACGCCAAGGCCAATCCGGGCAAGCTCAATTTTGGCACCACCGGCGCGGGCAGCTCGCCGCACCTGAACGGCGCCTGGATGCACAGCGAGGCCGGGGTGAATGTGCAGTTCATCCACTACAAGGGCACCGGCAACATGATGCCTGACCTGCTGGCGGGCCGGATTCAATCCACCGCCATCAGCTTTCTGTCCAGCCTGCCTCCCATCAAGGCCGGCAAGACGGTGGCGCTGGGCATCACCACCCTGGAGCGCTCGCCGCTGTGGCCGGACCTGCCCACGCTGGCCGAGCAGGGGCTGAGCGGCTATGACTATTCGAGCTGGCTGGGCCTGGTCACCACCGGAGGAACACCGGCCCCGCTGCTCAGAAGTATCCAGACCGAAATAGCCAAGGCGGGCAGGTCGCAGGAGATCGTCAAGAAGCTGGAGCCGGATTTCGTGCAGATGGCCCTGACCACCCCCGAGAGCTTTCAGCGCTACATCGCCGAGGACATCGCCCGCTGGCGCAAGCTGACCAGGGAAGCCGGCATCAAGGCGGAGCAGTAAGGCCATGAGCCACGCCTGATCCCGCGTGGCGGCGTGGCAGCGTGGCAGTGTCCCTGGAGTGCGGCGAGCAGATTGTGGGTAAGGCCTGCGGCGCGAAGGGCTAGTGCTCGGTAATGCCTTCCATCAGCGAGGCCAGGTCATCGGCGTGTTCTTCCTCGACCGCCATGATGTCCAGCAGCATGCGGCGCGTCGTCGGGTCGCGCTCGCCGATGTAAGCGGCCATTTCGCGATAGCTTTCGATGGCGATGCGCTCGGCGATCAGGTCTTCCTTGATCATGTCCCTGAGATTCTTTCCCGGAACGTACTCGGCATGGCTGCGCGAGGACAGGCTGTCGGGGGAAAAATCCGGCTCACCGCGCAACTGCACGATGCGCGCAGCGAGGCGGTCGGCATGGGCCAGCTCCTGGGTGGCATGCTCGAGAAATTCCGCTGCCGCCTGCTGTCCATGTATGCCCGAGGACATGAAGTAGTGGCGCTTGTAGCGCAGCGCGCACACCAGTTCGGTGGCTAGCGCTTCGTTGAGCATCCTGATCACGGCCTCGCGGTCGGCGGCGTAGCCGGAAGTGACAGCGCCTTCCTCGATGTGCTGCCGGGCGCGTTTGCGCAGCGTCGGGATGTCGGAAGGCACGGGATGGAGTAAGTCGTTCATCTTGGGCAAGGGCGCGTTCATTGCGTGCTCCGGTGATCGATTGGCTGCTCCCGGAGGCGGATTCGATGAGCGCCTCAAGAAAGAGAGCCCGGCACCGGGTTTGCCGATGCCGGGTCTCCAATGGGTGCCCCCAGGGAGGGAGAAGAGCACCCGTGCTGATCTTCGGGCTTGTGCGCCCGCTGTTCAGTACGGTGGGGAACATAAGTAGAAATAAGTTCCAGGGTGAATGCTGCGTTTCACGCCGTCCGGGTCGGGCTCCGGGCCTGCCTTGTGCCATTGATCGATTCATATGCACGGTAACGTACGGAGCGCGCTGCCGAATGAGGGTACTTTGGAACTCGACACCCTGCTTGAGCCGCTGCTTGCATGTGGCTTCTTTTAAACACACCAAGGAACATCATGAAATTTTCCATTCTGTTTTCCACTGCGCTGCTGGCGGCGGCCCTGGGCGGCTGTGATCGATTCGCGCCCACTCCAGCAGTGGTCGCGGTTCCCGTTCCTGTAGCCGTTCCTGGTCCGGCCGGCGCCACTGGCGCGACAGGTGCGACTGGAGACACCGGCGCGAAAGGCTCCACGGGCTATACCGGCAACACCGGCAACACCGGCGCCACCGGTAACACGGGCGCCACCGGTTACACCGGAGATACAGGCGCCAAGGGAGAGGCTGGCAAAACCGGCAACACCGTTGTCATCATTCCGAAGTAAGGAGAAATGAAATGACCGACATCATTGTCAGGAAAACCGTAGCCAACGAGGAGGATGTCAACCGTGATCCGATCTCGGGCGCGACCGGCGCTCACCCTCTGGGCACCGGTGCCGGTGCGGTTTCAGGCGGAATTGCCGGTGCTGCTGTAGGCATTGCCGTGGGCGGCCCGATCGGCGCTCTGGTAGGTGCTGCAGTCGGCGCAGTGACCGGAGGTCTGGCGGGCGGCAGTGCGGCCGAGGCCGTCAATCCGACGGCCGAAGAACTGTTCTGGAAGGAAACTTATGTCAAGGAACCTTATTACGTGAGCGGTCATGCTTACGAGTACTACGCCCCGGCCTTTCGCGCCGGCTGGGAAGGCCGTGTGCGCCATTACGGCAGATCGTTCACGGCGGCGGAAGCCGATCTGCGTGCTTCGTACAACGCCACCAGGTCCGAGCTTGATCCGGAATGGCATGAAGTCAGGCCGGCTGCGTTGGCGGCATGGTCCAGAGTGGATCAGGGCATGAAAGCCAGCCCCTGAACTAGCACGGCCCGCTCCTGCATCTTGCGGCCACCAGCTGCGCGGTACGGCGGGCGGGTCAGGCCAGGACTTTTAATTGGCCAGGGTCCCAGTGCAGTGGAATTCGACAGATAATTGCGGTTCCGGAAGAAAGCAGCGTTGAGCTGACCGGAACCACAAAAGGGGAAATATCATGTCGCCTGTATTCCGCGCAGTCCTCGCCGCATGGCTGCTTGCCGTTCTCGTCCCGGGAACAGTGCTCGCCCAGAACTACCCCGCCAGGCTGGTGCGCATCGTCAACCCCTTCTCCACCGGTGGGCCCACCGATCCGCCGGTGCGCTGGATCGCACAGAAGCTCTCCGAGACCTGGGGCCAGCCGGTGATCGTGGATTTCAGGGGCGGGGCCTCGAGCATTATCGGTACGGAAATCGTCGCCAAGTCGGCGCCTGACGGCTACACGCTGCTGTTCATCACCAGCTCTTTCGTGCTGTCAGCGGTCACCTCGGCCAATCTGCCCTTCGATCCCATCAAGGACTTTCAGCCGATCACGCCGGTCACCTCAGGGCCCACTTTGCTGGTGGTTCATCCTTCCACCGGGGTGCACAACGTCAAGGAGTTCATCGCGCTGGCGAAGAAGAACCCGGGCAAGATGAGCTACGGCTCCTCGGGCCAGGGCGGTCCGCTGCATCTGTACATGGAGCTGTTCAAGACCATGGCCGGGATCGATCTGGTGCATGTTCCCTACAAGGGCGCCGGGCCGGCGGCGGCCGATGTCCTTGCCGGGCGCCTGCAGGCCATGTTCGTGGGCATGCCGGCGGTGGTGCCACATATGAAATCCGGAAAGATCGTGGCCATAGGCAACAGTTCCATGGAGCGCGCCCAGTCCCTGCCTGAACTGCCCACCATACATGAGCAGGGTCTGACCGGATTCGACGGCGGCTCTCGTTATGGTTTTCTGGCACCGGCGCGCACGCCGGCCGATACCATCAATCGCATCCACGACGGGCTGGTGAAGGTGGTGTTCCTGCCGGACACGAAAAAATTCTTTGCCGATTTCGGCATCGAGTCGATTTCCAGTTCTCCCGCCGAATACGCCGCATGGATCAAGTCCCAGATCGAGCGCTGGACCCAGGTGGCCAGAACGGCGGGGATCAAGCCTGAGTAGGAAGGCGTCGACATGATGATGCGAACTGTATTGGCTGCCTTGTGCGCGCTGTGCGCCATGCTGCTGGCTGCGCCCGCGCTGGCGCAAGACAACGGGCGCGTGCCCGGCGTCCGGCTCAGCGGCACGGTGCAAGGCCTTCAAGGGCGCACGCTGGTGGTGAAGACGACAGAAGGGGGGGAGCGTATCCATCGCCCTTGCTGAGGGCTTGCGCATGCTTAGAAACGAAAAGACCGGTCTGGACGACATCCGCGTCGGCGAGTTTATTGCTTCGGCGGCGGTGCAGGGCGTTGATGGCCGCCTGCATGCCCAGGAACTGCGCATATATCCCGAGGCGCTCAGGGGTAGCAGCGAGGGCCACTGGCCCATGAGCAGCGGAGCAACCATGACCAATGCCACGGTGAGCACCGTCACCCAGGGTTTATCGCGCACCATGACTAATGCCACGGTGACATCCGTGGACAGGCAACAGAGCAGTCGCGTGCTGCATGTGCAGTATCCCGGTGGCGCGAAGGACATCGAAATCTCCTCCGAGGTGCCGATCGTCAGAATTCATTCTGCCGATATCACGCAACTGAAGCCGGGTACGGCGGTGACTGTCACGGTCACCAAGGCTGGTACCGGGCTGGTGACAAGCCGCCTCACCATCATCTCCAACTGAGATCCTGCCTCACCCCGCATCAACGCAAGAAGGCTTCATGGCATCGAAACTCACGAACACCGCACAGACCCAGATCAATCACGCCCTGGCCGCCGAACTGGCGGTCAAACCCCAGCAGGTGACCGCGGCCGTGGCCCTGCTCGATGAAGGCGCCACCGTTCCCTTCATCTCCCGTTACCGCAAGGAAGTCACCGGCAATCTCGATGACACCCAGTTGCGAATGCTGGAGGAGCGCCTGCTGTACATGCGCGAGCTGGAGGAGCGCCGCGGGGCCATCCTCGAGTCCATCTCCGAGCAGGGCAAGCTCACGCCGGAGCTGAAGGCGGCGATCACGGCCTGCGTCAGCAAGCAGGCGCTGGAGGATCTCTACCTGCCCTACAAGCCCAAGCGCCGCACGCGCGCGCAGATTGCACGCGAGGCGGGCCTTGAGCCGCTGGCCGAGGCTCTGTTCGCCGACCCCAAGCTCGATCCGGAAGAAGAAGGAAAGAAGTACATCAAGGTGGTGCCGGCCCAAGGCGAGGTGGAAGCCATAAACGTCCCCGATGCCAAGGCCGCGCTGGAAGGCGCGCGCGACATCCTCGCCGAGCGCTTCGCCGAGACTGCCGAGCTGCTGGCGAAACTGCGCACCCGCCTGCAGGAGCAGGGCGTGCTGAGCGCCAGGGTGGTTCCCGGCAAGGAGGGCGCGGAGGAAGAGAAGTTCCGTGATTACTACGCCCACTCCGAACCCTACAAGGCCATCCCCTCGCATCGCGCGCTGGCGCTGTTCCGCGGGCGCCACCTGGGTGTGCTCTCGATCGACCTGGGCCTGGGCGAGGAGCTGGAGGCGGCCACGCCTCATCCCTGCGAGGCGACGATCGCCTCGCACTTCGGCATCGAAGACCGCGGCCGGCCCGCGGACAAGTGGCTGGCCGGCGTGTGCCGCTGGGCCTGGCGGGTGAAGGCGCAGATGCACATCCACACCGAGCTGATGCTGCAGTTGCGCGAGCGCGCCGAGGCCGAGGCCATCAAGGTCTTCGGCCGCAATCTGCACGAGCTGCTGCTGGCTGCGCCGGCGGGGCCGAAGGTGGTGATGGGCCTGGACCCCGGCATTCGCACCGGCTGCAAGTTCGCCGTGGTGGACAGCACCGGCAAGCTGCTCGACACCGGCACCATTTATCCGCACGAGCCGCGTCGCGACTGGCAGGGTTCGCTCACCACGCTGGGGGCCATGGTGGTGAAGCACAAGGTGGAACTGATCTCGATCGGCAATGGCACGGCCAGCCGCGAGACCGACAAGCTGGTCATCGAATTGATCAAGCTGATTTCCTCCAGGCAGCCAGGCCATGTTGAAATTGCCAAGATCGTGGTGAGCGAGGCCGGCGCCTCGGTGTATTCGGCTTCCGCATTTGCGGCGGCGGAATTTCCGGAGCTGGATGTCAGCATTCGCGGTGCCGTGTCCATCGCGCGCCGCGTGCAGGACCCGCTGGCCGAGCTGGTGAAGATCGATCCCAAGTCCATCGGCGTGGGCCAGTACCAGCACGACGTCAACCAGCGCTCGCTGGCGCGCGCCCTGGATGCGGTGGTGGAGGACTGCGTCAATGCCGTGGGCGTGGACCTGAACACCGCCTCAGCGCCGCTGCTGACGCGCGTGTCCGGCCTGAACGCATCGCTGGCGCAGGGCATCGTGCAGTACCGCGACAGCAATGGCGCCTTTGCCAGCCGGGAGGCATTGCGCCGAGTGCCGCGCCTGGGCGACAAGACCTTCGAGCAGGCCGCGGGCTTTCTGCGCATCAACGGCGGCGGCAATCCGCTGGACTGCTCGTCTGTGCATCCGGAGGCCTACCCGGTGGTGGAGCGCATCCTCAAACGCATCGGCAAGGGCATCGATGCAGTGGTGGGCAGGCCCGAGATGCTCAAGGGCCTGTCACCTTCGGAATTCACCGATGACAAGTTCGGCGTGCCCACGGTGCGCGACATCCTCGCCGAGTTGGAGAAGCCCGGCCGCGATCCGCGTCCTGAATTCAAGACCGCATCCTTTCAGGAGGGCGTGGAGTCATTGAACGATCTGCGGCCGGACATGATCCTCGAAGGCGTGGTCACCAATGTCGCGGCCTTCGGCGCCTTCGTCGACATAGGCGTGCACCAGGACGGCCTGGTGCACGTGTCGGCGCTGGCCAATCGTTTCGTGAAAGACCCGCACGAGGTCGTGAAGGCGGGGCAGATCGTGAAGGTCAAGGTGCTGGAGGTGGACTTGAAGCGCCGGCGCGTCGCGCTGACCATGCGACTGGATGATGTTCCGGGGCAGCAGGTGCGGCGCGAGGGAGGGGCGGCTGCGGGATCGCCGCCGGGACAGGCCCGCGACTGGCGGCCTGCGCCTGCGCGGCCCGCCGAGGCGTCCACGCAAAGCGCCATGGCGCTGGCGTTTGCGAAGCTGAAGAAGTGACCTCAGACCAGCGTGACCAGATGCCTGGCTGAAGCACTTTTCACCGAGGCGAGTGCGATGCCGCCATCGAAGGTAACCAAACGGCCCTCATGCCTGACTGCCAGTCCGAGAAGGTAGGCATCGGTCACCTGCCGCGCGCCGTGTATGCGTGTTGCATCGAACAGTTTGGCGTCGGTGATGGAAGCGTCATCCGGCCAGAAGACATGGGCCGCGTGGTTCAGTGCGCTGCTCAGACGATCGATGATCTGGGTAACAGGTCGTGCGCCCGGGTAAGACGCCTGCGACATGATGCGTATGCACCCGTTCTGGGTAATCGGGCACGATGCCCAGCCGTGCTTGATGTTGGTCTTCAGCCACGCCAGGGCGGCCTCATTGTGCGGATGTGCCTGATCGAGCAGGGCAATCAGCACATTGACATCAAGCAGCGCGCGCATTGCCTGGCAACGGCCTAGTACTCGCCGTCTTCGCGCAACTTGTTGATCATCTCGTTGCTGACGACGCGTCCTTCTTTCGGAAAAGGACGAAAGCCATAGGTCGCTTTCGGTTCAGCCGCTGCTGCCGCAGGGCCGCCCGTCAGGCCTTTTCGCGCCAGATCGGAAATGACCTCCCCGGCAGTCTTATGCTCCCGCCGCGCGAGATCCTTGGCCGCAAGCAGGATGTCGTCCGCAATGTCCAGTGTTGTACGCATTGTTTGATGCTATTGCATCAAACATCAGATGTCAACAGTTGCGGTCGGTGTGTTGCGGTCGGTGGAGCCACGACCCCCGAGACGATTACCTGCCCGGAATCTCCACGATCAGCACCCACATCGGCACATTGCCGCCCTGGTAGCTTTCCAGTTCCGTCAACGAGCCTTTCTGCTGATCGATGCGATACACCTTCAGGCGCCCGGTCTCGAAACCCGCGCACACCAGGAACTGCCCGGTGGGGTCGAGCATGAAGGCGCGCGGCCGCGGATCGGCGCGGGTCCAGCCGGTGTGGCTGAGATCGCCCGTGCTCTGGTCGATGACATAGCTGGCGATGGTGTCGTGACCGCGGTTGGGCGCATACAGGAAGCGGCCGCTCCTGTGCATCTGGATGTCGGCGGTAGAGGTCTTGGTGGGATGGCCTTCGGGGGGCAGGTTGCTGATGGTCTTGCCCAGGGTCAGGGTGCCGCGCTCGCGGTCCAGGGTGTACAGGCTGACGTTGTTGCCCTGTTCGTTGACCAGATACAGCCAGGGTTGGGTCGGGTGCCAGCAGGCGTGCCGCGGTCCCCATTGCC
>CAXNIK010000137.1:0-8745 GCA_964202115.1 Burkholderiales bacterium
CTGGAGAAACTCTGCCGATCACTCTTCAAGTGAACATAGGACGCCTTTGGTCTTTGGCTCTATCCTATGTATCCGCAGGCCCCTGTTGCTGCGAAGGGGTCTTATCTGAGTCATTTGTGCGCTATACCAGGGAGACGCTTATGGTTTCAGAGGAAGCAAAAAGAAGGATAGACGACCTGACAGGCAACGAACTGAGACTGGAGATCAATAGAAAAAATCGGTCGACATTCCAAGGCGACAATTACGCATATCTAACCACGCGCCTTGCTATCATTGAGCAGGAGAATCAAGCGGAAAACCGACAACAAGATATCGCGTACAAGGAAGCTGAACTCACTCTGGCGACGGAGGCGAACCAGATAAGCCACAAAGCCAATAGATTGAGCATATTCGCCATATCTGTTTCGATAATCGCCGCATTAATTGCTCTTGCCGCGTTGTTGAAGGAGATTTGGCTAGTCAGATGAGGGGCACGAAATGCAATTCCTAGCAGTGATTGGAATTTTCCTAACGCTCGTATCCTTCCCTGCACTGGCAGGTGACTACGAAAATGGCGTCGCACTTTATAGCGGCAAGGACTACCCCCGCGCGTTCAGCTTATTTCAAAAGGCGGCAGCGCAGGGGCACGCAAATGCGCAAGCGACCCTTGGCGTTATGTACGACGAGGGAATAGGCACAATACAAAACTACAAGCAGGCTCAGTTTTGGTATGAGAAAGCAGCGGCTCAGGGACATGCGGGTGCACAAAACAATTTGGGTGTTATGTACGACGAAGGCAAGGGTGTAAGGCAGGATTACAAACTAGCCATGATCTGGTACAGGAAGGCAGCAACGCAGGGTTATGCAACAGCACAAGCCAGTTTGGGCGTCTTATATGACAAGGGCCAAGGTATAGCAAAGGACTACCAACAGGCCATTTATTGGTATTCGAAGGCAGCGGCGCAACGAAACCCCACAGGGGAAAACAATTTAGGCACCATGTACGAACTAGGTACGGGCGTAGCGCGGGACTATGAGCAGGCGATTTCGTGGTATCTGAAGGCGGCAACGCACGGATATGCGCCGGCGCAATTCAACTTAGGCATCCTGTATGGAAAAGGACAGGGCACGGTGCCGGACTATGTCGAAGCATATAAATGGTTGAGCATCGCGGCCACGAATGGCTACAACGCCGTAGGCAGCAGCCTTCAAATTATGGAAAAGAAAATGTCCCGCCCGCAGATCGCCGAAGCACAACGCCGTGCAAGTGAGTGGTTAAAGACGCATAAAAAGTAGTCCATTAAATAGATTTCTCGTGCGGTTCGTCCATTTAAATGTAGGTACTTGAGCAAATTCTATTGATGAAGCTGCTCTCCGCTATCTCAATCGCAAATCAGCGCTTGTAGCGCAAAATGCCTTCAGATTGCGCGCTCCCTGGCCTTAGCCAGCCTCCTTCGCAGCTTCGCCAAGACTTTCTCAGCCGACACGTACTTGCCTGTCTTGCGCGCCTGCTCCGCGCTTGCCAACCCGCGCTCGACAAACGCCCGCTGCGTAGAGGTGGTTTTCATCGCATCGCCTCGTGCATTGATGATGCGAACAAGTATATCGCCCCGCTGTCACGCCACCACCCCATTCTCATGCACAATCCCCGCCCAAGGAGAATCAACAATGAAAATCGCCATACTGGACGACCTGCACCACCTCGTCGCCACGTTGCCGAGTTACGCGAAACTGGCCGGACACGATGTGACCATCTGGAACGACCACGTGGATGACATCGACGTGCTCGTCGAACGGCTGAAGGATGTCGAGGCGCTGGCGCTGCATCGTGAGCGCACGGCCATTCCCGCGGCGCTGGTGGAGCGGCTGCCGCGGCTGCGCATGATCAGCGTGCGCGGGCACATTCCGCACATCGATGTCCCAGCCTGCACGCGCCACGGGGTGGCGGTGAGCGTGAGCAAATCCAGCGAAGTGCCCGATTCGTCCACGGTCGAACTCACACTGGCGCTGATCCTCATGGGTCTGCGCGATCTGCCCCGCCAGATCGATTCCATGAAGGCGGGCAACTGGCAGTTCGGCGTGGGCCGCGTGGCGCACGGGCTGACGCTGGGCATCTATGCCTACGGGCGCATAGGCGGCGCGGTCGCTGCATTCGGCCGCGCGCTGGGCATGCAGGTGCAGGTGTGGGGGCGCGACGCGTCGCTCACGCGCGCGCGTGCCGATGGCTACTCGGTGGCGCAGAGCCGCGAGGCCTTTTTCTCCGGCAGCGATGTGGTGTCGATGCACATGCCGCTGGTGGAAAGCTCGCGCGGCATCGTCACCGAGGCCGATCTGCTGCTTATGAAGCCCACCGCGCTGTTCATCAACACCAGCCGCGCCGGCCTGGTGGCGCCGGGCGCGCTGGTGAGCGCGCTCAAACAAGGCCGCCCGGGCAAGGCGGCGGTGGACGTGTACGAGCAGGAGCCGGTCATCGACACTAACCACCCGCTCCTCACCATGCCCAATGTCATCTGCACGCCGCATATCGGTGGCGTGGTGGTCAGTCACCTGGAAGCGCAGTACGAGAGCGTGTTCAGCCAGATCGTCGCCTACGCTTCGGGTCATCCAATCAGCGTCATCAATCCGGAGGCGCTGGGCAGGAAGCGTTAAAGTATCGAAAAAGATGCTGAAACCCTACAAGGAGAAGTTGTCATGTTGAAAATTCTGATCGCGGGTTGCCTTGCGCTTGCATGCGGCCTCGCCCAGGCGCAGGCCTATCCCAGCAGGCCCGTGAAAATGATTGTTCCGGTGGCCTCCGGCGCCAGCAGCAATGACATCCTGGGGCGGGTGCTGGCAAAAAGCCTGGCCGAAGGGCTGGGGCAGGCCGTGGTGGTGGAGAACCAGGCCGGCGCCACCGGCACCATCGGATCGCGCTACGTCGCCCGCGCGACGCCGGACGGCTACACGCTGCTGTTCGGCTACTCGGGCGCCCAGACCATCGCGCCCAGCGTCCTGCCGGAAATCGGCTACGACACGGTGAAGGACCTGGCCCCCGTGGCCATGTTCTGCACCGTACCCTACATGATGGTGGTGCACCCCAAGGTGCCGGTCACCACCGCGAAGGAGCTGGTGGACTACGCCAAACGAAATCCGGGAAAGTTGAGCTTCGGGTCCTCGGGCACCGGCGGCTCGCCGCATCTTGCCACCGCGCTGTTCATGATCGAGACCGGAACCAACCTCCTGCATGTTCCCTACAAGTCGGCAGCCACGGCGCGCACCGACCTGCTGGCCGGCTACGTGCAGATGTACACCGGCGGCGTCACAGCGTTTGCGCCCATGGTCAAGGCCGGCAAGCTGCGCGCGCTGATGGTGACCAATTCGGTGCGTTCCATCGTGCTGCCGGATGTGCCCACCGCGGCCGAGGCGGGCTTCCCGGGCGTCATCGCCACCAGCTGGAACGGCGTGCTGGCTCCGGCAAAGACGCCTGAGGCCATCATCAACCGCCTGTACACCGAGGTCGCGAAGATCGCCAACACCGAGGAGATGAAAACTTACCTGCTCAGCCAGGGCGCGGAGCCGGCGGTGCTGGCCCCGGCCAGGTTTGGCGAACTGATCCGCGTCGAGATTGCGCAGTGGGCCAAGGTGATCAAGACGGCCAACATCACGGTTGAATAAGCTGAGCCGGCTGGCCGTTGCTGGCGGGCTGGCTCGGGCCTGATTGGGCGAAGCTGAACTACTTGATCACCTCATTCGCCTGCAGCAGCACCGCTTGCGGAATCGTCACCCCCAGCGCCTTGGCGGTTTTTAGGTTGATGACCAGTTCATACTTTGTCGGTTCCTCCACCGGCAGATCGGCGGGCCTGGCGCCCTTGAGGATGCGGTCTACATAGGTTGCGGCATGGCGGTGTAATTCGATGCTGTTAGCGCCGTAAAACATGAGTCCGCCCACATCCATCCAGTTGCTGGACTGATATATCGCCGGCAGGCGGTGCTGAGCCGCGAGGTCCGCGATTCGTTTGGCATGGTTGTTGGTGAAGGGGTCGGACTGCACAACCAGTCCTTGAGCGCGCGCGCCTTGCATGGCCGCGAAAGCATCAGCTAACCCCGCCGGCGCGCTGACTTCCCGATTGACGAGTGTGACGCCCATCTGCTTCGCCGCCGCGCGTATCTGCTCGAGAAACAGCGGTTTAACAGGCGATTCCGCCCAGGCAAGCGTAGCCACCCGCATAGCCTTGGGGACGACTTCGCGCAACAACAGCAACCGTTTGCCGTCGGTCTCCGTATTGTTGTTGGTCACGCCGGTGACGTTGCCGCCGGGACGGGCGAGGCTGGCGATCACGCCAAGGCCGATGGGGTTGGCCGAGCTCGCCATAACGATGGGGATGGTGCCGGTCGCGCGCTTGGCGGCTACGGCGACAAAAGTGGTCGCCGTCACGATCACATCCACGTTTAGTCTGACCAATTCCTCGGCCAGTGCCTGTACGCGTTCCTCGCGGCCGGCCGCCCAGCGGTACTCGAATGCAATATTGCGTCCTTCGACGTACCCCAGTGTGCGCAGCTTCTCGCGCAAGGCATCCACCGATTTGCTGGGGCCGGCGGCAGTGGCGAGGTAACCGACTCGCCAGACCTTGCCCGACTGCTGCGAGTAGACAGGCAGCGCCGCCAGGGCACCCAAGGCGATGAGCATTTTCCGGCGCGTTGCCATTCGACTCCCCCGATTCCAGCTGAGCTGGCAAACACCGGAATCAGCGTGGCCAATTGCCCCTTCAACTCCAGCGCGGATTCATTTTACGGTTGATTTGCGGGGAGAGTTGATCCATTGTGCCTCGACATTGGCGGTCACCGGCATGCGCCCGCTGGGGAACTTAGAACCCGTTTCATAATGACCCGCGTGTGGCTCATTGTGAAACGGGTTCTTAATACGTTTGTCCGCCGAATCACAAATGACAGGGACTAACAATGAACCTGCTGGACAAAGACACCGACGAAACCATTCGATTGAGCGTGAGCGAGGCTCAGGCGCTGGGGGAAAAGGCGCTGCGCGGTATCGGCTACACGCCCGAAGAGGCGGCCATCGTCGCCACGCACCTGGTGGATGCCTCGATGTGGGGATATGAGTTCGCCGGCCTGCCGCGCATCATGGTCATCGCCGACAGGCCGGAGATCAAAAAGCCGCGCACGCCCGTGACCATCCTCAGGGAGACGCCGGCCTCGGCCTACCTGGATGGCGGCAACCATGTGGGCTACATCGCCATCCTGCGCGCCGCCGAAGTGGCCATCGACAAGGCACGCCAGTCAGGCGTGGCCGTGGTGGGCATGAGGAACAGCTGGTTCGGCGGACGAAGCGCCTACTACATGGAGAAAATCGCCCGCGCCGGCTTCGCTGCCATTTACTGCTGCAGCAGCACACCCACAGTGGTGCCCCCGGGCGCCATCCGCAAGGTGCTCGGGACCAATCCCATGGCCATCGCCCTGCCGGGCAAGGTGAACCCGTTCATTTTCGACATGGGCACGGCGGCGGTTATGTCCGGAGAAGTGCTGATGAAGGCCTTCCTGGGCGAAGAGTTCCCCGAGGTGGTCGGCATCGACAAGCATGGCACCCCCACCCGCGCCGCGAGCGACATGGTCGAAGGCGGTGTTTTCCCCTTCGGCGGGCACAAGGGCTACGGCCTGTCCATCGCCATCCAGGCGCTGGGCCTGCTGGCCGGCGCAAAGATGCGCAACGGCGATGTCAGCGATTTCGGTTACCTGCTCATCGTCTTCGATCCGGGGTTGTTCATGCCGGCCGAGCAGTTCACCTCGGAACTGGAGGAGTTGCTGACGAAGATCAAGAGCCTGCCCAGGCAGCCGGGCGTCTCCGAAATCCGCATCCCTTCGGAACGCGGTTTTCGCGAGCGGGAAATCCGCCGCCAGCAGGGCATCCTGGTGAACCGGCAGGTCTACGATCGTTTGCAGGAGATGGCGGGAGATAGTCGCCCGACATAATATCGCGACGTGAAATCAGCTCAAACCTTCAACTGTGAACGGGACACCACCCAGCACGACGGCGTAAATTGTCACGAATGAGGGAAAATAGCGTCAGACATCCATCCTGAAGGAATGCAAATGAAAAACATTTTTATATGCCTTTCCACACCGATCTGGCTGATGTTCAATGCGGCCATCGCGCAGCCGTCGGTACCTGAATATCCGTCAAGGCCGATCGTGTCCATTCTGGCAGCGGCCCCCGGCAGTTCCTCCGACAAAGAGGCAAGACTGTACTTCGCAAAAATGAGCGAACTGATGGGGCAGCAATTCGTTATGGACTCCAAACCAGGTGCGGGCGGTACCGTGGGTTCAGGCTTTGTCGCCAAATCCAAGCCAGATGGCTATACCTTACTAATGGTTACCGGAACTTTCTCTGCATTCGGTGCACTTTATAAAGACTTGCCGTTCGACACGCTCAGAGATTTTGCGCCGATTTCTCTCATGAGCCAGCGGACTTCAGTTTTCCTGGTTACTCCGTCATTTCCCGCCAATACTTTTGCGGAATATATTGCGTATGCGGCATCGAACCCGGGAAAGATCAACTTTGCCACGCCAGGCGCCGGAAGCGTCACGCATCTTGCCGGCGGATGGATACACAGCGCGACCAAAACCAGCGTCACCTTCGTACATTACAAAGGCGCCGGGGCTCTCACAACTGATTTGGTCTCGGGACGCGTGGTTGCCGCTCCCTTGGGTCTCTTGAGCGTGCTTCCGCTGGTCAAGGCGGGCAAACTTCGCGTTCTTGCAATCATGAACAAGCAGCGCTCAACTCTTTTACCTGGGGTGCCGACCATTGCTGAAAAGGACATCCCCGGCTATGACTATTCGGCGTGGCTGGGATTTTCTGCTCCCGCGGGCACGCCAGCAGCCATCATCAACAAGCTCAGCGAAAATTTCGCCAAAGTTGCAAAAGCTCCAGACGTGACCGCAACGATGGAGGCGGAAGGAAGCATTATGGTGGGTAGTACGCCGCTGCAGTTCAGACAATATATTGCCGGCGAGATTGAACGCTGGCAGAGAGTGGTTCAGCAAGCCGATATAAGGCTCGAAGAATAGCGTTTGGATGCCATTCTTTCGAGCCACGTTTTGAACTCGAGTTTCATAGAAGCAATTGGAGGAACATGATGTGTAAGAACGTACTGCTAGCGTTTCTGGCAAGTTCCCTGACGGCGGTATCGATGTCCGCCTATTCCCAGCAGCCTTATCCTAATAAGCCCGTTACGGTCGTCGTTCCGTTTACGCCAGCTTCAGCCGGCGAAACCGAGGGGCGAGTGCATTTTGGCGAGGTAAGCAAGAGCCTGAAGCAGCAGTTCATCTTCGATTTCAAGCCTGGCGGAGGCTCCGTAATCGGCATGGCCTATGCCGCAAAGCAACCGGCCGATGGCTACACATTATTGATAGTTTCATCGAGCTACAGCGTTATTCCACTTCGCAAGATCGAGCTGTCTTTCGATCCGCGCACGGCGTTTGCACCGGTCTCGCTGGTAAGCAAGCGATGGGCGACGATTCTTGTACATCCCTCGATTCCTTCGAATGTCGCCGAGTTTGTCGAATATACCAAGGCCAATCCCGGAAAAATTAACTACGCCACCAACGGTGTGGGCACGCAGCAGCATCTCACTGGCTATTGGATCGAGGAACTCACGGGTGTGAAGCTCAATTTTGTGCATTACAAGAGCGCGGCACAAGTCATTCCCGACCTGCTGTCCGGAAGAGTGCACATGAACCCCATCTCTTTTGTCTCTGGGCTGACGCACATGAAGTCGGGCAGGGCCAAGCCGCTGGGAATAGCCAATTTCGATCGCCATCCGGCCTTTCCCGACCTGCCAACGCTTATAGAGCAGGGCTGGAAGGATTTCGAGTACGCAAGCTGGCAGGGCGTTGTTGCGCCTGCCAGGACCCCTGCCGCAATCGTCAACCTGCTTAGCTCGGAATTAGCCAAGGCAGTGAAGTCGCCGGAAGTCATAAAACGGCTGGGGAATGAAACTCAACTCATCGGCAGCACACCAGAGTACTTCGCAAGCTATGTCTCCAAGGAAACGGAACGCTGGGGCAACATGATCAAGAAGAGCGGCATTTCGCTCGAAGAGGACTAAAAGGAGCAGCACCACTCATGGCTCATGAAGATTTTGTAAAACTGGATTGGAATGAAGAGGTGGCCACCGTCACCATGAATAATCCGGGGCAGATGAACGCCTTCTCGATGGAGATGAAGGCAGGTTTGCAGGAGCGTTTTTCCAGTCTCATGGAAGACCCTAAATGCCGAGCTATTATCCTGACCGGCGCAGGAGGCAATTTTTCGGCAGGTGGCGACATCAAGCAGATGAAGGACCGCTCCGTGGTCGAAATGCGCCTGTTCATGGACAATACCCAGAGGTTGGTGAAAACCATCGTTACCGGCCCCAAACCGGTGATTGCGGCTGTCGAAGGCAATGCCTACGGAGCCGGCATAGCACTGGCGGCCTGTTGCGACTGCGTGGTGGCCTCGCGCACGGCGAAGTTCTGCGCCGTGTTCATGCGTTTGGCGCAGTTGCCGGATACCGCGCTCAGGTGGTCGTTGTCGCAACGGGTCGGTCCGGCCAAGGC
The DNA here is from genome assembly GCA_964202115.1 of Burkholderiales bacterium. Classification (GTDB taxonomy): domain Bacteria; phylum Pseudomonadota; class Gammaproteobacteria; order Burkholderiales; family SG8-39; genus CAIYPG01. The sequence continues at coordinate 8,572 of CAXNIK010000137.1, forward strand.
GCAGGAACTCATCACTCTGGCCACGGCGTTCGATGGCGAGGAGGCGCTGCGCCTGGGCATGGCCAATCGCCTTGCCGAACCCGGTTCGCTGATGAAATCTGCACTGAAGGCCGCGCGCCGCTACGGTGCGGTTCCGCCGGTGGCCTTTGCGCTGAACAAGATCGCTTATGTGGA
>CAXNIK010000138.1:0-8732 GCA_964202115.1 Burkholderiales bacterium
TCCTGTCCCTGGCCCGACGAGTTCTGCTTGCGCCCTCGCACTGGCTCAATCAACTCACGCCATGGGCAGCAATACCGCCATTGACTAACCAGGCCAGACAAGCTTGGGCGTCAGCTTAAAATGCGGGGAAACCTCAGGGACAGACCACGTTTTTCCCCGTGTGACTAGCGATCCCGGTGCGGTACGAAAAAACGTGGTCTGTCCCCTAAACTACCCTCTAAACTACCCTAAACGTGGTCTGTCCCCTAAAAGGTCAACGAGATATCAGCCCTTATCCACGTTCGCGAACACCTCGATCGACTCCGACGTCAGCGCATTCAGCCGCAGCCCGTACAGCCCGCAATCGGTCCATTTCTTCAGGCGCTCGCGCAGACGATCGGGTGGTCCGACCAGGGCGCCGTCGTCGATGTATTCGTCCGGCACCGCATCCTCGGCTTCCTTCTTGCGGCCGGCCAGGAACAGTTCCTGGATGCGCGCCGCCGCCTCGGGGAAGCCGCGCCGGATCATTTTCTGGTTGTGGAAGTTCTTTTCCTTGGCACCCATGCCGCCGACGTAGAGCGCGGTGCGCGGCTTCAGGCCGTTGATGGCGGACTTGACGTCCTTGTTCATGTGCACCTGCACGTGTGCCCAGACCTGGAACTTGTCCATGGTCATGCCATCTGAGCGCTTGGCGAATCCTTCTTCCAGCGTCGGCCGGTAGGTGTCCATTTCCCCCGGCAGGAAGTCCATGGCCATCCAGCCATCGGCAATTTCGGCGGTGAGGCGCACGCTGGCCTTCTGGGTGGTCCCCAGCAGGATGGGAATGTTCGGGTTGCCGTGAAGGATGCTTTTGAGCGGCTTGGCCAGGCCGCTCGCTCCCGGCCCTTCGTAGGGCAGCTTGATTGCCTGGCCGTCATGGGTCACCGGACCTTCGCGCTTCCAGATCTTTTTCATGATGGCCACGTAGTCCTTCATGTTGTAGTAGGGCTTGCCCCAGGGGCGGCCATACCAGCCTTCCACGATCTGCGGCCCGGAATGCCCCAGGCCGATGACGACGCGGCCCTCGCCGGCCATCTGGTCCAGGGTCTGGGCGCACATGGCCAGGTTGGCCGGCGTGCGCGCCGAGATGATGGCGATGGTGGTCATGAGCTTGAGGCGCTTGGTGAGCGCGCCCATGTAGGCCAGCGGCGTGATCGCGTCCGAGCCGTAGGTCTCAGATGCTGCCACGCTGTAAAAGCCCAGTTCCTCCGCGCGCTGCACCATGGCGACGGGCACGTTCATCTTCGCGCCGGAATAGCCGATACCGATACCGATTTTCATTTTGCCTCCTCCTCGTTCTGTTTTCTAGAAAGACCTCGGCATCCCCAGCACGTGCTCCGCCACGTAGGAGAGGATGAGATTGGTCGAGATCGGCGCCACCTGGTACAGCCGTGTCTCGCGGAACTTGCGCTCCACATCGTATTCGCAGGCGAAGCCAAAGCCCCCGTGGAACTGCAGGCAGACATTGGCCGCCTCCCAGGAGGCATCGGCCGCCAGCAGCTTGGCCATATTGGCTTCCGCGCCGCAGGGCTGGTGGGCGTCGAAGAGCGAGGCCGCCTTGAAGCGCATGAGGTTGGCCGCCTCCACGTTGACGTAGGCGCGGGCGATGGGGAACTGCACGCCCTGGTTCTGGGCGATGGGCCGGCCGAAGACCTTGCGCTCCTTGCCATAGGCTGTGACCTTGTCCACGAACCAGTAGCCGTCGCCGATGCACTCGGCGGCGATGAGCGTGCGCTCGGCATTGAGGCCGTCCAGGATGTACCTGAAGCCCTGGCCTTCCTCGCCGATCAGGTTCTCCGCCGGAATCTCCAGATTGTCGAAAAAGAGTTCGTTGGTCTCGTGGTTGACCATGTTCGGGATGGGGCGCACGGTGAAGGCCTTGCCCCCGTTCTGCTTCTGCGCCTCGCGCAGATCGACGATGAAAATCGACATGCCCTCGGATTTGCGCTTCACCTCGGGCAGCGGCGTGGTGCGCGCCAGCAGGATCATCAGGTCGGAGTGCTGCACGCGCGAGATCCACACCTTCTGGCCGTTGACGACGTAGTGGTCGCCTTTGCGTTCGGCCACGGTCTTGATGCGCGTGGTGTCGGTGCCGGTGCTGGGCTCGGTGACGGCCATGGACTGCAGGCGCAATTCCCCGCTGGCGATGCGGGGGAGATAGCGCTTTTTCTGCTCGTCCGAGCCGTGGCGCAGCACCGTGCCCATGTTGCACATCTGGCCGTGGCAGGCGCCGGAATTGCCGCCGCAGCGGTTGATCTCCTCCATGATGATGGAGGCCTCGGTCAGACCCAGGCCCGAGCCGCCGTACTCCTGCGGAATCAGCGCGGCCAGCCAGCCCGCTTTGGTGAGCTCATTGACGAAGGCCTCGGGATAGCCGCGCTCTGCGTCGATCTTGCGGAAATACTCTCCGGGGAACTGCGCGCACAGCTCGCGCACGGCGTCGCGCAGCGGTTGATGGGTGTCGGAAGCGGCGTTCATGAGTGAGTCCTAGACAAATTCCACTTTGATTTCCATGGCCAGGCCGCCCTCGGCATTCGTCGCCCAGAGCAAGGCACCATTGTTTTCGGGTCGGCCGCACACGGTGAAGGGTGCGATGTCGAACAGCGGGCTCATGGCGCGCACTGACATGGTCTTTACTTTTGCCTCGGGCAGGTGTTCGGGCAGCAGGCCCGCCAGCAACGTGGCGATAAGCGGTCCATGCACCACCAGGCCCGGATAGCCCTCGACGCCGGTGACATAGGGCCGGTCGTAGTGGATGCGGTGGGCGTTGAAGATGAGCGCGGAATAGCGGAACAGCAGCATGGGGTCGGGCTGCACCTGCTTTTCCCAGACGGCGTTGGTCGGTGCGGGCCGGGCCGGGGGCGGGGCTGAACCGGGCGTCGCTGCTTCGCGATAGACGATGTCCTGCTCTTCGACCACGGCCACGCCCGACGCATGGCTCATTTCATAGCGGGTTTGCACGAATACCAGCGGGCCTGACTGGCCTTCCTTCAGGTCTATCTTGGCCAGGGTGGCGACCTTCTGCGCCGGCTCTCCGGTCTTCAGCGGCTGCAGGTAAGTAATGCGGCTGCCGGCCCACATGCGCCGCGGCAGCGGTATCTGGGGCAGTAGCCCGATGCCGCGGGGATGGCCGTCGGGGCCCAGATCGGATTGCTTCGCCAAAGGCAGGAAATACAGCCAGTGCCACAGCGGCGGCAGGGGCGCGCCGGCAAAGGGCGGGGGGAGGTTCAGCGTCGCCGCCAGCGCCGCGGCCGGCATGGCGGACATCGCGTCGGAGTGGGATTCGCTGCGGCCCAGGTACTGGCGCAGGTGGTTGATGTCGATGGTCATGGATGCTGGCGGGCCAGAGTGTCAGAGGCGTCATTGTAGCCCGGAGCATTAGCGCGCCGGAATCAGGGAGGGTCATCTCCCCGGCCGCCCGGCGTCGAGTGCCGCGTTTCACAGCTTGGGAATATGGAATCGACTGACCATCAGTGAGCCCGACACTGCAAACATGAGCACGAGCGGATGAAGCGTAAAACCGAGCAGGGTGATTTCACCGAACCACAGGTCCTGGCGCACCGCGCCGAACCAGGCAGCCAGCGCCAGCACCGCCACCAGCAGAATGGAGGTGGGTATCGGCGTTCCTTCAAAGTACTTCACCTTGTTCGTTCCCTCGGACAGGGCTGCGGCAGTGACGTTGTACCGGGCAAGGCGCGACACGCCGCAGGCGACGAAGCAGACCAGCACGATGCGGTCGTACAGGCCCTGCATGCCGCAGCCATAGGCAATAACTGCCGGCGCCACGCCGAAGGAGATGACATCGGCGAGCGAATCGAGTTTCTGACCCATCAATGACGACTGTTGCCGCCACCGCGCGATACGGCCGTCCAGAACGTCAAATATCATTGCGGCGAAGATGAGCGCGCACGCAAAGTAGATGTGCCGGACGTCGTTTGATTGAAGGTAATTCATCATGGAAAACAGCGCCCCGGTGCCGCAGCCGGCATTGCCCAGGGTAAACCAGTCTGCCAGCTGGAATTCCCGAATCATCGAGAAGCGTTTGGGCGGACTGTTTGTTTTCATTGAATGCAACTTCCACTTCTCAGAGCTGGTGTGGAGCAAGCCTACACTCATCAGGAGCCTGTTTCCGTACGTATCCGTACGATAACTTCGCAGGAAGGCGCTGACATCCAGCGTTTGAACTTCAGCCGCGGCCCGTCAAGGCGTCGCCCCTGCCGCGGATGGCTGGGGGAATGGCGGCCCAAGCCAACAGAGTGCGCTGCCGAACAGACACATGACCCGTCCACTGATAAAGGTACTCTTATGGATGATTTTGACCTGGACAATCTGAGGCAGTGGCTCGACGAGCACGAAGAATACGCGGGCCCGATCATGCCGGCCGATCCAAGATTCGAGGTCGCACAGGAGATGCTTGAAATCATCGCCAGGGCCAGAGACAGCCTGCGCCCGTCGGCCGATGGAACGGCCAATTTCGTTCAGAACAAGGAGATCATCGAACAGTTGGTCATGCTGCGCGTCAGGGCCGAGAAGACCCTCGAGGATGCTCGCCAATAACCAGGCCCTACGAGACCGGCTTTTCGACCGGCTCCTTTGGCTTTCCGCCCTGGATATTCCACTTCTCGAAACACTCCAGCCCGCAGAAATGCGCGAAGTAGTCGGCTGCCTCCGGGCTCCTGGCTTCAGTTGTCGGCACCTCCTTCAGGCACATCTTGCACGAGACGAGGGTGGGTTCGACCGGTTTGTCAGATGTGGCCATGCCATGCTCCTTTGAAGATGCTCATGCTACTCGTCCCGGTCGGCGCGTGGGAAAGGATCACTTGGGACTTCAACCACGGCGCGCCGTCTCGATTGCAGCGATGTCGATCTTTGTCATCTCCATCATTGCATCGAACGCGCGTTTGGCTGCGGCGGGATCGGGATCGGTGATCGCCCTGGTCAGAGCGATCGGCGTGATCTGCCAGGACAAGCCCCATTTTTGATGAGTCGCCCGGTGCGGATCCGCATGCCGGGTGGTGTGGGGAGGGCCGGTTATAAGCCAGCCCTTGCCCGATTAGAAATCGTATGCACCTGAAAAGCCCAGCTCAGCCGCTCTTACGATGGAAAGCAGGCCAAAGCTGACCATCGTGGCAGCCAGGAACTTCATGGCAAGAAGGTAGCCACGGCTCTCAAGGGCTGGCAGAAACCTCGAAGCAAGGACGGCCACAGCGACTTTCGAGGCTATCAGCGCTCCGATGGCCGTTACTACGAAGACAGCACTCTCAACAGCCGTGCCGCGAATGATGTAGCTTCCCCCCACTGTGAACCAGAAGAGGTAGGGGCCGGGGTTCAGGAGATTCACCTTGACGGCCGTTGCAAGCGAGCCTTGTGACCGAAGCTTTTCCGACAATGAAATGTCGCGAACACGAAACATCTTCGTCGCCAGCCAAAGCAGATAGATTCCACCAGCCAGACTCATGGCGGCGGCAAGCAGATCGATGCTTTTGAATTTCGAAAGAAGCCAGAGCGCGGCAATGATGATCGGGCCGTCGGTAATCAGTGGAGCCAGACTGGCCCGAACACCGGCTGGCAGACCTCTCGACAGGGTTTGCTGAATCACAACGATGCCAAGCGGCCCCGGCTTGATGCCCGCAGCCAAACCGAACGACAGAGCGGAAAAGAAGAACTCGTTCATTGGCGGAGGGGGATGATTTCTTATGTGAGCGAGGTCGGCTGAATTGAAGGGTTAAGTTTCATTTTCGACAGGTGTCAACCATGCCTGAAATCAATGCGTTAGTGTACGGTACAAACACACAGCCTCTGTGAAAGCGGCCTTTCTGTATCGAGTGCTATGATGTGTATATAAAATTAAAAGGTACACACTATGCGAACGAATATCGTGATTGATGACAAGCTCATGAAGGACGCGCTGCGCACCACTGGAGTGAAGACCAAGCGGGAAGCGGTTGAGCTGGGTCTTCGCACCTTGATTCAGTTGGGCAGGCAAGAGAAAGCCAGGCAGCTCCGGGGCAAGATTACCTGGGAAGGTGACCTGGAGGCGATGAGGACCGACAGGTGATTCTTGTCGATTCGAGTGTCTGGATCGACTTCTTCCGCGGGGCGCCGACACCGCAGGTTGAAAAACTGGATTCGCTGCTGGGTTCGACACGGCTTGCGGTGGGTGATCTCATCATGGCTGAAGTGCTGCAAGGCGTGCGCGATGATCGGGAGTTCAACCTGGTGCGAAGAACGCTCGAAGACTTCACTCTTGTGGAACTGGTCGGTAAAGAAATCGCGATTCAGGCGGCCAGGAACTTCAGGATACTTCGGGACCTTGGTGTCACTGTTCGCAAGACGATTGACACGATCATCGCGACTCGCTGCATCGAGAGTGGATTTGAACTACTGCATTCCGACCAGGACTTTGATGCGTTCGAACGGCATCTTGGGCTCAAAGTGGTGAGCTCGGAAATCTGACGTATTGTTCTGAGGCTGGATGCGATCATCTGGTCCGGCAAGCTGTCATATTCCGAAAGCCTTTGATAACAATATATTCGTTAAGGCTATACCATAGACGAATCATATTGAAAAACGATATCAATAGTCAGCCGAGCCTCAATCCACGAACGGAATATTCGCCTGCTTGACGATCACCTTCCACGCCGCGATCTCGGAGTGGACGAATTTGGTGAACACATCCACGCTCTTGGGGTTGGGTTCGCTGCCCAGCCTCCTCAGCCGTTCGGTCATCTCGGGGGTGACGATGATCCTGTTCACGGTGACGTTGAGTTTTTCCACGATGTCGCGCGGCGTGGCGCCCTGGACGTAGATGCCGAAGAGCGTGCCGGCGAGGTAGTCGCCCAGGCCGGCCTCGCGCGTGGTGGGCACATCGGGCAGGGAGGACAGGCGCTTTTCGCCGGCCACCGCCAGCGCCTTCACCTGTCCGGCGGCGAGAAAGCCGGTGTAGGCCGAGGTGTCCATGATGGCGAAATCGGCGGTGCCGGTGCGCACCGCCACCGAGGCTGGCCCCGTGCCTGGATAGGGAATGATCTCCAGCGTGATCTTGTTCTTGATCTTGAACATCTCCACCGAGAGCTGCGTCCCGAGGCCGCCCGAGGCGGCGTTGAGCTTGCCCGGGTTCTTGCGCGCGTAGTCCACCAGGTCCTGGGCGGTCTTGAAGGGCAGCTTGGGATTGACCAGGATCACGTAGGGCGCCTGGGCTACCTCGGCCACCGGCTGCAGGTCCTTGATCGGATCGAAGGGCAGGTTGCGATACAGCGCCGGGTTCTGCGTGGAGGCGGTGGCGCTGTAGAGAATGGTGTAGCCGTCGGGCTTGGATTTGGCGACGTAGTCCAGGCCGATGTTGCCGCCCGCTCCGGGCTTGTTCTCGACGATCACCGGCTGGCCCAGCAACTTGGATATCTCCGGCGACATCACCCGGCCCACCACGTCGTTGGCGCCGCCCGGGGCAAAGGGCACGATGGCGCGTATGGGCTTCTCGGGCCAGTCGGCGCGGGCGGGGTCGGCTGCAGCGAGGGCAAGCGTGGCGGCGAGCATTGCGACTGAGGGCAGGTTGTTCATGGCTATTCTCCTGGATGTGTTCGCAGTAATCAGTCAGTCAGCGCTATTCCCGCCTTGGTCACCACGTCCTTCCACGCCGCAAGTTCCTTCAGGTACCAGGCGCGCGCCTCATCCAGGCTCATGGTGACAGGCTTGGCGCCCACCTTGTCGAACCACTGCTTCATCTCGGCCGAGAGCATGACCTTGTTGAGCGTGGTGTTGAGCGACTGCAGGACGGGGCGAGGCGTTTTCATCTGGGCATAGGCGCCGAAGGTGATGCCGCCCAGAAAATCCGGGAAGCCCTGCTCCTTGGCCGTGGCCACATCGGGCAGTGCCGGATGGCGTTCCTCGCCGATGATGGCCAGACCCTTCAACTTGCCGGCCTTGATGAGCGAGATCACGGGGGAGGTGTCCATGATGACGAAGTCGGCCTCCCCGGCGAGCACGGCGGTGGAGGCGCGGCCGGTGCCGCTGTAGGGAATGATTTCCACCTTGATGCCGTTCTGCAACTGAAACATCTCGCTTTCCAGCCGCGTCGTTGCGCCACCGGCGGCGGCGTTCAGCTTGCCGGGATTCTTCCTGGCGAACTCGACCACGTCCTTGAGACTGGTGAACGGCAATTTGGCGTTGGTGACGAAGATGTGCGGGCCGTAGCCCAGCACCGCCACCGGCGTGAAATCGTTGACCGGATCGTAGTTGAGGTTGCGATACAGCGCCGGATTCTGCGTGGCGCCGCCGGCGGTGAACAGCAGCGTGTAGCCGTCGGCCGGGGCGCGCGCCACGGCGGTCATGCCGATGTTGCCGGCCGCGCCCGGCCGGTTCTCGACGATCACCGACTGTCCCACGGCTTTACCCAGCAGTGGTGCTGTAACCCGGGCCATGATGTCGTTGGCACCGCCCGGCTCGAAGGGCACGATGATGCGTATGGTTCTCTCTGGGAACTGGGCGAGAGCCGGGACTGCTGCTGCAAGGAGCAGCGCGGCCAGGAATGACAGAACTGATTGACGCATGGGAATCTCCTTTCTCAGTGTGCCTCGACCTTGCCGCTGCCCATGGCGCCGGCCGCGCGCAGCTTGGCGATGTCGGCATCGGAATAGCCCAGGCGCTTCAACACCGTCTCGGTGTCCTCGCCCAGCGAGGGTGGCGGCTTGCGGATGCTGCCCGGTGTGCGCGAC
>CAXNIK010000139.1:0-8682 GCA_964202115.1 Burkholderiales bacterium
GCGCACCTCCACGCCAAGCTGCCGCAGCGCGGTGATCATCACACCGGTGTCTTCCGACTCCAGCGCATCGCGTACCAGGGTGTCGCCATCGGCGAGCGCGGACAGCAGCAGCACGCGGTTGGAAATGCTCTTGGATCCGGGAATGCGCACGCTGCCTGCCGCCCGGGCAATTGGCCCTATGTCGAGAAAGTCCACGACCCTAGTCCTTGCGCAGCCAGCGCTCCCGCGCCGATTGTGAATGCTTGAACACGGCTTCCAGCGCTGCGCCATCACCGGCATCCAGCAGCTTCTGCAATTGCGCGAGCTTGTCCCGGTAATGCCGCAGATCGCGGCCCACCGCCTCCCGGTTCGACAGGAAGATGTCGCGCCACATTTCCGGATTACTCGAGGCAATGCGGGTGAAGTCGCGAAAACCGCCCCCGGCGAATGAAAACAGCTCCTGCCCGTTGTCGCGTCCGGCCAGCTCATCCACGAGTGCGAAGGCCAGCAGGTGCGGCAGATGGCTCACCGCCGCCAGCATGGCATCGTGCACATCCGGCTGCAGTTCGCTCACCCTGGCACCGCAGGCTTCCCAGGCCGCGCGCACCAGGCTGGCGGCAGCCGTGGACGTTTCCGGCAAAGGAGTCAATATGACCCGCCGGCCCTGATACAACTCGGCAAACGCCGCCGACGGACCGTTTTTTTCCGTGCCGGAGATGGGATGTGCCGGAACGAAGCGGTCCATGCTGGATGCGAAATATTCGCGTGCCAGCGCCACCACGTCCTGCTTGGTGCTGCCGCCGTCGGTGATGACCGCATCCCGGGGCACCAGCGGCGCAATGGCGGAGAACACCGTGCGCATCTGCCCCACGGGGGTGGCCACCAGCACCATGTCGACATCGGCAAAGCTGGCCGCATCGTAGTCACCGATCTGATCTACAACGCCGAGTTGCTTTGCTTCTTCCAGGGTTTCCCGGCGGCGGCCTATGCCAATCACTTCGCCCACCGCTTGCGCACGCTTCAGGGCCAGGGCAAAGGAACCGCCTATCAGGCCGGTGCCGATGACAACCATCCGGGAGATGCGCAGGGCCGGCATCAGCTCGCCATGGCCTTTTTCAAGGCAGCGAGAAAAATGTGATTCTCCTCGGTGGTGCCTATGGTCACACGCAAGTGATCGGGCATCTCATATCCGGCCACCGGGCGCACGATCACGCCCAGCTTGAGCAGTCCCTGATAGACCCGCCCGCCTTGCGATTGCCCATCCTTGCGCGGCAGTTCGAAGCTGATGAAGTTGCCGTAGGACTTGATCCAGGCGAGACCCAGTGCGCGAAAGCCCTTTTCCAGCTGCGCCATGCCCTGGCGGTTGAGTTCGTAGCTTTGCCGCACAAAATCCGTGTCATCCAGGGCTGCGGTCGCCGCAGCCAGCGCCAGGCTGTTCACATTGAAAGGCTGGCGCAGCCTGTTCAGAAGGTCGGCGATTTGCGGGGCCATGAATCCATAACCAACGCGCAAACCAGCCAGGCCATAGGCTTTGGAAAAAGTACGGGAAATGATCAGATTGCCGTACTTCTGCAGCCAGGCGATGCTGTCCGAGCGCGCCTCGGGCGGCAGGTACTCGTTATAGGCCTCGTCCAGCACCACCACCACGTCCTGCGGTACGCGCTTGAGGAAGGCCTCAAGCGCCGCTGGAGTGAGATGCGTCCCGGTCGGATTGTTGGGATTGGCGATGAATACAATCCTTGTGTCTGATCTTATGGCTTCTGCCATGGCATCTAGATCATGACAATAATTATTGGCCGGGACCACAATTCCCCTGCCGCCCCTGCCCTGCGTCGCCAATGGGTAGACGGCAAAGGCATGACGTGAATACACGGCGGACGATCCCGGCGTCAGGAAGGCCCCTGCTGCCAGTTCCAGGATGTCATTGGAGCCATTGCCAATGACCATGCACTCGGGCTTCACGCCATAGCGCCGCGACAGCGCGGCTTTCAGCTCAAAGGCATTGCCGTCGGGGTAGCGCGTGAGATCGTCCAGAGCCTGCTCGATCGCTGCCCTGGCACGCGGCGAGAGCCCCAGCGGATTTTCATTGGAGGCAAGCTTGATGATCCTGTGCTCGTCCAGCCCCATCTCCCGGGCCAGTTCGGAAATGGGCTTGCCGGGCTGATACGGAGCGATAGCGCGGATATAGGCCGGCGAGCGTTCTATGAGGTCCATGCAATACCTAAGTTCTGGCAGCAGGATAGCTGCCGAAGATTTTAAGAAAAGGCGCCTTCATGCGCACTTCATTCAGGGCCTGCTTCACCGGAACATCGTCCTGGTGGCCCTCGATGTCGATAAAAAACAGGTATTCCCACTGCCCGGTGCGCGCCGGCCGCGATTCTATGCGGCTCATGCTCACACCATTGCGGGCAAAGGGGGAGATCAATTCGAGTACTGCGCCGGGCTGATTGGGCGCGGACATCACCATGGAAGTGCGATCCGAGCCGGTGCTGCCGGTGAGCTGCGTGCCCAGCACCAGGAAGCGCGTCATGTTGCGCGCATCGTCCTCGATGCCGGCGGCGAGCACCTTGAGCCCATATCGCTGCGCGGCAAGTTCCGGTCCGATGGCGCAGGCCGTTGGCTCATCGATCACCCGCACGGCGGCATCGGCATTGCTGGCCACCGGCACACGCTCGGCGCGGGGCATGTTCTGCACCAGCCAGGCGGCGCACTGGCCCAGCGACTGCGGATGGGAGTAGACGCGTGCAAAGCTGCCGGGAGCGGCTTCGTTCTTCGCCATCAGGTTCTGGCGCACCCGCAGCACCACTTCGCCGCAGATGCTGAGCGGTGTGGATACCAGCAGATCCATGGTGCGGCCGATTGCGCCTTCGGAGGAATTCTCGATGGGCACCACGGCATGCCGGGCACCGCCGGATTCGGCCTTGCGGAATACCTCGTCTATGGAGGCGCAGGGCATTCCGTCCGTTACGGAACCGAAATGCTTCACCATCGCCATTTCCGAGAAAGTCCCTTCGGGACCGAGATAGGCGACAGGCAAGCGCTGCTCGTGTGAAGGAGTGGACAACATGGTCTTCAGTGTAAATCTTTCCCCATCCATCCGCAGTCCGTGGCCCGGCGTCTTGCCATGACGATAAAACCCGCGCGGGTAGCGCGCCTGCTTCAGACGCTGGGAAGGTAGCGCACGGCCAGCACACCGGCGATCTTGCGCAGACCCTCCATGACTTCGGGCTTCACGGCGCTGTCGACGTCCACCAGCGTGTAGGCCAGATCGCCCTTGGAGCGATTCAGCATGTTGTGGATGTTGAGACCCGCCGCCGCCACCGCTCCGGAAATCTGTCCCACCATGTTGGGAACATTGGCATTGGCCATGGCCAGGCGAAAAGGTGCTTCGCGCGGCATCATGACATTGGGAAAATTGACGGCATTCTGCACATTGCCGTTCTCCAGGTAGTTCATCACCTGCTGCACCACCATGACCGCGGAATTGTCCTCGGCCTCGCCGGTGGAAGCGCCCAGATGCGGCAGCGCGATGACCCCGGGATTTCCTGCCAGATCTGCTGCAGGAAAATCCGTCACATAGTACTTCAGCTTTTTCGCCGCCAGTGCCTCACCCACGGCCCCGGCATCGACAATTTCATCACGGGAGAAATTGAGCAGCACCGCGCCTTCACGCATCTGCTCGATGCTCTTCGCGTTGATCAGGCCGCGAGTCGCCTCGAACAGCGGCACGTGCACCGTGACGAAATGACTGTTGCGCAGCACTTCGGCGATGGAGTTGGCCTTTTTCACCTGCGAGGGCAGACTCCAGGCGGCATCCACGGTGATCTCGGGGTCATAGCCCAATACATTCATGCCCAGCTTGATGGCAGTATCGGCCACCAGGCTGCCTATCTTGCCAAGGCCGATGATGCCCAGCGTGTTATTCGGCAGCTCAAAGCCGGCAAAGTCCTTCTTGCCGTCTTCCATGATCTTGGCTAGCTTCTTGTCGTCCTTCTCGGACTGCGCGCCCACAAACTGCAGTGCCGGCACGATATTGCGCGCCGCCAGCAGCATGCCCGCCAGCACCAGTTCCTTCACCGCGTTGGCGTTCGCCCCGGGCGCATTGAACACCGGCACGCCGCGCTGAGTCATGGCCGGCACGGGTATGTTGTTGGTGCCTGCGCCGGCCCGCCCTATGGCGCGCACCGAGTCGGGTATGGTCATGCTGTGCATGTCATGCGAGCGCACCAGGACGGCATCGGGTGCGGCCGCATCCTTGCTCACGGCATAGCGGTCCTTGGGGAAAAGCTCCAGTCCCAGAGGCGATATCTGGTTAAGCACAAGAATGTTGTAGCTAGCAGTCATATTCTTTTCCGTTCTTTGTTCGGTACAGCGGTATTGATGCCGCTCAAGTGCGCCTGGCTTCGAACTCGCGCAGGTAATCCACCAGCTTCTGGACACCGTCCATGGACATGGCGTTGTAGATGGAAGCACGCATGCCGCCGACGGCGCGGTGCCCCTTCAGCTGCACCATGCCGCGCGCCTCCGCGCCTTTGAGGAACTCTCCATCCAGCGACTCGTCCTTGAGCTTGAAGGGCACGTTCATGCGCGAGCGGTCCTGACGGTCGATGGGGCTGATGAAAAACCTGCTGGCGTCCAGGTAGTCATAGAGCAGTTTGGACTTGGCGATGTTGAGCTTTTCGATCTCGGCCAGGCCGCCCTGCTTCTTCAGCCACTTGAACACCAGCCCGGCGATATAGATGGCATAAGTGGGCGGGGTGTTGAACATGGAGTCATTGTCCGCCTGCTGCTTGTAGTCGAATGCCGAAGGCGTGACCGGCAATGCCTGGCCAATCAGATCATCGCGCACGATGACGATGGTGAGGCCGGCGGGACCGATGTTTTTCTGCGCGCCGCCGTAGATCAGCCCGTATCTGGAAACATCCACGGGACGCGACAGGATGTGCGAGGACATGTCGGCCACCAGCGGCACTTCGCCGGTATTGGGCACCCAGTGGTATTCCAACCCGCCTATGGTCTCGTTGGAGCAGATATGGACGTAGGCGGCATCCTTGCTCAGCTTCCAGGTATCAAATGCCGGGATGTAGCTGAAATTCCTGTCTTCACTCGAGGCGGCCACATTGACCGTGCAGTACTTCTTGGCTTCCTTGATGGACTTCTTGGACCACTCGCCCGTATTGACGTAGTCGGCGACGCTGCGCCCGCGCAGCATGTTCATGGGCACGATGGCATTCTCGGCGATGGCACCACCCTGCATGAACAGCACCTTGTAGTTCTTGGGCACCGCCAGCAGCTCGCGCAAGTCTGCCTCGGCTTCGGCATGGATGGCAATGAACTCCTTGCCGCGGTGGCTCATTTCCATGACGCTCATGCCCGAGCCGTGCCAATCGAGCATCTCGTCCGCCGCCTGTTTCAGAACCTCTTCCGGAAGCGCCGCGGGTCCGGCGCTGAAGTTGATTGCTCTTGCCATGTCTGTCCTAATGCTAGTGAGTGGTGGGCGGCGTGCCGCCGCCCGGATTTTCGTCGCTTCCGGCACCGTTGCCGTCATCCTGTTCCGAAGGATCGCTGCCGATGTCCTCGGCAGCATCGGCTGGCGCAACGGAAACCCCGTCATGGCCATTACCATTGCCATTGCCGTTGGCACCGTTACCGCCGTTCTCATCCTCGGTCTCGCTGATGCGCTCCACGCCTGCCAGCATGGTGCCCGGATCAAGATTGATCAGGGTCACGCCCTGGGTCGAGCGCCCCATCTCCCGGATGTCCTGAACACTGGTGCGTATCAGCACGCCGGCATTTGAGATGAGCATGATTTCGTCGCGGTCATCCACCAGCACCGCGCCCACCAGCCTGCCATTGCGCTCGCTGGTATGGATGGCGATCATGCCCTTGGTGCCGCGGCCGTGGCGCGTGTACTCGGCGATGGGCGTGCGCTTGCCGAAGCCGTTTTCCGTGGCGGTGAGCACCGTCTGCTCCTCATCGCCGGCCACCAGCATGGACACCACGCGCTGGCCCTCCTCGAGCATCATGCCGCGCACCCCGCGCGCCTGCCGGCCCATGGGCCGCACGTCCTCTTCCTCGAAGCGCACCGCCTTGCCGGCATCCGAGAACAGCATGACATCGTGCTTGCCGTCGGTGATGGCGGCACCGATGAGGTGATCGCCTTCATCCAGCTCGACCGCGATGATGCCGCGCTCGCGTGGATTGGAAAATGCCGAGAGCGGAGTCTTCTTCACCGTGCCCATGGTGGTGGCCATGAAAACATAGTGATTGTCGTCGTACATCTTGATGGGCAGCACCGCGCTGATCTTTTCGCCCTCTGCCAGCGGGAACAGATTCACGATGGGTTTGCCGCGGCTGGTGCGGGTGCCCTGCGGCACCTGGTAGACCTTCAGCCAGTACAGACGGCCATGCGAAGAGAAGCACAGCATGGTGTCGTGGGTATTGGCGATGAACAGGCGGTCGATGAAATCGTCCTCCCTGGTCGTCGCCGCCTGCTTGCCGCGACCGCCGCGACGCTGGGCGCGGTAATCGGCCAGCGGCTGGGACTTGACGTAGCCGGCATGCGAGAAGGTCACCACCACGTCCTCAGGCGCGATGAGATCCTCCATCGACAGATCCTCGGCATTGATGACGATCTCGCTGCGGCGCTTGTCGCCATATTGCAGCCGAACGGCATTGAGCTCATCGGTGATGATCTGCGTGATGCGCTCCGGCCTGGCGAGGATGTCCAGGAAGTCGGTGATCTTCTCCAGCAACTCCTTGTACTCGGCGACGATCTTGTCCTGCTCCAGGCCGGTAAGCCGCTGCAGGCGCATTTCCAGAATAGCCTGGGCCTGTGCATCGGACAGGTGATAACCGCCATCACGCAAGCCAAACAACTCCGCCAGCCCGTCCGGACGCGAAGCACGGGAGCCGGCCCGCGACAACATCTCCTCCACCACCGCCGAGCGCCAGGCTCTGGCCATCAATGCGGCCTTGGCTTCAGGCGGCGTTTGCGACTGCTTGATGAGCGCGATGATCTCGTCCACATTGGACAATGCCACCGCCAGGCCTTCCTGGATGTGGGCGCGTTCGCGCGCCTTGCGCAACTCGAATACCGTGCGCCGGGTAACCACCTCGCGACGATGCGCAAGGAAGCACTGGAGCATTTCCTTAAGGTTGAGCAGCCGCGGCTGGCCGTCCACCAGCGCCACCATGTTGATGCCGAAGGTATCCTGCAGCTGGGTCTGTTTGTACAGATTGTTGAGCACCACTTCGGGCAGTTCGCCGCGCTTCAATTCGAACACCACGCGCATGCCGGACTTGTCCGATTCGTCCTGGACGTGGGCAATGCCCTCCAGCCTCTTTTCGCGCACCAGCTCGGCAATCCGCTCCAGCAGCGCCTTCTTGTTCACCTGATAGGGAAGCTCATCGACAATGATGGCCTGGCGGCTGCCCTTTTCGAGATCCTCGAAATGCGTGCGCGCCCGCATCACCACCCGGCCGCGCCCGGTGCGATAGCCATCACGCACGCCTGCCACGCCGTAGATGATGCCGGCGGTCGGAAAGTCCGGCGCCTGAACAATATCGATCAACTCATCTATGCCCATCTGTGGTGCCTGCAACAGCCGCTGGCAGGCTTCTATCACGTCTGACAGATTGTGCGGCGGAATATTGGTGGCCATACCGACGGCAATGCCGGCCGAACCATTGACCAGCAGGTTGGGAAACTTCGCCGGCAGCACCAGCGGTTCGTTTTCCTTGCCATCGTAGTTGGGACCGAAATCGACAGTCTCCTTGTCGATGTCGGCAATCAGCTCCGAGGTGATGCGATCCAGCCGGCACTCGGTGTAGCGCATCGCCGCAGCGTTGTCGCCATCTATGGAGCCGAAATTGCCCTGGCCATCGATCAGGGTATAGCGCAGGCTGAAATCCTGCGCCATGCGCACCAGGGTGTCGTAAATCGCGGAGTCGCCGTGGGGGTGGTACTTACCCATCACCTCGCCCACCACTCGGGCGCACTTCACGTAGGGCCGGTTCCAGGCGTTGTTGGATTCATGCATCGCAAAAAGCACCCGTCTGTGCACGGGCTTGAGTCCGTCGCGCACATCGGGCAGGGCGCGGCCGACAATCACGCTCATGGCGTAATCAAGGTAGGACCGGCGCATCTCCTCTTCAAGACTGACGGGAAGGGTTTCTTTTGCGAACTGATCCATGCTGATGGTGATCCAGATGCGGCCGAGAGCCGCATGCAGCACAGTTTTTGACCGGCTGGGCGGGGCACAGGCGAGCGTTATAAGGGATCGAAATTTTAACAGCTAACGCATGCCACAGGCGAGCTTAAAACCGCTTCCGAGCTCGTTTGCAGGCCATATCTGGGCGCATCGACCCGCGCCCTCAACAGTGCACCGAAAGCACCGTCTCCGGGGCCACTGGTATCATGCCTGCGGACCCACCTGAGCATGCGCTAGTGCAGACTGCTGTCGAAACCGTTGACTGCCTGATTGATGCCCGCTGGGTGGTGCCGGTGGAACCCGAAGGTCTGGTTCTATCCAATCACAGCGTGGCGGTGCGTGACGGGCTAATCACCGCGGTACTGCCCACGCCAGAGGCGGCGGCGAAATTCTCGCCCAGGGAGCATGTGCAGCTTCCCGCGCATGCATTGATCCCGGGCCTGGTCAATCTGCACGGTCACGCCGCCATGACGCTGATGCGCGGCCTGGC
>CAXNIK010000140.1:0-8551 GCA_964202115.1 Burkholderiales bacterium
GGGTAATTCTGCTGGGCCTGTGCCGGGGTAACGGCCGCGCCCAGGGCCAGGCAAGCTGCGCCGAGCGTGAACATGCGATTGTGAAGATTGTGAAATGCGTTGCTGTTCATCATGTCTCTCCTCTGATCAGGGTCTCAATGCGGCCAAAAGCGGAACAAGGTTCTGCTGCTGTTCCAGCGTGTTGATCATGCCCATGCTCGTCTCGATCTGCCGCTCGGCAACCACGCCCTCGCAGCAGTCCCGGTACTTGAGCGCGATGTCGTTCCATTCAGCCGGCATCTCTGGCCATCCCTTGGCTGTATCGCGCGCATCCGCCAGAATGCGGCCGTCCCGCAACTTCAGCCTGAGGCGCATGAGGCCCCAGTTCACCTGCGGTGTCCACGCGCCCAGAAGGTGCCTGAAGTCCTCCGGCACCACCACGCTGACGCGTTTCATCAGTTCCTGCACGTCGTTGCGATTCACGCGCTCGTCGGTGTACTGGCCCAGACCTGCCTCCCTGTCGATCAGTGCTACCGCCATACTGTAGGGCAGACAGAAGCGCGCCTTGTGGCCGTCACGGGCCTCCTTGTATGAACCGATCTTGGCAACCTGGGCGGTGCATTCGAGCACGATGGATTCAACCTGGTCCGCCCTGAGATCGTTGGCCGTCGTGATATCTATCATCGAGTCTATGGCCGAGGCGAGCGCGGTCACCCCCGGATGCAGGCGCACGATGGTGTTGTTGCAGGCCAGTTCCCACTCGCTGCCCAGGCCGCGCTCCATGATGGACAGGTCGTAGTTACCCGGGCCGTTAAAGGTCTCTGCAAGCCCGAAGCGCCCATGCCCGGAGACGCCGTCGTCCACGCCTTCCAGCGCGTCCGGATCAACCTTGAAACCCTGCTTTGCCAGCAACACCGCGAATATGCCGCAGCGCACCCCGTGCCCCACGTGGAAGGCCTTGCCCATGGAGCCGACGTTCTTGCGTATGCCGGACGCCTCCGAGGCGACGATGCCAAAGGCCATGCGGGTGTGCATGGCATCGAATCCCATCAGGCGCGAGCCGGTGGCGGCCACCGCAAATGCACCCAGCAGCGAAGGCGAATGCCATCCCCTGTCGAACAACGCGGCACCCAGGCCCTTTGCAATCTGCGATGCGACCTGGAAACCCACGGCAAAGCCCTCCAGCGCCAGCCGGCCGCTTGCGTTCAGGTGTTCCGCCAGCGCCAGCGTGCCTGGCACCAGCGCTGCGCTCAGATGCGTGACCAGGCGAGTGTAGTCGTCGTACTCCAGGGCATGCGCGGCGACGCCGTTGACGAAGCCCGCCAGTTCCACCGAAGTGCGTTCCGGGTGCCCGACGATGGAGGCCTGCGCGTTTCCGCCCAACAGCTGTGCCACACCGCGTGCAGCCAGGGTGCTGTCGTGGCGGCAGCCTGCGATCATCACGCCCAGCGTGTCGAGGAACTTGAGTTTCGCCTGCTCGATCACCTCGGCGGGAATATCGCCGGGTGAGGTGTCCGTCACAAATTCCGCGAGTTTTCGGGTAGTGCCCATGGTTTCTGTCTACACAGTCGTCACAATGACAGTGCGACGGAAAGGATTCATGACTGGCGGGCGACCTGGTGGCAGCGCTTCTCCCAAGCCATGAGTTTGCATACAATGCGTAGCGTCACGTAAGGTCTGACCATTCTATCCACGGCGTCATGCCCGGTCAACGACGCCGCAACACGACGCCGATGACGCGCGGCGAAGACTCGCGTCGGTGCGATAGACGCCGACATGACGCGCACCAACCCAACTTGGAACAGCGAGGACCCAGCGCATGAACGAAGACGAAGGCGGCCAACGCACACCCTATCCCGTATTGCATTTCCTGGTCCGCTTCGGCGACTGGATCGCCGTCGCGGTGGCGCTCGCCATATTGCTGGTCGCCGGCATTGCCGCCTGGCAGATTGAATCGCTACTGGCTGGCGCGGCGGGGCTGGCGGTTGCGGCGTTCGCCTATCTCATGCTGCGCGCGTTCGTGGAAATGGTGCAGCTCATCGTGGACATGCTGCTGCCCAAGTGACGTCTTCCGAACCCGCCTTGCTCAATCTCCCAGCCACATCTGCACGTAACAATCATGCGCCTTGAGCCGCCCGCACCCGACACGCTGTCGCCAGCCCAGCTCGCCATCATCGGCGCAGCGCAGGCTGACGCGCTGGCGCACCTGGACCCCTGCGCGACGCTGCTGCTGCACTCGCCGCAACTGGCCATCCGCATGCAGAGGATCGGGCAATGCGTGCGCCTGCACAATTCGCTGCCGGCACTGATCCGGGAACTGGCCGTGCTGGTCACGGCTCGCTACTGGTCGAGCGCACCGCTGTGGCATGCCCATCGCCCGCTTGCGCTCGCCGCCGGCCTCGATGCGGGCTTCGCCGATGACATCGCCGGCGGCGGAACGCCGAGGGCCACGACCAGCGCCGTGGAAACGGCCCTTCGCTTCTGCACTGAGTTGCATCGCGACAAGTCAGTCTCCGATGCAGCCTACTTCGCCGCAGCCGGCGCGTTCGGCGAGACCGGCGTGGTGGACCTGATCGGCCTGTGCGGCTATCAGTCGCTGGCGTGCATGTGCCTCAATCTCGGCGCAGCGGACCATGCCGGTCCGGCACTGCCTGCGGTGAGCACGCCGATGCCCGTGCCGGTCCCGGCACCGCAGCGTGCGCCCATGGCCAATCTCGCCCGGGAGCATATGTCAGGGGCGCAACGGTCCGCGTCCGACCAACTTTGCGCCAACGGCAAGTCCGTCAGCATTCCCATGCAGGTGTTCCTGCGCTCACCCGCGCTGGCCCTGGCCTCGCAAAGCGTCAGCGAGTACCTGAGGCTCGAAGCGCCGCTGGCCTCGCAGATAGCCGAGTTTTGCATTTCCATCACCGGAAAATACTGGGGCGCGGCCACCATGTGGAAATCGCATTCCGCCCAGGCCATCAAGCTGGGCGTGAGGCCGGAGACCATCTCCCAGCTCGAGCAGGGGAAGCGGCCAGCCGGCATGACGCCGGAGCAGGCGGCCGCCCATGACTTCTGCACCGAGCTGCACTGGAAGAAAACCGTGTCGGATACGGCGCTGCAAGCGGCGCTGGTGCAATTCGGTCACGAGCGCACGGTGGAACTGGTGGGCGTGTGCGCCTACTACACGCTGTCGGCGATGATCCTGAACACCGGGCGCAGATAGCAGGCCCGCTTAAAATAGCCGGCATCTCGCTTAATACCTGGAGGAAACGCATGCTCGCAATCATGTGCCGGCAGTTCGGCAGTCCCGACGTGCTGGTGGCGGAACAACAGCCATCGCCCAGGCCCGGCAAGGGCGAGGTGGTGATAAGGGTGAGCGCCATCAGCCTGTCCATGGCCAATGTGCTGGTCATCGCCAACAATCATCCGCATCCGCGCGAGCTGCCTTTTTCCCCGGGTGGCGAGGCGGCGGGCGTGATCACGGCAATTGGCGAAGGCGTCGCGGACTACAAGGTCGGCGACAGCGTGCTGGGCCAGGGCAGGAACGGCAACTGCGCCGAGGAGCTGGCATGCGCGGCCTCATCGCTGCGCCGGGTGCCGGCCGGCGTCGATCCGAAACTCGCAGTGGCCGCCGCAGGCAGTCACTCCACTTCGCTGTACGGCCTGCGCGAGCGCGCGCATACCAAGCCGGGCGAGCTGGTGCTGGTGCTGGGCGCGGCCGGCGGCGTGGGTCTGGCCGCGGTGGAACTCGCGAAGATCATGGGCGCCGAAGTCATCGCCTGCGCCTCCACCGATGAAAAACTCGCGCTGTGCAAACTTCACGGTGCCGACCATGTCATCAACTATGCGCTCGAAGCCGATTTCGAAGCAGCGATCCAGCGCATCTGCAAGATCTCCAAGGACAGGGGACGCGAGGGCGAGGGCGAGGGCGAGGGCTTGGACGTGGTGGTCGATCCGGTCGGCGGCAAGTACGCGCTGGCGGCGATCAAGACCATGGCCTGGGACAGCCGTTTCCTCTCCATAGGCTATCCGGCCGGCATTCCGGAAGTGCCGCTCAACTGGCTGCTGCATAACCGCATCTCCATCCTCGGGATGTCCATACGCGAGCTGCAGAAGCGCGACCCCAGGGCCGCCGGTGTGATATTCAACGATGTCATGGCCTGGCTCGCCGCGGGCAAGATACGGCCGCACATCCACGCCTCCTATCCGCTGGCGCGTGCTGCCGACGCGCTGAACGACCTCAAGGACCGCAAGGTGCTGGGCAAGGCCGTGGTCGTGGCCTGATTTCCAGGCCAGCGGCACGCGGCAGGCCGCTGGCCACCCTAGACACTAACCACTATGGGCGCGCACGCCCTCCACGACGATGACGCGCTCCCGGATCAGCCGCTCCAGTTCGCCCGCCATGCCTATTTCCTGGAGCACGCTGAGTGCGTCGCTGCCGGGCCGCGGCGAAGGCCGGCCGACATTCATCGGCGTTCGCGACAACACGGCGGCGGGTCCCGTGGTGGTCACGGGTCCGAAGTCCTGGTGAAAGCGCGTCACGCTCAGGCCGTGCGCCAGCACGATGGGATCGCTCATGAGATTGATGACTTCCTGCACCACGGCGTGGGCGGCCACGCCGGCCTTGTTCAGGAGGCTCACCCATTCCAGGACCGGCTTTTCCCTGAACTGCCGCTCCAGCGCCGGAGCAAGTTCCGCTTCCGGCAACGCGGCCAGCGGGGCGAACGCCGGGCATGCCTGCAGTTCCTGTCTTGCCGCGCTGATGAATAACCAGCCGTCAGCCGCCTCGTAGCAACGGTTGAGTGGCCCTGTTCCCAGCGCCTGCTGGCCGCTGACCTCATCCCAGCGCTTGCCCCGGTAGTCCTGCAGGAACGGCGACTGCAGCATGGTGGCAGTGAACAGCAAGGCATTGTCGATGTGCTGGCCTAGGCCTGTGCGGCGCCGATGGAACAGCGCCAGCGCGATGGCAAAGGCGCTGGTGACGCCCGTCCCGAAGTCGCAGGCATTGAACGGATTGACCGCCGGCTTCTCGCCGCCGTAGCGGCTTTGCATCCCGGTCAGCGCCTGGGCCATGACCTCCACGCCGGGGCGCTTCGCCGCCGGGCCGGTCTGCCCGAAGGCGTTGATGGAGCAATAGACGATGGATGGTTTTCGCAGGCGCACCTGCTCATAGCCGATGCCCATTTTCTCCATGACGCCCTTGCGCTGGTTCTGCAGTATTACGTCGGCGCCCTCCACCAGGCGCCAGAAGATGGCTATCCCTTCGGGCTGCTTGAGATCCAGCAGCAGCGTGCGCTTGCCACGGTTCACGTCGCAATGCCAGTTCACCTGATCACGATGAGGACTGTCGATCTTGATCACGTCCGCGCCGAACTCGGCCAGGACGCGACCGCAGGTCGGCCCGGCAATGAACAGCGACAGGTCGAGCACGCGCACACCGGCCAGCGGGCCGGGCTTGTCCGCTTGTGGCCGTGCCTGCTGCGATGCCACCGCGTTGGATGTAGATGCCGCAAGTTCCGACAGAATCTGCGCGCGATCCACATCCAGTTCATGCCGGGGAAAGCGCACGCGCCCCGGCGACTCGGAAAGCCTCACGTGCAGGCCCGGCCCCCGGAAATGCCCAAGCACCGGGTCCTCGAAGTCCTCGATGATGGCGGTCGCCTTCGCCTGCGGATGATGAATCCACTCGGAGCCGGGATGGCAGGTCATGCACTCAATCCCCAGATCGAGGAGGCAGTTCTCCCATTCGGCGGCGGTTCGCGTGAGAAATACATCTGCCAGACGCTGCGTCAGTTCCTCGGGCGTCAGCCCGGCCTTGTGCAATTCGCCCCGCGAGATGCTCTCCAGGAATTTGCCGATATTCTTGTCCCCGGGCGCATACATCAGCCAGCGGCCATCGGCGCACAGCACGTAGTGGCCCTTGGGCACCTGGCGGAACTTCGGTCCGTTCCACACCTTGAGCGCGCGGTTGCTGTAGGCATTGAACATGGCATTGAACAGCGGCACTTCCACGTGCTGCCCCAGGCCGTCGCGCTCGCGCGCCAGCATCGCCATGGCAATGCTGGTGGAGGCGAGGAACGCTCCGTAGATGGAGGGATAGGGTATGGCGGTGTAGATGGGACGGTCCCCGCGTTGCGGTTTATAGAGCGCGTAGCATGCGGTGGCGGCGGACAACACCCCGTCCCAAGCCCTCAGGCCCGCGCGGGGATCCACCGCGGCAAAACCCGGAATCGAACAGTACACAAGGCGCGCATTGCGGCTCAGCATCTCCCGCGGCCCCAAGCCCAGGCGCTGCATCACCCCGGGCCGGAAGTTCTCCACCAGCACGTCGGCCTGATTGACGAGTTGCAGCGCAGTGCGGAGATCGTCCGCAGACTTGAGGTCCAGGACGATGCTTCTCTTGCCGCGATTCCAGGTGGCGTTCGCCGCGGTCTGATGGCGCGGCCCGCCGGGCGGGTCCACCCGGATCACATCAGCGCCGTAATCGGCAAGATACATGGCGGTCATGGGACCGGCGATGTACTGGCCGAAATCCAGGACACGCACGCCTTCCAGCGGCAGGGGTGAATTCGTCTGCACAGGTTCGCTCACTCTTCCTTGATGCCGGCTTCTTTGATCAGCTTGCCCATGCGCGTGTAGTCGTTCTTGACGGCCGCCGCAAGATAATCGGGCGTGCTGCCTACGGCGTCGATGCCCAGCTTCTGGAACGCAGCCTTGTGCTCCGGCGCCTTGATGACATTCACCATCGCCTGGTTCAGCAGCCTGATAGTCGCCGGCGGTGTCTTTGCCGGTGCAAACACGCCGTACATCTGCACGGCCTCGTATCCGGGCAGGCTGGCGGCCACGGTCGGCATGTCCGGGAAGGCCTCCGAGGGCTGCTCGCTCGTGACGCCCAGACTGCGCAGCTTGCCTGCGCGGACCAGCGGCGTTGCGGCCGCCGCCGAGGCAAACATGACCTGCACCTCGCCTGCAAGGACGGCCGTCAACGCGCCGCCCGTGCCCTTGTAAGGGATCCTGCGCATGCTGATTCCCGCCATGGAGTTGAACAGTTCCGCGGAGAGATGCGATGTCGAGCCCAGGTTCGCGGAGGCGTAGTCGAGCCTGGCACCGCTCCTGGCCAGGGCAATCAATTCCTTCACCGATTGCGCGGCAAGCGCGGGATTGACCACCAGCAGGTTGTTGGTCCGGTGCGTCAAGGTCACCGGCGCGAAGTCACGGAAGGCGTCGTACCGGACCGACTCCAGCATGAGGGGCCCCAGCCAGATAGTGCTGCCGTTCAGAAGCAGAACGTAGCCGTCGGGGGCAGACTTGGCGACATATTCGGAGACCGCGCCTGCACCGGGGCGATTTTCCACAATGACCTGCCAGCCGGAGCCGGATGACAGTCCCTGCGCGAGCAGGCGCGACATGAAGTCCGAACCTCCACCGGCCTCGGCGGTGCCGATACGTATGGGTTTTGTCGGAAAGACCTGAGCACATGCCGGGCCGGCCGCCAGCAAGGCTGCGCTGACAGCGCACAGTAAAAAGAATCTGACAGTATGCATATTGAAATCCTCCTGGAAGCGGTACCGCTTCGGGCCCTGGATTCGGCCTCAATTAAGTTAGATAATAATCATGCTGTTCATGTATGTACAGCAACGTATTAAATTTAAATTGATCACAATCATCCTGGAACAAAGGATTATATGGGTTCGCACAGCGCCTCGTCGTCGGCCTTGCTGTTGATGCGCAGGCTCACCGGATGGTGGCCGAACTCGGTCTGCATACCCTCGCGGGCGACTGCCAGTGCCCGCGCTGCATCCTGCAGCTCCGGATCCAGCCAGTCGGCATAGGCGTGGAAATCGAGCACCACCGGCATGCGCTCATGCACCGGCGCCACTGAAGGCGCGGCATCGGCGGTGAGCACGGCGCAGGTCAGCACCGGCTCGTCCTTCCCGGGGGGCATCCACAGCGACATCAGGCCGGCAAAGCAGGCCAGCGAGCGATCCGGCTGGTAGATGAAATGCGGCTGCTTGGCGGGCTTCAGCTCGCCCGTGGCCGGATCGACGCGCTGGACTTCCTGCCACTCGTACCAGCCCGTGGCGGGAATGAGGCAGCGACCGCTGCGCACGGCATCGCGCCACATGGGCTTGCCGGCCGCCTCCTCGATGCGCGCATTGTGGGTAAAGCGCGGTGGCTTGTCCTGCTTCCACCAGTGCGGCACCAGCGTCCAGCGCGCAGAGGAGAGCTCATAACCCTCCACCTCCGGCGACTGATGCAGCACCGGAATCTCCATGGTCGGCGCCACGTTGTAGCGCTGCTTGAAGAGATTGCCGTTGTGACGCCCGATATGGAACAGGCGTTCCAGCTCGGCAGTTTCAGGGGAGACATAGCGGCCGCACATGGGCCCATTTTACTGACCGGCGAGGGGGCGCCGTACAATTGGAGCAATAAACAAAATTCCACGAGTGACCGGGCTCGACAGCGCCGCCCGTTTCACCAGGCGAACGAAGGAGGAGCAACATGGCAACAACGTGGGTGTATGACCCAACGGCAGCTTTTGCCGAACAGGCCCTGGACCAGACCGTCAATGATGCGGGACACGGAC
>CAXNIK010000141.1:0-8510 GCA_964202115.1 Burkholderiales bacterium
CGGTTTCCCCTGTCAACGCTTCGCATCCCACCTCGCGATGAGAGTACGCATGACTCGGGGCCAAGGTGATTCGCCATTTCTTCCTCGTATTGGACTTCCACCAACTACTACTTGCCAGTTTGTGCTGGCGCCCTCAAACCACCTTTTTCCCCATGCACGACCGTATCGCCGGGCCGACAGGCGGTCAATCGCGTGGTGAACGCTGCAGATGTATTTCAATGTCGCCCAAGCAAATAATTAGCTATCACATCAGGGTGCGTGAGCATCGGGTAATGGCCAGCATCTAATACCTGGTAGTTCGCTTTCAAGCGTTCCGCAGTACGTAGCTGATGAGCCTCTGAGGGATCAGAGCTACGGGAACAGCGCATGACATCTGCCCGCCAACTTAGCGCCCAGAAATGCTCTAAATCGATGGGCCCGTCCACGGGGATGCGCGGCTGACGTGTGTACCGTGCCTGAGCCCAAGCGCGTAATGCGGGAGGCTCAACGCCGGGGTAGGCTTTCTCGAGTACCTCATTGGGTTGCAACCCGTAAGCGAGGTCGTTCACATCGCGAGGCGCGCGGCGATTGATTTCCGCCACGGTCTCACCCGGTGCTGGGACTAGCGCATCTATGAAGACCAGGCGTCCTATTCTTTCCGGGACCTCCTGAGCTGCGCTTGCGGCCACCATGCCACCGGTGCTGGTGCCCACGAGAACAATATTCTGGAGGTCTTCGAAAACGATCAGTCGCGCAATCTCCGCCCCTTGACTGGCTAAAGTGATGTCGGGACGCAAAGACGGCGCGCGTTCACCTGCGCCGTCCAGACTTGGATGTAGTACACGATGACCTGACTTTTGCAGCTGTTTGGCTACCGCCCCCCAGATCCAGCCTCCCTGCATAGCACCGTGGATTAGAACGAACTCAGCCATCTCATCTCCTTTGGTAGCAAGGTGGCATTAGATGCCGCCTTAAATTAGGGATATGTCTAAGGGAAGTGCCATTCTCGGCTTCGATTTATCGTCTGGAACCAGCCAGATATCGTTCGAGCCAGTCACAGGCGCGCTGTATGCCTGCCGCATCGATGCGGGGGCCCTTCAGTTCAAGGTCGAATACGCCTTCGTATCCGGCATCCAGCATCCAGCCGAGAATGCGTTCGAGAGGGATGTCTCCCTCGCCCGGGATCGCACGGGCCGGAAGGAATCGATCGCCCAGGACATAGTCGCTTACCTGGACCAGGCCGGTATTTCGAATTCCGGCGCGGATGCTTTCTTGCAGATCCGAATCGGTCCAGCAATGGTAGATGTCAATGTTCAGCCCCATTCCGGCCTGTTCGGCCAGTCTGATCGTGTCGCGCAAGGTGTGCACAATCGAAATCTCGGCTTGAAGTGCAGTCGTCGGCTCCACGAGAAATCGCACGCCGCTCGAGTTGGCATAATCAACCACCGGCCGCATGAGCTGACAGAAGGCGCGTGCCGCATCTTTCCATTCGAGCCCCCCGCGACAGCCGCTGGTTGTGTAGATCGACTCCGCGCCGATCGCCTTGGCCATGTCAACCGTGTTTTTGAATTCCTCTTGTTCCTTCGGCCACGCGGCCGGCTGGTCAAGGCGAAGAGTCAGGGGATGCACAACCGAGGAGAACCTCAGCCCGGCGCTTTTCAGCACCTCTATGCAAGATGCCCAGCCGCTCGCCTTGAGCTTGCGAACGTGCACGCCGACGGTCTGCACCCCGATTGATTTCCAGGCCTGGAGATCCGCTGAAACGGAATCCCCGGGGAGGCAGACCGAGTTGACGGAGATTCTTGGATGCATGGGTCCTCACCCTAGTGTCGTGAGTCTGAAATTCGTTTACAGAATCTGGCAAGGCTGTCGAGGATTTCGTCAGCTGATTTGGACCAGACAAAGGGCTTGGGTTGCTGGTTGTGAATGGTCAGATATTGTCGGATGGCGTTCTCCAATTGCACGGTGCTTCGATGCGTGCCGCGTTTGATCTGGCGCTGGCTCAGGGTGGCGAACCAGCGCTCGACCTGGTTGAGCCAGGAACTGGAGGTAGGGGTGAAATGAGCGTGAAAGCGCGGATGCCGTGCCAGCCAAGCCCGCACGGTCGGGGTTTTGTGAGTGCCGTAGTTGTCCATCACCAGGTGCACGTCCAAGGCAGCAGGAACACGGGCATCGATCGTACGCAGAAACTGGAGAAACTCCTTGCTGCGATGTCGTCGATGCAATTCACCAATCACCTTGCCGCTGGCAATATCGAGTGCCGCGAACAGTGTGGTGGTGCCGTGGCGCATATAGTCATGGGTACGACGTTGGGGGATGCCCGGGGCCATCGGCAGGATCGGTTGGGTACGGTCCAATGCCTGAATCTGGCTCTTCTCGTCAACGCACAGCACCATGGCTTTAATCGGTGGATCAAGGTACAGCCCGACGATGTCACGCACCTTCTCGATGAACAGCGGATCGGTCGACAATTTGAAGGTCTCAGCTCGGTGCGGCTGCAGCCAAAATGCACGCCAAACTCGTCCAACTGTGCTCTGAGAAAGCCCCAGCTTGGCCGCCATCAGGCGCGTGCTCCAGTGAGTGGCGCCGTGCGGCAATTGGTTCAGCGTGGTGGCGATCAGCCTCTCGATGCGGGCGTCGTCAATCTTTCGGGGAGCGCCAGGGCGTGGCTCGTCGAGCAAACCATCGAGCCGATTATCGATAAACCGGCCGCGCCATTTGCCTACTGTTTGAGGCGTCACTTGCAACTGCCTGGCCACTTCACTATTGGCAGTTCCCTTCGCGCAGGCCAACACAATCCGCGAGCGCAGCGCCAACGCCTGGCTGGTCTTGTGCCGTCGCGTCCATTCAGCCAGTTGGTTGTTCTCGGTCACACTCAGTATCAGTTCCGCAAGTTGCCGTCCGCGTTTCATCTAAGTCCTCCGTTGTCTACTTTACATAAGACAACAGAAGGCAATAAATGTTCAACGAATTAAAGACTCATAACACTAGGCTGATGCGGATTTATTCCCGGCAAAATCGGCCACCTTCGGGCCAATCCTTTCGGCGATTCTGTTCATTTGATCGAGGTCGAAACCGTACACCCTTGCCGCATTGAGGCCCAGCATCTGGCGCACTTCCTGTTCCGGGACTCCGCTGAACAGTTCTTTGGTTCTTTCCATTGAAACCGGCCAGGTGCCTTCGGGATGCGGATAATCCGAGCCCCACATGATGTTGTTTACTCCGATGGAGTAACGGGCCTCGATTTCGGCCCTCGTCGAGTGCGCCGATGCGCCCACATAGCACTGGCGACGCCAATAGTCGCTGGGTTTCATCGAAATCGCTTTTTTCACCTCTTCCGGTCTTCGATACTTGGCGATGTATTCGTCAAAGTAGGCGTTGAACCACAGCACCTGCATGCCACCCGACTCCGTCGGGCAAAATTGAAGTTTGGGATGGCGTTCAAAGACGCCGCCCCAAAGCAGAAACCAATACGGCCGGTAGGTTGACCACGCGGCTTCACCCATCGAAATGAGCCGTGAACCAGGCAAATCACCATACGTGACACCCGGGTTGGTGGCATGCGTGTTGACCGGCATCTGAAGGTCTTCGCAAATCTGCCAGACGGGTTCGTAGCGGGGGTGGTGCCAGAAGGCTTCAGGCGCTTCCGTTCTGAGCTGCAGTCCGGGAAGCAGGATTCCTCCGAACAGCCCGTTTTGCCGGGCCCAGCGGATCTCCGCCACAGTCTCTTCAATATCGTCCATCGTAACCATGGCGATACCCGCATGGCGGCCCTTGTTGGACTGGCAGAACTCCGCGAGCCAGCGGTTGTGCGCCTTACAGCCAGCCTGCCGCAATTCCGGACTCGATATCGGCAGCTTGCCGCGGAGCGCAAACCCGAGGTCAAAAGGGGGAAAATTCTTCTGGCTTCCATCGTGGAAGATCACTTCTCCCGCGATGCCTTCGCGATCCAGTTCCTTTGCGCGCACCACCGGGTCCCAATTGCCCAAATGACCCATGTCCTTTTCCATGGCCTCCAGGTATTGGCGCTGTCTTGCTTCGGGCATCGTGAGGAACTGATGCGGAAGTAGTTTCTCCATCTCTGACGTGACGACGTTCGTCCCGATATACTTGGTTACCCATTGATCGTAATCGTCTCGATACTTGGGATCCAGGTACTTGCGATAGATGTACCAGGGTGCGCCGGCGTGGCAATCCTGCGAAATCATCATATAGCGATCCATCATTCCCCCATTCAGTGTTGATAGGCCTCACCGCTGAAAGCGTCCGCGACCAGGACTCGTATGCCGTGCAGCTTCAGGTCCTGCTCTATAGTTCGTATCCCGGCCGCGACCACGATATCCGGCCGCAGCCAGGGTCGGGAATCGAGCCGCCCGCCGTCATGGGTGCGCCGTAGCTGATAAAGCCCTCGATCTTGCCCGTGGGGGTGAGGCCCATGATGGTTGCGGTGCGCGTCAGCGCCGTGCCTCCGGCCTTGAAGCCCGCCACCGGCTTCTTGAGGCGAACGCGCTGCGCCTCCTCCAGGAAGCCGTACCAGGTCGAGGAGCTGCGCTGCGCGATGGCATAGGACTCGATTTCCACCGCCGCGTCCCAGGCCTTGAAGTGCCCGAGTATGCGCTCGACGCCGCGTAGCTCGACAAGCGGCCCTGCCGCATCGAAGTAGTCCCTGCCAATCCACACGCAATCGTCGGTCAGCAGGCCCGCGGCCACCTCGTAGTTGCGGCTTCGCAGCGCGTTTTCCCAGCGGTCGATGACGCGGCAGGCATCCGTTTCGTCGATGTCCTGGTCACCCGGCTTGGAATGCTTTTCCCGCCACAGCCCCTGCGAGTCGGCGTCCCAGATAAATTCCCCTACGATGCGGTTGTTGGCGACGGGGAACAGAACAATGGTTTTCTTTTTAATAACCTGGTTGGTATTCACATCCAGCCTCAACGGCCTGGATTCGAACAGCACGTACCAGTCGGTCACGATCTGCAGCACGTGCACCGTGCGCAGCAGATGAAAGTTCTTGAGCACGCGCTCGTAAAAAGCGCGCACCCCGGCCTCGCCGTTGATGACATCTATGGTGCCGGGCTTGATCATCATGGCGTAGCGGGCATCCTTGCAGACCGTGCCGACCACGAGGTCGAGGTCCCAGGTGTATTCCGACTTGACATGGCGCTCGACGGCCTGCATGGCCAGCAGCGGCGCCTCGTGTATGGGTGTGCTTATGGCGTCCTTTGTCATTTAATCCGGCTTGATGCTGTTCTCTTGCACGATCTTCAGGATTTTCCCATAGAGATCGTCCAACGATGCGCCGTAGGTGGCTGAGTCCATGTACTGCGGCTCGTTGCCGAATTTGCGTAAATCCTCCTGGACTTCGCGCTCGGCGACGGCGTCGCGCACCAGGTCGGACAGGCGGTTGGTAATCGCCGTTGGCGTGCCCTTGGGCGCGACAAGACCGAAGGTCGTATTCATGGATTCCAGCTCCTGCAGACCCAATTCACGCGCCACCGGTACGCCGGGAAGATCGGACAGCCGCTTGGGCATGACCACCATAATCGGCAGCACCGCGCCGGCCGCGATTTGCGACTTGTTCGCGCCGTAGTCCAAGATCATCGCCGACAGGCGCCCTGCCACAAGGTCGGTAGTGGCCTGCGCCTGGCCCTTGTAGGGTATGTGCGTAGAGTTCAGGCCCAGACGCTTGGACAGCATGAACATGGCCAGGTGGCTTCTGCTGCCCGTGCCCGAGCTGCCGTAGTTAATTTCCATGTTCGGATTGGCCTTGGCGAAGGCCCCCAAGCTGCTGAAGTCCTTCACGCCCGGCATGGCTTTCGGGTTCACGACCAGCACGCTGGCCGGCAAAGCCATCATGCCGATGGAGGCCCACTCATTCTTGAAGTCGAACGGCTTGCCCTGCAGCGCCAAACCCATGATGTACACATTGGCGACGCTGAGCAGGGTGTAGCCGTCAGCCGGACTGGTAGCTACACTGTTCGCGCCGATCGCGCCGGTGGCGCCGGCCTTGTTTTCGACCACGAACGTGCCTCTTAGCTTGACGCCCATAGCGCTGGACACCAGACGAGTGACAATGTCCGCGCTGGATCCAGCCGCCCAGGGCACGACAATTTTCACCGGCTTGGCGGGGAAGGACTGAGCCCCCGCAAGGCCGTAGGGCAGCATGAGGCCGGCTGTGATGAGGCCCGCCTTGAGGACATCCGCCGATAGGCCTAGATTCATTTTCACATAACGCATTTCACATGATCCCCTGTATAAGCCTGCCCATGAGACATTGCGACAATAAGATACGACTGCCACCTTTTACGCCTACAAGCAGAAAGTTTCAAGCGAGTATTCTGAGGTGTGTTGCGAGTTCGTGATCTGTCCAGTTCTGTAGCAGAACATCTGTCCGGTTGTCAGCCCGAAGGGGTGCGAAATGACGCCGACGCAGGTGCTACAGGAGATACGCAAAATGAGATTCGAGGAAGTCATGGGGGATGGGGCGCGGGGCGACTGAACGCATGAAGGACTTTTCCGATCTACCGACTTTTGCCGAATCTGGCGTGCCCGGTTTCGAACTGGGCAATACCTATACCTGTATGCGCCCATCAAGACGCCGTCGGCCATCGTGAACCACATCAACCGCGAGGTCGGCCAATTGCTCAGCCTGACGGAGGTGAGAAAGCGATTCGCGGCCGACAACGCCGAGGTGGCGCCGCCGGGCTCATCTGTCTTTGGTGCCGTCTAAGGAGAAGTGATTGGAGGGATAATCCACCTCACGGATTCGGGGAGTTATTCCGAATTGCAGACCCGGCCACCTTGGCATCACTGCTAAACAGTAGGCATACCATGTCAAACAAGCCACTACAGGCCTTTGGTGGAGCCCCCGTCCAAGTCGATGATCGATCCGTGTAGCATCTCGCCCTGGGGCGACAGGATGTAGGCCAGCAGGTTGGCAGTGTCCTCCGGGTGGCCCATCCTCAGTGAGCTGATTTCAGCGAGCCGACGGGCCATGGCCTCATCCAGGGTTATGCCTTCGTCGCGAGCGCGATCCCTCAGGACACCCATGATCCGGGGAGTTGCCACGGTGCCGGGGTTGATCATGTTGACCCGCACCCCGGCCTTGAGCCCTTCGTCGGCCATGATCTTGGTGGCGGCCATCAGGGCGGCGGAGAGGACGCCAGTCATACCACGGTTGGCCCGCGGCGTGCGAGCGCCGATGCCGCCAATATTGACCACCATGCCTTTGTTGGCCTTCAGCTGCGGCCATGCTTCGCGGAACAGGCGGATGGCGCCGTGTACCTTCACTGCGAAGGCGTCGTCCCACTGCTGGTCCGAGATCTCCATGAACCGCAGGCTCAGCGTCAGGCTGGCGCAGTTTACCAGGATGTCGACATGCCCGAACGTCGCAACTGTCTTGGCAATTACTTCCGCGGGCGCGCCCCGTTTGCCAAGGTCGATGGATATCCAGCCGGACTTGAATCCATCCCCTTCAAAACGGTTGCGAACTGCCTCCAGGCTTGCTGCGTTGCGGGCCACCAGCATGATGGTAGCCCCGTCTTGCGCCAGGCGCCGGGCGATTGCCTCTCCGATTCCGCTGTTGGCGCCGGTGACGATCGCCACTCGTCCGTTGTGATAGTTCATGCGTTTCTCCCGTTTGCTGCTTTCGTCCGAACTGCTAAGCGCGAAGGCACGTTAGCAACGCGCGAATGATGCTCACCCCAAGAAGCTCTGCCGCTACAATCAATCTGCACAGGTCTTGTCAAGGAGGTGGAAGCCAAACTAGAAGTGCAATTCGGTATCTCACTGGACACCGGTGTGGACACCGGTGTGCGTAAATAGTACCTCAAATAGGGTCTTCGCGACTTAGTGTGGGTAGCCCCGATTCCCTCCGAATTACCTAAAAAGTTTTGGAAAACACGTGATGCTCTGGTTGAGCATCTCTTGTCGAATGCGCGGTTACCCTCAATGTAACCCCCGCCACTGTCAGCGTAGTTTTCTTATCCCTAAGTCTGGAGAATATGCATGGAAGTTGGCACGGCCAAGACGCGCCAAACGCTTGGTCAAACCAAAGAATCAACCGCAATCAACCGCAACCAGTATGGTTTCGACCGTTCTAACTTCATCTACCCACCCCCCCGCATCTCCCGCATCAGCGCCTTCGCCAACTCGCTGACATCCGCCTGCCTGCCAACCTGCGGCCCTGCCAGCCCGCGAATGATCTCCCCCTGCCGCGGGCTCTCCACCTGCCCATAGCTCAGAAACGTCGTCATTACCTTGTCATGCCCCAGGTTCTGGCTCCACGCCTTGAACTCCTCGGGTGTCTGGCACACCGACTGCCCTAGCCGGACCAGCGTGTTCCTGAAGCTGTGCGGGTTGAAGTACGGCAGGCCGGCGCTGGCGAAGGCGTCCTGGAAAATGGTGCGGATGCGCGCGGCGCTGCTCCAGTGCGCCCTTTCCAGCCCTACCGCCTCAAATTGCCGTGATGGCCCAACGGCTATGCGGGTCGCTGGGAAAAGCGGATCGTCATTGCCCCACAGCATCTCCTCCCG